>JANXCS010000005.1 GCA_025060105.1 Pseudothermotoga sp. | reverse complement strand
ACTTCTTTCAGAGGAGAAAGAACTTATACCTACATCGTCAATACTGCACAATGGGATACTCTCAAAGTTGGTTCAACCTGACACAACGCTTGCATCTGAATATTCCAGTTTGGTTAAAGAGTACGATCTTCTCTATAAGAATTTACTTAGCATCGTGAGATAAAAAGAATGGTGCGATTCACTAATCAACAAATTCAAGTTTCCTTCATAGTAGTTACCATTCCAAAACCCAGGCTGTTCTTCTCACCAAAGCCTGCTTCATAACCGAGTTTTATCAGCCTCGTATCCCCAACCGCAGTGAACGGAAAAACAGTTCCTCTCACTTGTATGTCTTTGATAGCTATCAACTTGGTGATCCTGCCACGTCTACGAATGTAGTCCCAGTCTGGTTCGATTGAAAATTCCGCCTCGATTTTTTCATCATAGAAAGCCGAATATTTCTTCAAAAGATTTGATTTCAAAGCTTGCTGAAACTCAGGTTCATCAGGCAAAAGATACCTATGGTAAAGTTTTCCACCCCTATCTACAGGTATACTCACCACCAGGGGAGAAAGCATGATGAAACGCATACGATCTTTAAAAATTGGTTCGCTCAAGGTATTTATCTGCTCGATCTCGAAGAAATTACCCTCTATTTCTATCACTGGAGATTCAATCATCGAAGAGAAAAAGTTCCTTATGAAATCTTCGCTACAAGAAGAGATGTACCAACGTCCCTTTCCTTCACCGACAAGTAGCATTCGATCCTTAACAGTGGAACTGTCGAAGAACAGCTGAGAAAAGGTGAAGAGCTTGAACCCTTTAAAGCCTCGATCGTGCAAGAAGGAGGCAAAATCTTGATCTTCATGTCTGAGTCTTTTGTACACGAATGAACAGAGTTGATATTGATAGTTGATTGGTATCACACTGTGCTTGGTTTTGAAAATGACTTCGAGTCGCATCGTACCACCCCCCCACAAAACTGAGTGATTATTCTTTCGAATACTTCACTCTGGCCTCATGAAAAACTTGGCAGAAACCCAAAGAGCAAAGATACCACCAAAAAGAAAGATTGTGTTCACCGTCAAAAAATACGAAACACTGAGTATATGGGCATTGGCGCTGAATCGAACAAGGTCTGCTGCATACTTGACAGGCAAGATGTACGCGATCCACCTTAGATAATCTGGCATGAAACTGATCGGAAAGTAAACTCCAGAGAAGAAAACCATGACCGTGTTGAGAACCGAAGCGACGTTGATTGCTGCGTTAGGATTTTTGAAGATTGAAACTATCAATACCCCTATCGCCATCATTCCAAGTGTAACGAATACAACGGTGGGTATCAACAAAAGCCAGTTGAAGGTTATATCACTTTTGAAGATGATTTTGCACACCAACAAGACCACAAAAAGTGAAACGAAGCTGAAGATCAATCTTATGAGTGATACACTCGAAACCACAGTGATTGGTTTCGTGGTGGTCAGAGATACCATTTTGAGAACACCTTTTTTTCTGTAATTGCCAAAAACAGTTATCATTGAAAACATGCCATTGGAGAAAAGAGAAAGTGCTATCACACCCATGACCATGTAATCGAATCCTGATATTTCTTTCTCCGTTTGATGCAGCTGAACTGTCTCGATCTTGACGAACTGTTTGGTCGAGTTCAAAGCCTTTTCAACAGTATTTCTCACAGACAGCTCAATCATTTTCACTTCTCCCATTAAAGAGGGATTGTCTTGATAGTGTAGAACAACTTTTGAACTCTGCACGCTCAATCCCATAGGAATTTTTCCTTTTTCTACATCTCGTATCAGTTCCTGATCTTTTTCGTAGATCTTCAAATTCCAATTACCATCATTCTGCAACGCAGAGAGCACCTTAGGATTGTCAACACACACCCCCATAGTTCTTCGATAATCAGATTCTCCACCGAACAAAAAACCGAATATCACAAGAAACACCACAGGGAAAAACAAAGTCATGAACAAACTTGAAAAGTTCCTGACGGATTCTACTGTGTAAGCTTTCGCAAAGGCGAAAAATTTTCTACTCATAAGCCATCACCTTCTTGAAATTCAACGAGAACAAGACGATCGATGCAACGAACCATACACTTGGAACCAACCACAGTTGCAATTGCGATAGATCGTATACACTATGGTACAGACTGACTCTCAGATTTTCCACAAGATAAGTTGTCGGTAGCACATAGGCTATAGCCTTTATGAAGAAAGGCATGTCAATACTCAGAATAGGAAAGTAAAAACCTCCCAAGAACATCATGATCTGATAAGAAATCTGAGCTACAACCATTGCGGTTGAAAATCTCTTGCAGAATGAAACGATCATCATTCCTATGCTGAAACAAACCAGCATCGAATAGAGAAGCTTAGCGATGAAACTCAGCGAAAGTGAAAGAGTGCTCACTTTGTACACTCCCAAACCCATCATGTATATGAGAATGCACGACAACACCATGGACACAAATATACTCAAACCGAGTGAGAAAAAGTATTCTAAGGCTTTGATCGGTGTGGTGTACAATTTCTTGTTCACACCGGCTTCACGATTGTAGATCAAATTGAGAGATAAATTGAAAACAGCTAAGGAAAGAATAGACATCAAAAGAATGGCTGGAAAGATGTAGGTTGTATACTTGAATTCTCGACTAATTCCACGTTTTTCAATGGGTTTGAGTTCGAATTCGACCGGTGTGTATTTTCCACCGGTTCGACTCAAAATTTGCTTGGTCATTTCAACATCCACGCTTTGGAAGATGGACTGTAATATCCTTCCAGCCGTTTCAGACTCAGTGGAGTTAACCAGCGTATAGACTTCGAGTTTCACAGCTTCTCCAGCAAACAGCACACTCCTAGCCAGAGCTAAATTCAAACCTTTTGGTATTTTCAGAACCACATCGATTTTCTTCAACTGAAGATTCCTTTGAGCTTCTTCAAAATCGTCAAAGTATACGATCTGGAAAGGTTTTGGGCTGATCTGCTCGAGAACCTGCGAAACTATCTTGCCAAAACCCGCCGGTTCCTCTTCTTTGAAGACTCCCAGCTTAAAACTCACACCTTCGTCGTTATAAAAACCAGAGAAAACGGAGGACAATATGAAGAAAAGTATGAGTGGAAAAACGAATGGCCAGAAAAAACCATTGAATTCACGCACATCGTTCAGAAAGAAAGCTTTCGCCAGCTTGAAGATCTTCACGCAGACCACCCTCAATCTCTGAGAGAACGACCCGTCAGGTTCAAAAAAACGTCTTCAAGGTTCGGTCTTCTGATGACGACGTTGTCTATGACGATTCCTAGTTGCTTTGCTTTGGTCAGCAACATGTGGATGGATTCTTCAACGTTACTCGTCGGTAGGATCAGCCTATCGTGATCAGAAAGTTTCAGCTCGGCGATTTCTCTTTGAAGGACATGGGGATTGTCCGCAGTGAATTCTATGTAGCTGTCCATTTCGAGCAAATTCACAAGCTGAGCCACTGTCCCACTCGCTATGATCTTTCCATGATCCATGATGTAAACTTTGTCTGCCAGTTTTTCTGCTTCTTCCATGTAATGAGTTGTCAGAAAGATCGTTTTACCTTTCTTCTTCAATTCTTCTATTATCTGCCATGTGTGCCTCCTAGCTTGAGGATCGAGCCCAGTGGTGGGTTCATCTAAAAACAGTATCTTCGGATCGTTCACGAGTGCCACGGCGAAGGAGAGTCTTTGGAGCTGCCCACCAGAAAGGTTCTTCACTTTGCTTTTCAGTTTCTCTTGCAAAGCTACAATTTCTACAAGCTCGATCACTCGTTTCTTATCAACTTTGACTCCGTACAAACCTGCGAACAGCTCTATAGTTTCCTGAACAGTCAAATATTCAAAAAAGGCAGTCTTTTGAAGCTGAACACCCATCTGAGATTTGATTTCCTCATCGATTCGTTCCACTTTCCTACCAAAATAATATATTTCTCCACTGTCTTTCTTTCTCAAACCTTCCATGATCTCCACCGTCGTGGTCTTACCCGCACCGTTTGGGCCCAAAAGTGCCACAACAGTTCCTTCCTCAACGTCTAAATCAACCCCATCGACTGCTTTGACTGATCCATAGTACTTTCTGAGATTTCTCACGACTATCGCGTTCAACTTTCCACCCCCTTTGGCCGTACAAACCATTATACAATGCTGTATTTGAGTCATGATAAATTGGTGCTTTGGAACTCAAGACGAATTGAACAAAAACAGAATGAAAAGATTTGGGAAAAAGTTCAACAACATTGCCGATAGCTTTTGGTTGAATGAGCGACACAACATTCCAACTCAAACTGGACAAAAAACAATGCGCAAGTTTTGACTTGAAAACCTCTGCCAATTTTTGCAGAAAAACAGCGCGTCTGTCCTGAGCAAGTTCATTCAAGTTTGGTTCATATCCATTTCAAAAATACCGAATGTGACATGAACTTCAAAGAGAGAATCACGTGCTCAGTGTTTTGAAGGTTACAAATTATTTTAGTATTATTGTTTTTTCACTTCTCTTGCGACTTGTTATGATAAGAAGCGTTTAAAATTTAAACAGAAAGGAGTGATGTATATGTTGAAAATCGGTTCTGAAGCATTGAATTTTTCATTGAAGGATCAAGATGGGAACTTGATTCAACTTTTTCAATTCAAAGGTAAAAAGGTGCTGCTTTCGTTCCATCCTTTGGCGTGGACTTCTGTGTGCGCGGAGCAAATGAAAGCTTTGGAGCAAAATTATGAAGAGTTCGAAAAACTGAACACGGTTCCTTTGGGCTTGAGTGTGGATCCTGTGCCGAGCAAAAAAGCTTGGGCTGGTTCTTTAGGATTGAAAAGATTGAGGATCCTTTCAGATTTCTGGCCACACGGAGAGGTTGCAAAACTTTACGGTATATTCAGAGAAAAAGATGGTTTTTCCGAGCGAGCTAATGTGATCGTGGATGAGACGGGAAAAGTGATTTTCTTCAAAGTCTATCCGATCAGGGAATTGCCAGACTTGAATGAGATTCTGAATTTTTTGAAAACGCACTGAAACTTTAGCATGTCTTGGACGCTGCTACAACATTCAATCTTGTTTTTCTGCTGGTTTGTCGGATGGTTGATTTTTTGGAGATTGAGATTCATATCTGAGTCGAAGTCTAACGATCTTCCAAAAGTTTCACTGATCGTTCCTGCACGCAATGAGGAGAAGAACTTACCGAAACTTCTTTCGGCGTTGAAGGAACAAACTTATAAGAACCTCCAAATAATCGTTGTGAACGACAATTCTACCGATGCGACAAAACAAGTTGTGATGAGGTTCGATGGTATCGTCTTGGTGGATCTCAAGGAAGAACCTCCACCAGGATGGGTTGGGAAGTCTTGGGCATGTTGGAACGGTTATTTGAAAAGCGATGGAGAAATCATCGTGTTCATGGACGCCGATGTTGAACCAGCGAGGAACGCAGTGGAAACTTTAGTCGCACTTTTAATGAAGGACGGTGGTCTCGTCTCAGTTTGGCCGAACCAAAGGCTGGAAAAATTCTATGAACATTTGACCTTGCCTTTCAACATGATCGTCGTAGGCTCGATGGGAAGTTTTTCTGCTTTCAATCTGAAGCCCATGGGCGCATATGGACCAGTTGTGGTTGTGAAGAGGAAGGACTATGAAGAAACTAAAGGTCATTCGGCGTTCAAGAACGGCGTACTTGAGGATATAAAACTTGGAAGGTTGTTTATAGAGAAAGGTTATGCGGTGAACAACTATCTTGGAGGCAGGATCATAAAGTTTCGCATGTATCCGAATGGTTTTAAAGAGATGTTTGAAGGCTTCACTAAAAATATGTCTTTAGGTGCGGCCTCGGCGGGTTTGAATTTCTTCTTGGTATTTTCTTGGCTGGTGGGTGTTTATTCTTCAATCTTTAATCTTCTTTCACCATCGTTTTTCATCTATTATTTTTTGTTCGTTTTGCAGATACACATCGTTTCCAGGAAAACTGGTGATTACAATTTTTTAGATGCTCTTCTTTATCCAATGCATTTTTCATTCTTCCTCATCGTGTTCTTCACTTCACTCATCAAAGTGATCTTCTTCAAAACGGTTGTATGGAAAGGAAGAAAGATACGTGTTTGAACTTTTCGTGGTAGGGTTTCAATTTCTGTCCGGATCGATCATGTACGCGCATATCCTGGCCAAGATCAACGGGATCGATCTTCGAAAAGTTAGAGACGGAAATCCAGGTTCAAGCAATCTTTGGCGTGCGAAAGGTTTGAAATGGGGCGCTCTGGCACTCGCACTGGATTACTTCAAAGGCACCTTCCCTCTGTTTTTGTTCATCTGGCTCGGCAAGGTATCGAACGAATATGTGGTTGCCTTCGCTGCATTCGCTGGCGTCGCGGGGCATGCTTTCTCTCCGATACTTAAATTCAAAGGTGGGAAGGCTGTCGCAACGAGTTTCGGTGCTTGGTCAGTGCTCACAAGATGGGAAGCACCCACCATTTTAGGTACAACTTTCGCACTGTTCAGTCTCCTCAAGAGGAGAACTACCGTTGAGGAGGACGCATTCAGAGTCTTATTGGGATTCTTGGTACTGTTCTTCTATGTTCTGTATCGAACGATGAACAGAGATTTTCACATACTCTTCTTCTATCTTGCCAACTTCACAGTGATAACGATCAAACATGGCAAAGACTGGTATAGATTTTTCACCAATCGAAGAAAGGTGCATCCCAACGTTTAGAGTCTGCACTTGATCTTCCATCAAACACTGAATCCTTTTTGCTTGAGTTTCTCTAAGATCTCCTCTAAACTTTTGCCTTGTTTTTTGCAACCTTCTCTCAAACTGGTGATCCTACCGAGTGTGTTTCTCATGATTGGATTTTTCACACCCAAAAAACCCATCTCGGCAAGTATATCTATCAACTCTGGATAGTCTTTGGTGAGTTCATAAATCGTTTTATCTGGGTCTATACGTTTCATCTGCCAGCCTTTTTTCCCCTTCGAGCTTCTTTATTTGCGTGATATCTTGAGTAACTTCCAAGGTGCCGAGGTATTTTCCGTTACGATCACGAACGGCAAAATATCTTATATAAACGAGCTTACCTTTGAAATTTATCCAGAAATCTACTTCATCCTTTTCTCCTTTCCTGAACCATTCGATGATTTGCATGACTTTATCGACACTCTGAGGTGGGTGACAGTTACGCACATCTCTCCCAATGACACTTTTGGTGCGCACAAAGATCCTGTCTTTTGATTTCGAAAAATACTTAACTTTGTTTTCACTGTCGACGAAGGTGATGTCAATTGGAAGCGTGTTCAATATGGCTTCTAACTCATTGAGAGACAACTTTCCCGTATCGAACACGATGTTTTCTTCATCTATAGAAACAGTTTGAACGAGATTCATTTCGAGTTCTTCGATCAATTTTTCCAAACTTTCCGGCAATTTTATGTAGACGTAACCTACATCTTTGCTCTCTCTAAGTACACTCACCCACTCTTCCGGCTTGAGCAGTTCCAGCGCGGTGGGAAAGAGAATGTTTTCCTCTTTGAATATCATGCCGTCTACTTCTTCAACCAGCGGATTCAAATATTTCTGAACATACTCTTCGAAATCGACTCTGTCAAACTCCTCCAAAGCTTTTCTCAGCATCGTTCTTATATCGTTGTGTTTACCCCACATCACTTTGGACGGACCTGTGAAGCCGTGTTTTTCTAGATATGGGAACAAAACTTGTTCTTTCCTTTGGTAGTGCACTTCAATGCCTTTCAACTCTTCGAGCAAACCTTTGAGTTTTTCTTTGTTCTTTTCCCAAGCAGACGCTCTGATCTGCTCGAGTAATTTCTTTATGTACTCGTTTTCCTGTTTGAAAAAGTTGATTGGGTGAGCAGGATGGTCAACACTTTTAAAATTTTTAGACAGTACACTCTCAAAGAGCATAGCATGAACATTGCAAAAAAGCTTTATCTCTTCTGGAGAAACCCCTTCGTTGATCAACTCTTGCTCTATCTGGGCAATTTCGTAAGATGTGATTGAGCCTATTTCCTTTTCAAATTTTTCTTTCGCCTCAACCAAAGGCATACCCGCATGGAGCTGTTTGATGATGTGCTTTATCGCTTGCTTTTTCTGTTCCTTTCCAAGACCTTCACTCATCTTCGCACCCCCAAAGTGGATCTTTTTAGTCCAATTTTATTGTACCACTTTTTCGGGCGAAAGGATGGATCAAACACAGAGCTTGATCATCGCCGGGGGTGATCTTCGATTTCATCGAGCATTCACTTTTTTTGTTTTGGAATTTTGTTGGCAAATTTTTTTATCAACAGAGGTTGAGAAAAGAGTGTGAACAGAACGCCAAAACTGATACCGAGTATCAGTAGCAGTGAGACATTCTTGAAGAGGGCAAGCCTTGAGAAAGTCAAGACGAAGAAACCTCCGATCAGACCGAGACCGTTGGCGAGTATGGGCATCGATACGTTCTCTATCGAGACAAACACGTCTTTCGTTCTCCTCATGTCATGAGCCAGATGAATTGAATAGTCTACGACCAAACCAACGAGAATGCTTGCAACGATGGAGGTGGCCACGTCCAATCTCAACTTCAACAAAGCCATGAAGAAGAAGTTCATCAAAGCGGTGAGGAGCACAGGCACCACGATCGTTAACGATAAGGATAGATCTTTGAAAGCGAACAAAACAGAACCGAAAATCAGCAACAAAGAAAGTGTGAGACTTTGGATTTGACTCTCGATGATCTGCGAGTTGATTTGATCAACCACAAAAGCGGCACTCGCGATTGTGAATTTGTATGGATATTTTTGAACGATTTCTAACAATTTGTGCTTCAACCTTCCAGCCTTTCTGTAAGCCTCCTCAGTTATGTTCAAAACGATTCTAATCGTTCTCCCGTCCGCGACAAAGTGATTGATGACCGGTTGAAATCTTGAAAGCATCACCAAGGTCGGTATCGGGTATGTGGCTGGGAATTGGACCGAAGAAACTTCGTCAAGATCGCTCAAATCCCTCAAAATGCTTCTTATGATCTCCGAATCTTTAACTGTGAAGAGTGCATCTTTCTCTATCATGATGTACACTGGTTCCCTGTAAGAGAACTCCTCGGTGAGAATTCTCAACGCGCGGGCTACTTGACTATCCTTGGAAAAATAAGATGCTTGATCCATACCTACGTCTATTTCGGGCAAAAGTGCAAAAGTGAGAGCAACGAGCACGAGAGAAATTATCAACAGGGCGCGACCGACCCTTTCACTTCTGATTCTCAACAGTACTGTTTCCCTTCGAACCTTTCTCTCGTCACAGAGCAATTCATAACCTGAGGTGAAAAGGATAAGGAAAACTAAGGCAAGACCGGATGAGACCATCAATCCAAGTTGTCTGAAAGCCGTTATCTCGACGAACAAAAACGATAGAAAACCTATCGCAGTTGTGAACATGGAAAAAAAGATCGGTCTGAACATCTCTTTACGTACGCGATCACCGAATCTAACAACACCGTTGTAAAAGTGTAGGCCGTAAGCCGAACCAATGACGATCAAAAAGCTCACGCACATGACGGTCATCGTGTTGAGTTCCATACCCATCAGCGTGGTCAAACCATAAACGATTAGGTTCGCAAGGACTGGGACCAACAGGGAGACTAAACTGGCTTTCAGCGAGCGTGTTTGCAAATAGAAAATCGAAAGGATCACCAAAAAGATTATGGCAGGATAGACGAACACTTGATGAACGATTTCACGAAACAATTCTCTATTTATGACGATTTGACCGAACAAAAGGCCTCGCAGATCTTGATAATTTTTGATCAACTGGCGTACTTCTTGCAAAGCTCTATCCTCGTCACAATTTCTATTCAATGTACAGTGAAGTAAAAGATATTCACCGTCTTTCGAGATGAAAGAGTTGGCCTCTGGATCCTTCAAAATTTCCCTGTCGAGTGTGGAACCATCGAAATACGGTTTTTTGAAAGCGTAATTGACGATGCTGAGCACATTTTTGACGCATGAGATTTTGGAAAGTTCATTTTGAAATTCCACAACTTTGAGCAACGTGCCGGATGAGAAAAAGCCATCTGGATCGTGCAAAACGACGACGAACTGGGAGCCATCGTCAAATTTCTGAGCGATCTTGAAGAAGGATCTCAATTCTTCGTTGTCTATTCGTTCGATACCAACGTTGGGTTTATAACCTGGAAGGAAAACGAAATAACTGGCGTTCACACGCGCCTTGGAATAGATCACAAAGATGAAGATGCTACAAATCATTAAGAAAAATACTGTGAATCTATATCTTTTTAGCCACACAGAATTATTCTAGTTCTGCCAAGTTGACTTTTTGTTTCATCAGTTCGAATTGTATTTCACCAAACACGTTTCTGTTTGATTCTCTCCCACAACTCTTTAGCGAGTTGTGGAGATCTTTCATTGATACTGCTCAGAAAATCGAGTAAAGTTCGGCTGTCCATTCTTGATGCAAGATCTGACAACGTTTCTATATCCAAATTCTTTTCTTCCAACCAACGTATGACTCTATCCACATCGAGTGTGAGAGAAGGCGTCGTGGTTTTGGTAGAGAAAGTAGACTGAATCTTCCAGTTCGGCATCTTCCCACTGTAGTTGTATTTCGCTAGTAACTGTGACCATACGGGTGCGGCGTGGACCCCTCCAGTCAGATTCTCACCATCCACAGCCACCGCCATGATGAATCCTTGATCACCCCCGATGAACCAAGCCGTCTTCAGAGAAGTTCCAGTTTTACCTGCAACTGGTAATTTTTGCCTCGCACGCACACCCGTGCCACGTTCAACAACTTGCCGCATCACTTCGAGTAACACCGCGGACGCTTCCATAGTACTGGTCTTCCTTGCTTTAACGATGTTGATCACCTTCGGAACCGATTCGTAAATGACTCTGCCGTTCGCATCTTCAATGCGTTTGACGATGAACGGCTGTAGAACGACGCCTCCGTTGAAAATGGAGGCGTAAGCTTTCAAAACCTCCTCAGGTGCCGTTTCGAGTGTTCCGAGCGCGATCGTCATATCTTCGGGGTAAAAGCCCGCGATTTTCAAATCATTTTTCAAAAAGTCTACAACTTTTTCCCTTCCAAGTTGCATGAACAAGTTCACTGAGGGTATGTTGAGGGAGTCGATCAGTGCTTGCCTCATAGTGACGACTCCACGATAACGCTTATCGAAATTTTCTGGGGTCCAGTCACCGATCTTCAGTGGTAGATCAACTAGCTCACTGTCGATCGACCAACCTTCCAAGATCGCAAGATAATAGTAAAGAGGCTTTATCGCCGAACCAAGCAATCTACTACCTTCTGGGTAAGTCAACCCCACTCCCTTGTAGAGCAAAATGGCTCCACTGGTAGGGTCGATCGCTTCGGCCACTGTGTTGCGCGGTAAACTCATCGCAGCTTGAGAAAGTTTTCTGTCCAAAGTGGTGTAAATCTTATAACCTTGCCTCAATTCGTCCAAACCGTAGCCGAGTTGTTTCAATTCCCTGACGACTCGCCAGAAAACTTCCTCATCGAAATCGACCTTGAAACTACGTGTGTAGTTGAGCCGTTCGAGTTGTTCAAAATTCTGTTGATAAACTTCTCTATCCAGATAACCTTCTCTCAGCATCGCCCTGAGAACGGTTATAGCCTTCTTTTTTGAGACCTGCCAATTTTTGAGTGGATTGAAATTTTCAGGAGATCTCACCACACCGATCAACAAAACTGCTTCGCTGAGGCTGAGTTCGCTGAGATCTTTACCGAAATAGTATTTCGAAGCGCTGGCAAATCCATAAAGTCCATTTCCCATGTAGACGGAGTTGATGTACATCTGGAGGATCTCCTCTTTTGTTCTGTGTCTTTCGAGCCAGAGTGCAATGAACATCTCTTTTATTTTTCTTTCCCACGTCACCTTGGGTGTCAGATACAAGGTGCGCGCGAGCTGCTGAGTGATCGTGCTACCACCTTCGTTGATCGACATCGTGCTGATGTTCCTCACGATGGCCCTCGCGATCCCGATTGGATCGACACCGGGATGTAGATAGAACCGTTTATCTTCAGAAGCGAGTAGTGCGTTCAAGAAGTAAGGTGGGACATCTTCGAGTTTGACCCAGAAGGACCTTGGCAAAGACATGGTAGTTCCATCGGAATACAACAAGATGAGCCCGGTGGGTAACAGTGACTCCGGTGTGGGAAGATCTTTTGTGATTTCAATATAGAGGAAAGAAAGCAGAACTATGGTGACGAGAAAACCACACAAAAAACCTATCAACTTTGGGCGCATCTTTCACCACGCTCGAGGGCAAGCAGACGCTGCTTCCACTCAAGCCCCGAACTGAATCCTCCGAGTGAACCTTTCGCGACCACCCTGTGGCACGGGAAATATATGGCCAACGGATTTTTCTTCAACGCTTGGCCAACCGCTCTCGCCGAGGTATGCAATCGCTTCGCAAGTTCACCGTAGCTCAAGGTAGAACCGTATGGTATGTCCCTCAAAGCATGCCAAACACGCAACTGAAATTCGGTCCCGACGACTCTCACAGGAAAATCGAGTTGAGTTCTCTTCCTTGAGAAATATTCCTCAAGCTGTCGCACTATTTCAGGTTCTGGTTGAGTGCTCACCTCACACTTCTTTCCAAGATCTATCTGAAGAACTTGTCCGCTCTGCACATGCACGCAAATGGGTCCAAAAGGCGACTCAAAGACGAATCGTTCCATACCTTTACCTCCCAAGCAAATTTATAATATCACGCAGGAGGATGAACGATCTTGCGAACGCGTTTCAGGGAAGTTGGTTTGTCTTTCGGTAGGCTGTCACCGGGAGAAAAAAACCTCCTGAGTGATGTTCCTGGTGTGCGCGTTGGACATGTAACACTCGTTTTCGATGAACCGACCATCGTCCGCACGGGTGTGACCGTGGTGTCACCCAGTGAAGATATTTTTGAAAAACCTTTGAGTGCAGCTTGTGCCGTTCTCAATGGTTTTGGAAAATCGATCGGCCTGATGCAAATAAACGAGCTTGGACAGATAGAAACCCCCATCGTGCTCACCAACACGCTCAGCGTTGGATACGCGTTCCAAGGTATCGTAGAATTGGCAGCCAGAAAAAAGAAATTCAGAACGTTGAATCCAGTGATAGGTGAGTGCAATGATGGTTTTTTGAATGACATACTCTACAACGCGGTGAAATCGTTCCACGTGATCGAGGCTTATGAGAAGGCGAACGACAAATTCGAATTGGGCTCGGTCGGTGCTGGGACCGGGATGGTTTGTTTCGGTTTCAAAGGTGGGATAGGTAGCGCCTCGAGGAAACTCAAAAGCGGTAATGTTCTTGGGGCACTGGTGCTAGCGAACTTTGGCGCCTTCGAAGATCTTACAATTTTAGGAAAAAGGGCTTTTGAGTACGTCAAATCGGGTGTGACGAGAAAAGAGGAAGGTTCTATCATAATAATTCTGGCAACTGACGTCCCTCTGGATTCCAGACAGCTCAAACGTGTCGCGAGACATTCTTTTCTGGCATTGGGTATGCTCGGTTCTGCGGGCCATCATGGAAGTGGCGATGTGTGCATAGCCTTCTCGACGACAGTCGGTCGCATCGATGATAGTAGAGAACTCTTCGATGAACTTTTCAGAGCAGCTGTGGAAAGTGTTTACGAAGCGATCTGTGATGCACTCTTTTGTGCTGAGACAGTTGAAGGTTTTTGTGGTAGAGTGGAAGCGATGCCGATCGACTGGGTTTTAAATGGAGGTAGATAGGTTTGAAGGACACCAAATTCATAAGGAACATTTGTACCATCGCACACATAGATCATGGTAAGACAACCTTTGTCGATAGGATACTGGAGATCACCAAAACGGTGGATCCCCGAAAGATGCACGAACAGTTCCTCGATCAGATGGATATCGAAAGAGAGCGTGGTATCACAATAAAGGCTCAACCGGTGAAAGTGATCTACAATTACAATGGTGAAGATTACGAGATAAACATCATCGACACACCGGGGCACGTCGATTTCTCCTATGAAGTGAGCAGAAGCATGGCCGCATGTGAAGGTGCCGTACTCATCGTTGATGCTTCACAAGGTATAGAAGCACAAACGGTGGCACACAGTTACCTCGCCGTGGAGAACGATCTCGACATAATACCAGTACTGAACAAGATAGATCTCCCCAACGCGAACATCGAAGAAAGTTCGCAACAGTTGATAGATCTACTGGGCGTTTCGAAGCAGGAAATACTCAAGATGAGCGCAAAAACCGGTGAAGGCGTCGAGGATGTCTTGAGAGCGATCATAGAGCGGGTGAGACCTCCGAAAGGCGATCCAGATAAACCCTTGAGAGCTTTGATATTCGACGCTAAATACGATAAATACAGAGGTGTGATCGTTTACGTTCGAATCTTCGACGGCACGATGAAGAAGAAAGATCAAATTTTGGTCATGTCGACGAATCAGGTCTACGAAGTCGAAGAGGTAGGTGTGTTCATCCCCGACATGGTTCCTACAGACAAGTTGGGACCTGGAGAGGTTGGTTATGTGATCGCCGGTATCAAAGAAGTTTCGCAAGCCAAGGTTGGAGATACGATAACGAATGCTTCAAACCCTGCAGCTGAACCTTTACCTGGGTATCGTGAAGTCAAACCCATGGTTTACGCGAGCATTTTTCCAGGCCTGCCGGAATACTACGAAGAATTGAAAAAATCACTTGAAAAGCTCAAACTGAACGATTGGGCCCTCACTTTTGAACCAACCACGTCACCAGCGCTCGGCTTTGGATTCAGATGTGGTTTTCTGGGCTTACTTCACATGGACGTTGTCAGAGAAAGGCTCGAAAGGGAATACGAGATGAGTGTGATCATGACGGCACCGAACGTTGAATATAAGGTACTACTTCGAAATGGTCAAACGATCGTCGTCAACGATCCGGCAAAGTTCCCGGATGAAGATCTCATTGAAAAAGTTTACGAACCATACGTGAGACTTTCGATCATCACACCAACAGATTACATGGGAAGCATCATGACACACTTACAAAACGAAAGGAGAGCTACGCTACAACACACTGAAAATTCTGGTAAAAACAGGGTCATATTGTATTTCAAAGCACCTTTGGCGGAGATCATCACGGACTTTTTTGATAAATTGAAAGCCATGAGTAGAGGCTATGCCTCCATGGATTATGAGATGCTTGGTTTTGAAGAATCTCAAATCGTTAAGATCACCGTTTTGGTGAACAGGGAACCTGTGGATGCTCTTTCTACATTGGTCCACAAGAGCAAAGCCTATACGGTTGCAAAAAAATTGGTAGAAAAACTTTCAGAACTCATTCCGAGACACCAGTTCGAAATACCGATACAAGCAAAGGCTGAGGGACGCATCATCGCGAGAGCGGACATCAAAGCCTTCAGAAAAGATGTTCTCGCCAAGTGCTACGGTGGAGATGTTACGAGAAAGATGAAGCTTTTAGAGAAGCAGAAGGAAGGTAAGAAAAAGCTCAGAGAAATTGGTCAGGTGAATATCCCTCAGGAAGCGTTCCTCGCGATACTGAGGATAGGCGAAGAAGAAAAATGAGAAAGCTGTTGGAATCATGTTCCAATTTTTAAAATCTGGGCAAAGCACAACCGCCCCCGTGTAGATATAATTTCTTTTGCCTGCCGATTGGGGTGTCACCTTTGAAAATACTGGGACTCGATCCGGGTTTCGGGACGCTTGGCTACGGGGTCATTGAAGTCTCCGGAAATACACTTCGACACATCGTTCATGGAGCCATCTTCACAGAGAAAGATAAACCAATCCAGGTCAGATTGAAAAGCCTTTACGATCAGATCAGAAATATCATTCGAAACTATACGCCGAACGAGGTGGCTATAGAGAGATTGTTCTTTTACAAAAACGTTACCACCGCCATCGCAGTCGGAGAAGCACGTGGTGTGGCGTTACTGGCGGTGGTGGAGTACGATCTTCCCATCTTTGAGTACACGCCACATATGGTTAAGAAAGCGGTGACCGGTAACGGAAGGGCAACCAAAGCCGATATTCAAAAGTGGGTCGCATTGTTGCTTGAGCTCAAAAAAAAGCCCAAGCCGGACGATGCTGCCGATGCCCTGGCTATAGCCATATGTCATGCGCATTGTGGGAATTTCGAACGGAGGTTCGTCCGATGAAGAGGTTGTTCATTGAAGAACTTGGAATGGATCTGAAACAGATCGCGAGATCGATGGGGATCAATTTGAAAGAATCTTGTAAGATCCTTCAAGTGATTTACGATGCCATCACAAACACATTGATTTTAAAAATAGATAAGAAGAATCTTCCTTCTGAGCAGATCTTGCGTGAGAAACTCTCTCAAGAGTTGGGTGTGTATGTTGTGCTGCAGTTCTTGGAAACTGGAATTGAACTCGAAAAAATCAGGAAAGAACTCAACGGAAGTTTTCCCTACGTTCAAGATGTCGTTCTACTACCAGACAAAGTAGTGTTGAGAGTGAGTGGAGATTTCGCGAAAGAAAGGCTCAACGGTAAGCTCACCGATGTCAGTAAAAAGATAGAAAGCCTGACAGGTTCGAAGCGACCCATAGAGATAGAGGTGGCACAACCGAACCTACAAATAGAAGAACCTGTGTTCGTGGTTGAGGAAAAACCGAAAAAAAAGAAAAGAGAATCGAAGTTTTTCACTCCTTCAAAGTTGCCGACCGAATCTGGAAAGGTAAAAGTGGAAGGTAGTGTCTTCAAGCTGGACCTGAGAGAGGGAAAGAAAAGAACACTGATGGTTTATATAACAGACAAAGTGGATTCACTCGCATGCATTGTCACAAACAGCAATGTTGATAAAGTGCTGAACTCGATTCGAGAGAAAGACCACGTTGTGTTCTCTGGGACATTGAAATTCGATGAGAGCGGGGAACCAATCCTCTATGTTGAAGATTTTGAAAAGACCGATAATCACGAAAGATTGGACACATTCAGCGAAAAGCGTGTTGAATTACACGCACACAGCAAATTCAGCGATCTAGACAGCGTTCTAGATATAGAAGATTACGTGAAAACGGCTGCAAAGTGGGGATGGAAGGCTATTGCACTCACAGATCATGGCGTGGTGCAAGCTATACCGCAGTTCTTTGAGGTTTGCAAGAGTCACGGCATCAAGCCTATTTTTGGTATGGAAGCCTATTTGGTTAACGATATGGAGCCAGTGATTCTGAGTGGCGATGACGTGGATATAAAGACGAACAGTTACATCGTTGTGGATCTTGAAACGACGGGCTTGCATCCTATGTTCAACGAGATCATAGAGATCGGTGCGGTCAGGATCGAGAACGGAGAGATATCTGATGAATTTCACACCTTGGTTAGACCCAAGGAAAAACTCGATTCTTTCACAGTTCAGTTCACGAGTATCACTGATGAGATGCTCCAAGATCAACCTCCTTTAGAGGAAGTGTTACCAAAATTTTTGAAGTTCTGTGAAGGTAGCGTTCTTGTGGCTCACAATGCCAACTTCGATTACAGATTCCTCAGATATCATGCAAAAAGGATCTGTGGTGTTGAATGGAATCTCCCTGTCATAGACACGCTGGCGTTGGCAAAAAGGTTGGTGAAACTGTCTAGCTATAATTTAGAAAAACTCGTTTCACACTTCAAAATAGGTTCTTTCAAACACCACAGAGCGTTGGATGACGCGAAGGTCACCGCGAGAGTTTTCTTGGAACTTTTGAAAATCCTTGAGGAAAGAGGCATAAAAAGCTTCAAACAAATCGAGTCCGTCCACAAAGAGTCTCTCGTTACGCAATCAAAACCGTTCCACGCGACCATCCTCGTTCAAAATAAGGAAGGGCTCAAGAACCTCTACAAGCTCGTTTCGAACGCACATGTGAAGTATTTTTACAGTGTACCGAGGATACCAAAAAGTGAGCTCCAAACTATGCGAGCCGGGTTGCTTGTGGGCAGTGCTTGCATCGCTGGTGAACTGGTGCAAGAAATCTTGGCTGGAGCCAGTGATGAAGAGATAGAGGAAACTGCATCGTTCTATGATTTCATCGAGATTATGCCTTTGGACCTTCTCAGCACAAACGGTGAACTTGCATTAACTCGTGAGAGGTTGAAGCAGATCTACAGAAAACTCTATGAAATAGGAGATAAATTGAAGATACCCGTGGTGATGACGGGTGATGTACACTTCTTGGACCCAGAAGATGAGAAAGTAAGGAAGGTCCTCATGGCTCCTCAGAATGATACGATCCAAGAACAACCGAGAGCTTATCTGAGGACGACTGAAGAAATGATCCGATCAGCGATGGAGATACTCGAAGATGAGCGCAAAGCGTACGATGTGGTAGTGAAGAATCCGGTCCAAATCGCCGACAGCGTTGAGGCTATCGTGCCTCTCGAAAGAAAACTTCGCACACCAAAGATAGAAGGTGCCGAAGAACAGATCAAACAAATGACTTTGCAGAGAGCCAAGGAAATCTATGGAGATCCTTTACCAGAAGCGGTTCAAAAGAGGCTCGAGAAAGAACTCAACGCGATAATAAATCACGGTTACGCCGTTCTCTACCTGATCGCCAAGAGGATGGTTGACAAATCCCTTTCGGATGGCTACGTGGTGGGATCGCGTGGCTCTGTAGGTTCCTCACTCGTTGCATACCTGCTGGGAATAACTGAGGTGAATCCACTCCCACCACACCATTACTGCAAGCAATGCCGTTACATCGAGTTCGACGATTCTGGTCATTACGGTTCAGGTTTCGATCTACCTGAGAAGAATTGTCCAAGATGTGGCTCTATGCTTGATCGCAATGGACAGGATATACCGTTCGAAACTTTCATGGGGTTTGAAGGTGACAAGGCACCCGATATAGATCTCAATTTCTCTGGAGATTATCAAGATGAAGCACACAAGTTCGTGGAAGAACTCTTCGGCAAGAACTACGTCTATAGGGCCGGTACGATCAACACCATAGCTTCGAGAACGGCTTATGGATTTGTGAAAGCTTACGAGGAGAAACTTGGAAGAAAGGTGAGAAAAGCGGAAGCGGAACGACTCGCCGCGGCGATCACCGGTGTGAAGAGGACCACAGGTCAACACCCTGGAGGTCTCATGATCATACCCAAAGAGTTTGAAGTTTACGATTTCACACCTATTCAGTACCCAGCGAACACGAAAGAAGCGAAAGTGTTCACGACACACTTCGACTACGAATCCATACATGACGATCTTGTAAAGATAGATGCACTTGGACACGATGATCCCACGTTCGTGAAAATTCTAAAAGATCTGACCGGTGTAGATCCGATGACCATACCAATGAACGATGGAAAAACGCTCAAGATCTTTTCGAGCCTCGAACCACTCGGTATAACCCCGCAGGATTTGGATAACCGCACAGATGTTGGTACTCTAGGGATACCGGAATTCGGTACTCAGTTCGTTAGAGGCATGCTCACAGAAACGCGCCCGAAGACCTTCGCCGATTTGGTGAGAATATCCGGTTTGTCACACGGTACGGACGTTTGGCTCAACAATGCGAGAGATTGGATAGAACAAGGAAAAGCAACCCTCTCCGATGTCATAGCTTGTAGAGATGACATCATGAACTATTTGATAAAGATGGGAATGAATGCCTCTAAGGCTTTCAAAATCATGGAAAACGTCAGGAAAGGTAAGGGATTGAGTGAAGAAGACGAAAAGCTCATGCGTGAACTGAACGTACCTGAGTGGTACATCGAATCGTGCAAGCGTATAAAGTATCTCTTTCCAAAAGCTCACGCGGCAGCATACGTGAGTATGGCTTTCAGGATCGCCTACTTCAAAGTTCACTATCCACTGGCCTTCTACGCCGCATTTTTCACGTTGAAAGGTGAAGAGTTCGACATAGATGCAGCTTTGCATGGGCCAGAACTGATCAGAAAGAGGTTGGTGGAACTCTCCACCGTCAGCGAAAAAGATGTCCGCGATAAAGCCGCAGAGACCACACTCGAAGTGATGCTTGAAATGTTCGCACGTGGTTTTTCCTTCTTGCCACCCAACATAAACAAATCCCACGCTCGACTGTTCCTCATTGAAAACAATAAGCTGCGCATACCGTTCAACAAACTTCCGAATTTGGGAGACAACGTCGCGGAGTCCATAATTCGTGCAAGGAAAGAAAAACCTTTCAGTAGTCTCGAAGATATCTTGAAGCGAACTAAACTCAACAAAGCCCACCTAGACGTCTTCAAAAGGTACGTTGAGCTAGAAGGCTTACCTGAGAAGGAACAAATCAGCCTCTTTTAAAAAAAGCCAGTAGAATAATCTTAAGGAGGTTCAAGAGGAATGAGGATCGCTTTCATCGGCGATGTGCACGCCAATTTGTCGGCGTTGGAAGCTGTTTTGAAAGATGCCAGTGAAAGGAAAGTCGATGCGATTTATTGTCTTGGAGACATCGTCGGATACGGACCAGACCCAGATGAAGTCGTGAAGGTCATTTCGAGATATCCCTGCGTTGCGGGGAACTACGATGATGCCGTTGGTCATGAGAAGTCAAGTTGCGGTTGCGAATACAAACCCGGTAGGGAATCTGAAGTTGGAGATATCTCACTCAACTGGACGATAGAAAACACAAAGGTTGAAACAAAACACTTCCTCAGGGGGCTTCCAAAAAGATTGAGTATAGAGATTGAAGGTGTAAGGATCCTTCTAGTGCATGCCAGCCCACTAGATGAACTGTACGAGTATGTCACACCAAACACACCTTCAAAAAGGTTTGAAGAATTGGCGAAAAGTTTCGAAGAAGATGTCGTTGTGAGTGGGCACACACACTTACCGATGGCGAAGTATTGTTTTGGAAAGCTTTTCTTCAACTGTGGTAGTGTGGGTCGACCGAAAGATGGTGATAACAAATCGTGTTATCTTCTATTGAACGTGGAAAGAGGCGTGATAGATCACCAATTTGTGAGAGTGAAATACGATGTGAAAAGTGTGTGTGAGAGGATCGTGAAAGCTGGACTTCCATTAGAGTTGGCCCTCGTTCTGGCACTCGGTGAAAGTTATGACATGGGAAAAGGAAAAGTCGAGTTTTTTGTACGATAAGATGAAGTCGATATTGACAAGCTACGGCATCTCACTGAGTGAAGAAAGAGCGAAATTGATCGTTGAATATCTGTCACTACTGCTTGAAGCACCGATGAATTTGTCGGGTATTGAAGAGTTCGAAGAGGCCGTTCACAAACACGTTGCAGATGTCTTGTTACCAACGAAGATGCTCCAGGGAAACTTGCTAGATGTAGGCACCGGTGGAGGAATTCCCGGTTTGATACTTTCCATAGTCTATCCTGTGAAAAGTGTTTTGGTGGATTCTTCGAGAAAAAAGACGATTTGGTTGGAGAAAACCGTCGAGAAGTTGAATCTGAAAAATGTTGAAGTGGTCTGTTCAAGAGTTGAATCTCTTGGAGAAACTTTTAGAGAAGCTTTTGACTACGTTACTGCGAGGGCTGTGGCACCCTTGAGGGTCCTTCTGGAGCTCTGTGTTCCCTTTTGCAAGGTGGAAGGAATCCTGCTGTTGTACAAAGGTCCAAATTGGATGGAAGAGATGAAAGAATCGAGGAACGCTTTGAAAGTTTTGAATGTCCAGCTCGAAGAGAAAATTGAGTACAAGTTATTCATGGGTGAAAACAGGGTGCTTTTAAAATTTAGGAAGTTGTTGCCAACGGATCCGATCTACCCAAGAGAAACGAGAAAGATCATCAAGCGACCACTTTGAGGAGAGAGAGTATGTTGTTGCTGAAAACGTGGAATTTTCCTGGGAAGACTAACATGGCATTGGATGTGGTACTCGCTGAGAACGTGAAAGAACCTTTGCTCAGACTCTACACTTGGGCAAGACCAACTCTTTCGCTTGGGAGACATCAAAGACGGGTGAGCTTGAATTTGAATTATATGGAACAAGCTGGCATCGAATGCGTGATGAGACCAACAGGTGGTAGAGCAGTGTTGCATTGGGATGAATTGACTTACACCGTCGTAGTTCCCGCTCCACACGAGTTCATGAAGAAGAGTTTGCAACAATTTCATTTGATGGTCAGTGAGAGGATCGCTGAGGCTCTGAAAAACCTCGATTTTTCAGTATCGATAGAATCAAGAAAGAAGATCCTCGCGGAAAGCCCCGCATGTTTCGAAGTTACCTCCACGTACGAACTTTCTCTGAATGGTAAAAAAATTGTAGGAAGTGCTCAGATGAGGACCAAGGATTTCATACTCGAACACGGTTCGATACTGTTGAGATCTCACTTTGAGGAATACGCACGATGCTTGAATTTGAAACCAGAAGATTTAAAAGATAAATTCACCGGTCTTCAAGAGATATCTGATGTGTCATTTGAAAAGCTTGTGGAAAGTTTGATCGAGTCGTTCTCTAAAGTATTTGGACCAGTCGAGCATTTCAAACTCAACCAAGCACTGCTGGACCAGGTTTACAAAAGGGAGGGACAGTTCGTTTGCCCGGCAAATTGACGATCGTTGGCACGCCGATAGGTAACATGCTCGATATGAGTATAAGAGCGATCAAAGCTTTACGTGAAGCGGATGTTGTGCTTGCAGAAGATACCAGAAGGACTTCGAAGCTGCTCAAGTTCTATAGAATAGAAGGAAAACAACTCATCTCTTACGGTGTGCACAACCAAACTAAGAGCATACCTATGATCCTGAACCTTCTCAACGAAGGGAAAAAGGTATGCTTGGTGACCGATTCTGGCATGCCATCGGTGGCAGATCCTGGAGGACACCTTGTAGATGCATGTTGGAGGAAAGGTATAGAGCTCGACATTATGCCTGGACCGAGCGCACTCACGTGTGCCATGTCTTTGTGTGGCTTCGACACTTCTCGGCTTCTTTTCGTTGGATTTTTGCCACGTGGTAAGAAGAGGAGAAAGCTTTTCAGAGAGCTGAAGGGGAAAAAAATGGTCTTGATCTTCTTCGAATCGGCCGGTAGGCTACAAGCAACTTTCAAGGATATGTTGGAAATCTTCGGAGATTGTGAGATATTCGTTGGTAGAGAGATGACTAAGATGTTTCAACAACTCTACAGAGGTAAAATCAGCGAAGCGTTGGAATTGTTCAAAGATTCGAAGGGTGAGATAACTGTGGCTGTCAATTTGAGGGGGAGGGAAAAATCTTGAAGAGAGATGTTGAGAAGCTGTTGAGAGAGATTTGCTTCACCATCAAGGTGGAAGGCAGACTCGTTTTGAGAGACTATCCCATCACTGCAGCACAGTTCGATCTGCTTCAGAGGCTTTATTTCAGAGGACCGATGAAAATGGTCGATCTGAGCCAAGCTTTGGGTATCGCCAAGAGTACTCTGAGCGGTATTGTAAAACGACTCGAGTCTGCCGGTTACGTTGAAAGAAAACGCGGTGTGGACAAAAGGATCTACATGATTTTCGTTACGAACGAAGGGAAAAAGATCATTGAGAGTGTTATCGAGAGAAGGGTGGAGTTCGTCGGAAAAGTGTTACAAAAAATGGGAGAACACAGAGCCTCTGAACTGCTCAAACTCCTCAATCAACTCAAGGAAGAGATGGAAAAGTGCAGAAGTTCTTGATCCCATTACTTTTGGGCGCTCAGATCTGTTTAGCCATCACCATCGTTACGAACGTGCCGAACGTCGAGGTGAGACTCGGCTCGATCTTACTTGCCGTCACCGACAGGAACGGTGTGGCTGAGATTGATGTGAGTTTACCAGCAACCCTAACTTTCGTCAAGCCTGGTTACATCAGCAAATCGATACTTCTGCAAGATTCAGAAAAAAGCCACTTCATAAACCTCATCGCCGCATCGAACCTCCAGATCTTCACTGAACCTTCCGGTGCTACTGTGTGGATCGATGGCAAACAGGTAGGTTCAACACCGATCGAGTTGCAGTTGGAACCTAAAGACTACGAAATCGTGTTACAAAAAGAAGGTTTCTGCAGAGTGAAAAGGTCCGTGGCACTGCAACCTCATGAGAAGAAAAAACTACAAATTGTGCTCGCCAAAACACCAACAGTGCACATCAATTCGAACCCTCCATCGAGAGTATGGGCAAATGGAAGTTACCTGGGTGAAACTCCGCTGAGCGTGGAATTACCCGCCGGTGAGTACAGTTTCAAGCTTGAAGCGAATGACTTTTTCACCAGTGTCGAAAAAGTTCAAATCTCCTTGGACGAAGAACAATATCTCGAATTTTCCCTCACGCCCAGTGCAAGGCTGCTCGTTCAGGCGAGTCCACCCCACGCGATAGTGTCACTGGATGGAGAAAGTAAAAGACAACCTGCCAGTTTTGATAATCTCTCACTTGGTGAGAAAATCATCACAGTCAAAGCAGCAGGTTACGAAGAAAAGATCATGAAGGTCGAGCTTAAACAAGGAATGAACTATGTTTATGTTCCGCTCGAACCGAAGTTAAATAGACTCAACGTGATCGCTCCAGCAGAGGCCATGATCTTCGTCGATGGAAAAAGTGTGGGGCGCGGTCCGACGAGTGTGAAACTTTCCCAAGGCGTACATCTGGTCGAGGCAAGATTGGGTGAAAAACGATGGATGGGACTCATAGATCTTTCAAAGGATGAAAAAATCGACGTCGACTTCAACGTTGCAACCATCTTGCTTTTGGGAGATAGAAAGACCATCTACACTGTGGAAGGCGTCACACAGAGACCCCCAGCGTTGATTTACTTACCCGAGGGCTTTCACACGATCAGAATTGGTGAAAGGGAAAGGACGATAGAATTTTTGGCTGGCAAGTTGTACACCTTTTCTCCAGAAGGGATCGCTTATTTGTGCATCTTCAGTGACGCCGTGGTTGAATGCCAAGTGGACAACGAATTTGTGGGCCTTTCTCCTGTGTTATTCTATCCAGTGAAACCTGGCGTTCGGAAAGTAGGCACCGTTGGGTGGGAAAGAGAAACGATGGCCGAGCCATCGAAGGTCGTTTACATCAGAATAGGAGGTGATTGACGTGAAGAAAGCCTCGTTTGTGCTCACATTATTGATGATGAACTGTTTACTCATCGCTCAGGTGAGCATAAAGGATGTTTCACCTGTCTTGGATATCTACATTCCTGTGTCCTTTGTGATCGAAAACAAAATCATGGAACTGGACGAAAACGGTAACTTCAGAGGAGGACTGTTGACCACCAGATTCGACATCGCACAGTACATATACAGAACGATCAAGAATTTTCAGCTGGACGAACTGTCGAAGAGGCTATCGGCACTCGGTGATGCTCAAAAAGAAATTTTTGCGAAAACAGCAGGCCTCGAGGCAGCCTATAAAACTTACGATCAAAGGTTGAGAGAAATCGAGAACGCAACGGTGAGCCTTCAAAATCAAATCGGTAAGCTTTCGCAAGAACTATTCTCTCAACTGCAGAAACAGCTCTTAGACTATATAAAAGCCCAAGAAACTCAATTGGGTAAAATCGACGCTTTGTCAGCGAGGGTTGATGCGGTCGAAAAACTGAGCTCGGATTTGTTCAAGCAAGTTCAATCGCAGCAGAGCAGTTTGGAAACACTTTCAAGCGAACAAACGAACATAAAGAACCAGATCGCGAACCTTTCACAGCAACTTTCTGCTTTAAAAATCTCGCTAGACACACTGGCAAAAAAATTGGATCAAACTTCCAGCGATCTAGCGAGTTTTAAGGGATCGACAAAGAATGAACTCAACGCCTTCACAAACTTGATAGATCAAAAGATATCTGCCTCTGAAGGTAAGATCAATTTCACATTGAAAAGTATGCAGAACGAGCTTGCTTTACAGAAAAAAGAATTGACGGACAGAGCGGAAGAGGTGAACAAACTCAAACAACAGCTTCAAGAAGTTCAAGCACGTCTCGCAACGTTGGAAGGCTTCGCTTCCAAGCAGCAAGTTCAAGAACTCAAGGGTCAGTTGAACGAACTGGCTCAAAGAGCTTCAAAGATTGAAGAAAATTTGAGGAATTTGGAGAAAAATTTGGCATCGCTCGATCTTTCCAGGTTTCAGAAAAAGATTGAAGAACTTGAGAGTAAAAACAAAACCCTCGAATCCAATCTGAACATGGCTTACATCATCGGAGGCGCTGGCGTGGCCATTGGCCTGCTAGCACTGATCTTCATGATGGGACGGTGAAAATGGATGAAGAAGATCCTTCTGAGCTTTTTGCTTCTGCTTTCCTTGAGCCTTTCCTTTGGAAAGACTGTGCACATCGTTTCAAACTACGTTAAACCAGAAAGAGACAGAGCCCATTACGAGGGAAACGTGAAAGTTCAAGTTGATGAAGACAAACTGAAACTTTCCTGCCAATCTATGGTTGTGTCGAAACTCCAAAACGAATGGAGGTTGATCGACGCAACCTCGACCTTCATTGAGTTCGATGGTGGTGAAGCCACCGCTACAAACTTGAAATACGATCTGAGAACCAAAAGTGGTACACTTTCAGGAAAGGTTGAGGCGAAGATAAAAGATGAAGGAAGTTCGGACATTGTACAACTGAACACGGAAAAGTTGATTTTTGACTTGGACAAAAACATTTTTCAAACAGACACGCAGGTTCAAATAGTCAAGGGAAACATCGAAGCTTCTGCGAAGAGTCTGTTCTACGACAAAAAGGCGGGTTTGATCAGGTTGACTGGTTCCGTCGTACTCGTGGATCGTGAAAAAAATCTGAAGATGTGGGCTGACACCGTCGAGATAAAGACGGCCACAGACGAGATGAACGCTACGAACGCGAAGGTAGAGATCGTTGTGAAGGAGTGAGTGAAATTGCTGGATATACGTTTGTTTAGGGAAAATCCAGAAAGTTTAAAAAGTGCTCTGAGAAATAGAAATTATGATACCTCCATCGTGGAAGAAATCATCTCGCTCGATACGAAAGTCAGGCAGTTGACCAACGAGGTGAACCAACTCAGAGCGCAACGTAACAACATTTCAAAACGTGTTGCACAGGTGAAAGCACGAGGCGATGAACAAGAGGCGACACAATTGGCCGAGGAAGGAAGAAAGATCAACGAGCGCATAGAGTCTGTGGAAAAAGAACTCGACGAAATTAGAGAAAAGCTCAACAGGCTCATGCTGTACGTACCCAACATTCCACATGAGAGTGTACCCGTTGGGCCAGATGAAACCCACAACGTTGAAGTGAGAAGGTGGGGCGAACCAAGGAAGTTCGATTTCTCACCCAAAGCTCACTGGGATCTCGGACCAGAACTCGGTTTGATGGATTTCGACAGAGCGGCGAAGCTCTCTGGATCACGCTTTACGATCATGTATTCTGCTCTCGCCAGGCTTGAGCGCGCACTGATCAACTTCATGTTAGATCTTCACACAAAAGAACACGGTTACACCGAAGTTTGGGTACCCCACCTGGTAAAACGCAGCACAATGACGATAACAGGTCAACTGCCGAAATTCGAAGAAGAAGCCTACAGGATAGATTCTGATGATCTTTTCCTCATACCCACAGCTGAGGTCCCTCTGGTGGCACTCAGGGCCGATGAAATCTTGGAAGAAAGGCAATTACCTTTGCTCTACACCGCATACACACCGTGCTATAGAAGAGAAGCCGGTAGCTATGGTAAAGACGTTCGTGGCATGATAAGACAACACCAGTTTGACAAAGTGGAGCTGGTGTGGGTGACAACTCCTGAACGTTCTTACCAAGATCTCGAGACGCTCGTTCAGCATGCGGAAGAAGTCTTGAGGAGACTAGAATTACCTTACAGGGTGGTGTTGCTCTGCACTGGTGACATGGGGTTCGGTGCGGCGAAAACTTACGACATAGAAGTTTGGTTACCATCTTACAATTCCTACAAAGAGATCTCTTCTTGTAGCAACGACGCTGATTTTCAAGCAAGACGCGGAAACATCCGCTACAGAAGGAGAGATGGAAAACTCGAATTCGTTCACACGTTGAATGGTTCAGGTGTTGCGATAGGAAGGACACTGGTTGCGATCATGGAAAATTACCAAAGAAAGGATGGGAGAATCGACGTGCCCAAAGCTTTACAACCATATCTCGGTTGTGAGGTGATCCCCTGATTGCCACATCTGTTCTATGGGAGGGTGGAATCGGACAAGTTCATACTCGACAAACACGAGACACAACATTTGAAAGTGGTGAGATTGAAAGAAGGAGAAGAGATATTCACCACCGATGGAACGGGTAAATTGTTCCGCTGTCGAATCTCAAAGATAAGCAAAAATGAATCCATCGCACAGATCTTGGAGTCTAAAGAAAAGAGAGACAAGATACTTCCGATGACATTGTGTATCGCTTCACAGCACTGGGAGAGACTCAGATGGCTTTTGGAGAAAGCCGTAGAATTGGGTGTAGCTAGGCTTGTAATCTACACATCGAATAGGAGTAGATCTTACGTTGATAAAATCGAGAAAATCGAACTTATAATTCGCAACGCAGCTAAACAGTGTGGTAGATGTTCGTTTCCAGACGTTAAGGTTTTTGACGATTTCAAGTTGCCTGTTGAAGAAAGAACGTTCGTGCTCCACCAATCTGGAGAAAAACTGACGATCGAGCAAGCGGTTCGATTCAACAACATCATCGTTGGTCCGGAGGGAGATTTTACAGAGCAGGAGTTAGAATTTTTGCGTTCAAGGTATGCTCTGTTCAGTCTCGGGGAAACGATATTCAGATTTGAGACAGCGGCTTTGCTCGTTATGGGATTGATGTACTTTTTGCATGATCCCTCTTGAGGAGGTGAAAGTCATGAAGAAAGGTGAGAAGGTGCTATCTTTTGTGAAGTTTGAAAAAGAACTTGAGAGTGCCTATCGAGAGAGACTCTCCGCCGTGAAAAGACCAGAGGAAACAGGAGATGTTTTTATTGAATTTGCCATCAAGCTCTTGAACAAGGTGAACCCTCAGATCACAAAGGACCTTTCAGACCGAATTTATTTTGAACCTGAAAATGAAAATGGTTACAAGCTCTCGTCTGAACTTGAACGCATCTTGGGTCAAGAGGTGCTCACAAAGAGTGATCTGCCCGCAATCCTCAAGAGGATGGCTTTGAATGCCGTGCATAGGAGGAAATCTCTGCTCGCCAACGCTGAAAGAACGGACATGTTCAGATTACAAGAGAGGCCAGATCAGCGCTGACAATAGATCGCTGTTATCAATGCGCCTGCTATCATGATGGCTCCCATAAGAATGAAAACCAATTTAAAAGAAACACTCGCCAACCATCCAGCGATGAGCGGGCCGAACAGGCTGCCGAAGGATCTAACGGAGGTCAACAATCCCAAAAATTCTGCTTTCCTGTTGGCTGGTACGTTTTTCGCGACAAAATCTGTGGCACCGTTGATGAAAGTACCAAAGCCAAAGCCAGACACCACGTAAGCCAACAGCACTGTCAACTTTGAATCGGCTGGAACGAAGAGCAATGCGCCCAGGCCAGATGCGAGCATGCCGAATGAAGCTATGTGTTTACTCGCCACTTTGTTGATCAGCCAGCCTGCTAGAAAATGCGATGGGATTTGCATGAAAGGATTCGAAGCTGCGAGTAAGATAGTTTCTGATTTGCTCAATCCCACATCCTCTACTAAATAAACTGCTATCAGGGCAAATGTGCCACCTATACCAAGCTGTCTCAAAAAAGAACCAAGGTACATCGCCCAGAGATTTTTCTTTTTGAGGACGTTTTTAGAAGTGATCGCAGAAAAAACTCTTTGAAGGTTCGTCCTTTGTATTTCGTACCTCAAGTGTGGAGCAGCTGGAGCAACTTTGATGAAATAAAGCACGCTGAGTGAAACAAAATAAAGAACGAGCATGACCCACACAACCGGCAAAACGTTCAACAGAGGTGATATGACCAATCTGCCTAAGCCCATCCCAAAAGAGTTCACCGCGTTCATGATGCTCAGCACAACATTACTACTCAAGCGCGAAGATTCAACAAAAATGGCTGTGGCTATAGGATCAAAGGCGCTAGAAAAGAAAGTGAACACCGCTGCTATCAAGAAAAAATGGTTCGCCGTTTTGGCGAAGACATAGAAAGGCAAGAAAAACATGGAAATCGTGATGGCGATGAGAAGAACTCTTTTCCTACTTTTGGCCTCGTCGCTCAGGGCACCCCAGAAAGGTGTTGCCAAGCTTCCAACGGCGCTGTTGATGGTGGAGAGCAATCCAATGGAGAATAGATCTATTGACAGCTCCCTCATCCTCAGCTGAAGCAGCATATCGTAATTCAAAACACCAAAATTTTTGATAAAAGAAGCAAAATAGAGACTCAGTCTATTCCCATTCGATGGTCGCGGGTGGCTTTGAGCTGATGTCGTACACTACCCTCCCGATTCCTTTGACACTGTTGAGAATTCTGCGCGATATCAAGTCTAACACATCGTGTGGCAACCTTGACCAATCCGCCGTCATACCTTCGACGCTATCGACGCATCTTATCGCGAGTACGTAATCGTACGCTCTCCTATCCCCCCTCACGCCGACAGATCTCACTGGCAACAACACAGCGAAGGCTTGCCAAGTTTTTTCATACCACCCTGTTTCTTTCAATGTTTCGATCAACAAACTGTCTGCCTCTCTGAGCAAATTCAACTTTTCCTCATTCACCTCACCGATCACCCGTACTGCAAGACCTGGACCTGGAAATGGATGTCTGTGAATTACGTTACGCGGGATGCCCAACATCTCTCCGACGAGTCTGACTTCGTCCTTGAAAAGATTCCTCAGAGGTTCTACGATCTTCAAGTCCATCTTCTCGGGCAGTCCCCCAACGTTGTGGTGACTTTTTATAGCCGCGGTTTTTTTACCAGATTTGGCGCTCTCAATCACGTCCGAATAAATGGTTCCCTGCACCAAATGTGTGGCATCATAGCTCCTAGCCTCTTCTTCGAAAACTCTTATGAACTCTTCACCTATGATTTTTCTCTTCCTCTCCGGATCGCTCACTCCCTTCAACCTCTGCAGGAACCTCTCTCGAGCATCTATCTTCACAACGTTGAGCCCGAGCATATTTTTGAAGACTCTCATCACTTCTTCCTCTTCATTCTTTCTCAATAGACCGTGATCAACGAAAACGCACTTCAAATTGTTCCCGATCGCTTTGTGTACCAAAACACAAGCAACAGAGGAATCTACACCGCCCGAAAGGGCTGCGATCACTCTTTTATCAGAAAGTTCATTCTTCAGCTCCTCGATCTTTCTCACTATGAAGTCTTCCAAATTCCAATTCGGTTTTAACTGACAGATCTTGCTCAAAAAATTCTCCAGCATCTGTCTGCCAAAAATCGTGTGCCTGACCTCTGGATGAAACTGAAGCAACCAGAATCTGTTGGAATCGCTGGCAGCCACTATCATGTTGTTCTTAGACAGGGCAGTAACATGGAAATTCGAAGGTAAGAACTGTACCACGTCTGAATGGCTCATCCAAACAACGGTTTCTCGATCGATACCATCGAAGATGGGATCATCTCTCACTATCTTGATTTCAGTCCTACCGTACTCAGCCAATTCTCCAGGCTCAACTTTTCCCCCCATTTCGTGGACGATCAGTTGCATACCATAGCATATACCGAGCACCTTTCCGCGATAGTTGTCGAACCACACGGGAAGTTTTGGTGCGCCCGGTTCGTACACACTCGCCGGTCCTCCGGATAAAACCAGTGCACCCACATCCGATAGGTCCACATCCTCATCAACTTGCACCACTTGACTGTAGTATCCCAACTCTCTCACAACGCGAGCGATGAGTTGAGTGTATTGAGAACCGTAGTCCAATATGAGTACCTTCATCTGTTTCTCTCCTCCAAACGCAAAATTTGTCTGGCCTCTTTGGCCGTGGCAATCGGCCTGCCCAATTCTTTAGCCAATCTCACCACTTTTTCAACGAGCTCGGCATTGGATTTTGCAAGCACCCCCTTTTCGATGTATATGTTATCCTCTAATCCCACTCTCACGTGACCACCCATCACGATGGCCATCACGGCCATGCTGAATTCGTGTCTACCTACACCTGCCACAGACCACGTTGAACCTGGAGGAATGCTATCCACCATCGTAACGAGGTTCCTCGCGTTCGCCGCTATACCACCCGGCACTCCCATGACGAAATCAAAATGAAGATGGCCCTGCACGAGTCCTTTCTTCACCAAAGTCATTGCGTTGTTTATGTGCCCCACATCGAAACATTCAAACTCAGGCATGATACCCTTTTCTTTCATGATCGATGCGAATTTCTCTATCATTGGCATACTGTTGAAAAATACATCGTTTCCGAAGTTCACGGTTCCCGTGGTCAAAGTTGCCATGTCTGGATCGGCTTCGAGCGATTGCAGTCTCTCCTCAGGTGTCATCCAAACTGCCCCACCCGTGGAAACTTGGATGATCATATCCGGACATTTCTCTCTGATCAAACTTACAGTTTTTTTGAATATTCTAGGATCTTGAGTGGGATTACCATTCTCATCCCTCACGTGCAGGTGCACGATCGAAGCGCCAGCAAGGTAAGATTCATACGTCTGCTGAGCTATCTCTTCTGGGGTGATTGGGATATAAGGTGTATCGTTCCTAGTCACTTCCGCCCCACACACCGCAACCGTTATGATTAACTTATCCATCATCTGGACCTCCTCTGTCTTTCCTTAGGAACAACACAAACAGCACTGGCACGTGCCACCAACTGTGGTGGATCGAGTACGTCGCACGCAGAAGGTTGTTCTGCAATTCGAGCGTTCGTGATCACTTTGTAAACTTCGAACTTCATCTTCCTAGAGGTATTACCAACTTCTACTATCTCACCGTACACTTCCAAAAAGTCTCCAGCGAAGACAGGTTTGAGAAACTCCACAGTTTCATACGCTCTGAGTAATCCTTCATCCCCATCGTGCCTTATCAGAAGTTCTGTCGCAGCGTCCCCAATGAGCTGGAGAATGCGTGCACCATCGACCAGTCCACCAGCGTAATGAGCATCGTGTTCACTCATTCTAACTCTCAACATAGCTTTCACAAAAATCACCCTCTTTTTGTGAACAATTCAGGCTTCTCTTTGAGCATGTCTGTGAAAACTTTTGCCAGTTGCGGATCGAATTGTGAACCACTACAACGCTCGATCTCAACTATAGCTTCTTCCAAGTTTAAACCCTTCTTGTAAGGCCTGTCGGTAGTCATAGCATCGAAAGCATCAACAAGGCAGAGCAATCTCGATTCGAACGGTATATCCTCGGCGCGCAAACCATCTGGATAACCCTTTCCATCGAAGCGCTCGTGATGATGTTTGGTGATCCTGGCTATCTCCTCGAGCCCTGCCTCGACGAGCAGTTCGAAACTCTTCACTGGATGTATTTTTACAAATTCGTATTCCTCGGCCGTAAGAAAACCGTTTTTGTTCAGTATGTGCTGTGGAACGAAGATCTTTCCGACATCATGAACCATTCCCGCCCAGAAAACACGCCTGATCGAAGCTTTATCGAGACTCAACTTTTCTGCCAACAAACTCGCATAACGAGCCACGTTCTCCGAATGACCCCTAGTGTAATAATCGTAGTATTCGAGCGCTTTGACGACTACTCCCAGAAGTCTTCTTTGAAAGATGCCTTGCTCTCTAACATAACTCCTCAAAGAAAGAAGTGTGGCTATGAGCACAGCGAACTTTTTGAGGTACTCTTCCTGATACCTATTGATCTGTTCACACGCAAAGAAAAACACCCCATGAGGGACTTCCTGAGACTTTATGGGTAAAAACTTAACTTCAGTGTTCAGATCTTCTCCGCAGAGTTGCTGTGCGGTTTTTAAAACTTCGTTGAAACTTTCTTCAGAATCGAAGTCATAGATTTTCTCCACCCTGTCGATAATGCTCTTTTCACCTTTGAGCAGGCTGAACAACGTTTTACCTGCTTCACTCGATCTCAGCGCAACGCCAACACAAGCAGGTTCTGGCAAATAATACTTGAACACTCTAAGCAACGTTATCAAAAAATCTTTCTCTTGAATGGTTTCGAAAGTGATCTTGTTCGCAACATCGAGAACGGTTTGAAAGGCACTATGAAATTTCTCAGCTTCAAGCGTTTTATCTTCGAGTCTTTTGTTGAGATTCATCAGTTCTTGATTCATCGCTTCGAGTTCTTCGTTGGTGGCTCTGAGTTGCTGATTGAAAGCATCGAGTTCTTCGTAAGCTGTCTGCAATTCTTCATTCTTTTTCCTGATCTCTTGCGTGCGCTGAGCCACCAGATACGCCAAGCGTTTGTTGATGAGAGTGAGGATGAAGACGGCTAAAAAAACGCCTATCCCACCGTACAACAAAATGTGAAAGAGCCACCTTGGAAAAATGAACCTTGGTTTGATGAAAAGTTCAACGATCCTCTGAAACTCACTTTTGGACAATCGCTCCAATGCACCGTTCACTTTTTCCATCAGATCCGACCTGTTGGATGAAAACGCAAAATGAGTCCACTGTGAAGAGATGGGGGGCAATCTATCGAACAGATGATACAGATCGTGCTTGACTAGATAATAACCGGCTGTGAGATCTTCCATGATGAACACATCGATTTGTCTTTCTTTAACAGCTTGGATGAGTTGTTCAAAATCAGTGAAGCGTTTGAAAACTGTGTTCGGATTCTTCGATCTCAACAACTGCTCGTTCGCATCTCCCTCGATCACTCCCACGATGTGGGCTGTCAGATCTTTGAAATCTTTCAAGTTCAGATCCTTTCTGAACCAAACTAGACTTTGAACTTGTAGAACAGGTTTGGAGAAGAGAAACAACTTTTCCCGCTCGGGCGTTCTGAAGATGAGATTGATCATATCTGCTTCACCGTTTTTGACGAGTTCTAATGCCTTTGAGAAGGGCATCAGTTCAACGTTGAATCGCAGATCGGAAACTTTTTCAATTGCCTTTAAAATTTCGATCGAGATGCCCACAGCTTCTCCACGCTCATTTCTGTAAATGAAGGGTGGATAAAAATCTCCGCTGACGAATTTGACCTGTTCACAGAAGCACAACACTATAACCAACAGCAAACACGAAATCAACGTCTTTTTCATAATAACCCTCCGTAAGTAGTTTTCAACCGTTCAATTCGAATTTTACAACAGCTGAACCTACACAGAGGATCAACTGTTGTGGTATAATAATTTCCGATCAAATAAGTCAGAATTATTGGAGGGATTTTCCGATGGCCATCACGATAACCAACGTGGATTTTCTCACCGCACTTTTACACGGAGTTATTTCTTTTCTCAGCCCTTGTGCTTTACCTTTATTACCATCATTCATCGCATTGCTGTTGTACGAAAAAGGTGTACGAGCCTTCCTAAGGATTGTTGGATTCTTCATAGGACTTTCCATCACCTTTTCTGTGCTCGGAGCGATCTCTGGTATGTTTGGAGGTTTTCTAGACAAAAACTTACTCCGTTACATTTCAGGTTCCATCATCATAGCTATGGCAATCTTATTTTTGTTTCAGATCCAGCTCTTCAAACCAAAATCTGTGAAACTCACCAAATTCAAACTCGGCGGTATCCTTTCTGGGATTGGTATAGGCTTTGGGGTGGGACTCGTGTGGATTCCATGTGCAAGCCCTGTGCTCGCATCGATCCTAGCCATCGCCGCGACCAAGGGTAGTACTCTGAAAGGTGCAACGCTTTTGTTTGTATACTCTCTCGGTATCTCTGTACCTTTTTTGACGATGGGAGGCGTTGTCTCAAAGCTGTTCACCAAAGTCAGTTTTAAAACACCAACTTGGGAGAAGGTCCTAAAATATGGAACATCCGCCTTGCTTTTCATTGTGGGATTTTTAATAATCGTTGGAAAAGTTTTCGTTTGAGAGGAGTGGTTAAATGAAGAGATTGTTTTTGATCATGCTCATCGGGTTCGTTACACTGAGTTTCGCACAAAGTGTTTTATTGAACGATGTAGACGTAGCAGTGAAACTTGCAAGGATCGAGCAGAAAAAACTCGCCATCGTTTTTACAACACAAACGTGTCCTTACTGTGTGAAGCTAAAAAACGAAACTCTCACCGATAAAACTGTCAAACAGCTCATCATGGCGAATTACATCTTCGTTGAAGCTATGTACGATACGAAGAAAGTCACGAGTGCTTTCGGTGAAAAGAAATCTTACGCACAACTGTTCGATTACTTCAGAATAAGTGGTGTACCAACCACGTGGTTCTTCAGCAGTGAAGCGAGCCCCTTGGTGTATCTTCCAGGATACGCACCAGCGAGCACCTTCGCACAAGTTCTGAGATACGTTTATCAAGAAATCAAAGAAGATTTCTCTCAGTACACAAAGAAGAAAGACGATTTTACCGGTGAGAAAAAGCTTCTGAAGGTGACGAGACAGGATGCAGATTTCGTATTGAGTAATGATCCGAATTCATTGCTCGTCGATCATGTTCCTGAAAAGCCAGACATTTTCAAAGTGCATATCACTGAAAGTGAACAAATAGCGCTTAAACTCATCGATCGTGGTGTTTATCGCGTGCTCTTGATCACTGATTGATTCTGCCGCTCTTGTTCGATGAGAGGGTCTGCTTGACCCTCCTTCTGAAGTTGAAACTGATCGCAAGACCCAGCACGACTAGCCAAAGGATCGTTAAAGAAAAAACCAACAAGCGATCTTCGAAGATCTTGAGGACTTGATCCACCGGGCTTCTATTGATCCATACATAAACCCAACCAACAATGGAGAATGCCAAAAGACCACTCGCAACGATCATAGAAATCAGTGCAAGAACCTTACTACTGTTTCTTGCAGCGATCAATCCGCAGATCGTTCCCAGCAGAATACCACAACCAATTGGAACTAGAAAGTTCAGATCGAACTGACCCACTGTGCCTAAGTCTTTCCCTTGAACGATCAAACGAACAGCGTAGTAACCAAGTGCGCCAGCTACAGAGAAACCTGCGAGGAAAACGAAAAGCTTGTAGATACCGTACAGCACCGCTCCGCATAAGACACCCACTATCAAGGCGAAGATCAACTGCGCTGTCGAGCTTTGGAGTAACTTTTCCTGTAACTCTTTGAAAAACTCAACTTTTCCCATCCATTCGATGAAGAATGGCGCAGCGAAGAAAGTACCAAGCAAAAAACCCAACAGAGGCATGAGGATGTTCTCTAGATACTTTGCAGCGAACACGATGAAAATACAGATTGGTATCACAACATACCAAAGTTCCAGAACCGTGTGGAGTTTGAGAACTTGCAGATTCACATTTCTCACCTCTCGTTTATTTTACCAAGCCTGGGTGAATGTTTGTCCCGGAACGTTGAAACATTGCAAAAAATGGTTTCTCACATTGAAGAGAAGATGTTGTAAAATTGGTTTGGTGTTCACAATGCTTCAGCCAGTAAGAATGCAGTTCGTTGAGCATTTCAAAGTTCCTGTCGAAAAATTGTGGCAGATCTTGGTCAATCCCAACGGATGGGATCCATGGTTCACCGACGGTATGACCATCGAGCTCGTCGAAGGAGGCAAGATGGTGTTACGTTGGAAACGCATCACAGCTGGAGAGATCGTTGAAGATCGCGGGGTGGTGATCTTCATAGAACCTCTCAAGGTTTTCGAGTTCTGGTGGTACGAGTATGAAGATGGTTTCAGATCGAGAGCAAAGATGACCTTCACCCCGGACGGAAACGATGGGACCTGGTTAAAAATAGAGGACACCGTCTTGGTGAACGGTGAAAAGGAGTTTTCCATAGCTCTTGGGTGTGCATACGGCTGGGGTCAAATGCTCTGTCTCGCGAAAGCTTACGCCGAGTTTGGTTTGATACTCATTTAGGAAATATTAACTATTCGGCAAAACTGGTTGGGTAACATAATAAATACGGAGACACAAAAAGAGTAGGAACAGGAGGTGGTCCCAGATGCCCTTCTACAGATATGTTTGTGAAAAGTGCGGTTCTGAAAAGAGAATATTCCATGGAATGAATGAAGATCCAACGGTGCTGTGTGACTGTGGTTCCGGTATGAAACGTACCGTCAGTAAAGTTGCAGTGGTGTTCAAGGGTAGCGGCTTCTACATTACTGACAATCGAAAGAGTGAGACAAAGAAAGAAGAAAAGAGTGAAGAAGCTGCTTGATGGGGCTCTCGCCCCATTGAGCATTCAAAGGAGGGAGCCAAATGCACGTTCAGAAGATAGACCACATAGGCATCGCGGTAAAGAACGCAGCAGAGCGCTTAAAATTCTATACTGATTTTTTAGGTCTCAAAGATGTGCACACGGAAGAAATCAAGGAAAGAGGGATACGTGTCCACATGATAAAGGTTGGGGAAAGTAAGGTCGAATTGCTCGAACCTATGAATGAACAGTCGGAGATCAGTAAGTTCCTTGAAGCGAAAGGCGAAGGTATACACCATGTGGCGTTCAACGTGGAAGGAATAGACGAAGCGGTAGAACTAGCAAAAAAGCTTGGCTTTCAACCACTTTCGGATGCACCAAGACCAGGTGCTGGTGGTACACGAGTGTTGTTTTTTCATCCAAAATCGGTCGGTGGTGTGCTCGTTGAGCTTGTGGAAGGTCACCATTGAGGGGGCGTACGCATGGAAGAGCTGATCAAAAAGCTTAGGGAAATGGAGCAAAGGATCGAACTCGGTGGAGGACAAGACAAGATAGATAAGCAACACGCTCAGGGTAAACTAACTGCTAGAGAGAGGCTCTCATTGTTGTTGGATGAAGGATCTTTCATGGAAATAGATAAATTCGTCAAACACAGAAGTTCCGCCTTCGGGCTTGATAAGGAAGAACTGCCGTGCGATGGTGTCGTCACAGGCATCGGGAAAATCAACGGTAGATTGGTTGCCGTTTTCTCCCAAGATTTCACCGTGATGGGTGGATCTTTAGGTGAAATGCACGCAAAAAAGATCATGAAACTGATGGACCTGGCTATGGAGTTGGGGATCCCTTTGATCGGCATCAACGATTCCGGTGGGGCGAGGATCCAAGAGGGCGTTGATTCGCTCTTCGGTTATGGAGGAATATTCTACAGGAACACGCTCGCCTCCGGTGTTATACCACAGATCACGCTCATAGCTGGTCCATGCGCTGGCGGTGCTGTTTATTCACCAGCCATAACGGATTTCGTCGTGATGATAGATAAGACGGCGAAGATGTTCATCACTGGTCCGAACGTCATCAAAGCAGTCACTGGTGAAGATATAAGTCAAGAAGATCTCGGGGGTGCGTACGTCCATAACTCAAAGAGTGGTAATGCTCACTTTCTAGCTTCAAATGAGCAAGAAGCAATTGAAATCGTTAAAAAATTACTTTCGTACATTCCACAGAACAACCTCGAAGAGCCGGATTACATCCCTGGAGATTATTCACTCTCAATGAGTGAGGAAATCAACACCGTTGTGCCCGTTGAGCCCACTAAGAGTTACGACGTTCGTAGAGTCATAGAGCTGGTCGTTGATGAGGGAAGCTTCTTTGAAGTGCATAAAAACTATGCAAGGAACATCGTTGTTGGCTTCGCACGAATAGCAGGTATGAGCGTTGGCATAGTAGCGAACCAACCTTCAGTACTCGCAGGTTCTTTGGATATAGATTCCTCAGACAAGGCTGCAAGGTTCATCAGATTCCTCGATTGCTTCAACATACCAATCATTACTTTCGTCGATACGCCCGGGTATCTTCCAGGGGTACAGCAAGAACACGATGGCATCATAAGACACGGTGCAAAACTTTTGTTCGCCTACAGCGAGGCCACTGTACCAAAGATCACCGTCATCACAAGAAAAGCGTACGGTGGTGCTTACATCGCAATGGGTAGCAAACACCTCGGAGCCGATTTTGTTTCAGCGTGGCCGACTGCAGAAATCGCGGTCATGGGACCAGAAGGTGCCGCGAACATCATTTTCAGAAAAGAGATAGAAACCGCCCCGAATCCTGAAGAAAAAAGAAAAGAGTTGGTACAAAAATATCGCGAAGCGTTTGCAAATCCGTATGTTGCAGCTGCCCGAGGTTACATAGATGCTGTTATAGAACCAGTGAAGACTAGAGAATGGATCGTTAGGGCATTAGAAATTTGCCGTACCAAAGTTCAATCTTTGCCGAAGAAAAAGCACGATAACATACCATTGTGAGGTGATGTTGTGTCGAACGTGACGGTGATCGTTGTGGGTATGGGATCCGTTTTTCTCACCTTTGTGATCCTATACATAGTCTTTTTAACGATGGAAAAGATCTTCAAATCAAAACGAGGAAAAACCTCCGCTGGTGAATCTAAACCAGAACAAGTGACGGTTTCATCTAAAGTTGAGGAGAAAACACAAGATGAACCTCTCGAAGCGGTCATCGTTGGTGCCGTGATGGCTTACATATCATCTCAAGATCTTCAACCATCATCACAACCGAGAGGTAGATCCTTCTCTTTCGAAGAGAGAAACACTAGTTGGAGAAAAAGTGGATGGAAAGGAGCGAGAAAATGGCGCGCAAGTTCCGGGTGGTGATAAACAATAAAGAATACATCGTTGAAGTTGAAGAGATGGGGTCTTCACCGATCGTTCAATCGATCCGGCCAGCGGTTGAAAAACCTCAAATTGCTGAGAAACCTCAACCAGTACAACCGAAAAAAGAGGAACAAGTCAAAGTAGAGCAAGCGAAACAACCTGCTCCAACGAAGGTTGGCGGTGTTGAAGTCAAGGCCCCAATGTCAGGCCTCATCGTTAAGGTCCATGTTAGTGAGGGTCAACAAGTGAAACGTGGGCAAAAATTACTCGTGCTTGAAGCCATGAAGATGGAAAACGATATCATCAGCGAACACGAAGGCACTGTGCTCAAAGTTTTGGTAAAAGAAGGTGACAACGTCGAGACTGAACAAACCATGCTCATCATAGGTTGAAGGGGGGCGAAGTATGGAACTCAAAGTGGTGAGCTTTGCTCTTGCGAATGAAAAGTTCGCACTCGATATCATGAACATAGACAGCATCGTGGAGGTTGGAAAGATCGTTAGATTGCCTGAATCGGCCGATTACGTTGAAGGTGTTATGAACCTTCGTGGAAATGTGATACCAATCATAAACATGAAGAAGAAGTTTTCTATGCCAGAAACGGGTCGCAGCGGTTCAGCGAAAATAATCGTGGTCAACATGAAAGACAAAAAAGTGGGCCTTCTAGTGGATCAAGTACATGAAGTACTCACCCTCACAGATGAGCAAATAGAACCTCCTCCCACTGGCCTTGGTGGAACGAGGGCGAATTTCATCTTGGGCATAGCGAAGATCAACGAAGAACTGTTGATCATTCTCAACGCTGAGGAGATCCTGTCGAAGGAGGAGAAGATCGCACTCCAGAGTCTGAAGGTTTGAAGAATCTCACGAACCAGATGTCTGGCTCAAAGAAACCCTCGCTGGCACTGAAAGCTACTATTTGTCCATTTGGTGAGAAAGATGGGTAAAATGCGTCCTGTTTCAACTCCTCTGTGAGACACCATTTTTCTCCAGTCTGCAGATCTTTAATCCATATCGCGTAATAACCGAGGGCATTGCAAGAGTAGGCCAAATATCGTCCATCAGGTGAGACAGCAGGATCGTGTTCGTTGTAGAAACTATCCTCGACACAAACAACATTTCCTTCAGGTGTCAACGCATAGATACCAAAATTTGCTTCTTTCAATCCAACGAAGTAGATCGTTCCAGCGTGAACTGTCGGAGAGAAAACCATATCGAAGCCTTCTATGTTCACTCTGCTTCTGCGCCGCGTCAATGTGGCTCGGATCATCGCGTTTCCACCCTCGGTGTCCTGAATGTAGACAAGAGTGTTCGCATCGAACCAAGCAGGCGCATAAGCAGGCGCGCTACCGGATGAGATCAGGACGATGTTTTTTGCATGATCGTCGATCGGCATGACGTAGATGTTCCAAAAACCATGCAACGATCCTTGAAAGGCGATCCTAGAGCTGTCTGGAGAGAACTTTGGGAAATATTCGCTACTACCATGTACCGGTAAAACACGAATCGTGCCTTCCATCAAATTCAAAAGCGCAACGTTTCTGTTTCCACCCAATCTGTCCGTGATGAACGCGAAGAGTTTTCCATCGGGACTGAAACTGGTGTATTCATCTACTGATGGATGATAGGTAACGCGCAGATATTTTTTAAAACGGTTCTTCGATAAAAGCCTAAGCGCAGCCCTTTCAAGCGGATAATGCGCACACTCCCTAACGAATTCTCGATAAGGACGTTCCTCCTTGGGAGAATAAGTACAACTGTAGACTATTCTTTCCGATTCTGACCAATTTGCAGAATAAACATTCTTCGTTGCGTCGTATGTGGCAAAGAAACTCATAATGAGACGTTCTTCCACATCAACTTTTTCGTTGACCGTGCGGGCCATTCCGTCCATTTCGATAACGACGCGTACATTCTCCGGTGCAAGCGAAAAAATAGAGCTGCTCACATCTTGAACGAGCTTTTTACTCTGCTCGTCAGAACTCATCGTGATCTTGAGCTCTATGGAAGCAATACATACAGAATAAATGAACAGTATCGAGATGAAAAAGATCGCTCTCCTGTCCATCAGTTAAAATTGTACCATTAAAGGACTCTATGAGCTTGTCGATCAATAATATAGGAGAGAAGGGGTGAAACCCATGGGTGTGGACCCTGTGAGGATGAATCTCAATCAAAGCTCGAGTGGTGAACGGTTGGTTCAAGCTGAAAGTTTGAAGCAGCTCCAAATGCATGTGAAAAAGGTGGCAGAAGAATCTCAAAAACAACAAGATGAAGTGGATCCATCAAAGGCAATGGAATCGTTCAAAAAGATGCTTGAAAAACTCAGCAGGTTCTTCAAAACTGAAGCTCAGTTCACAATAGAACGGGAACTGAACATGATCATAGTCAAGATAAAGGATGTTGAGACAGGTGAGATCGTCAGGCAGATCCCACCAGAAGTGGCGGTGAGGATTGCGAAGAATCTTCAGGAACTGATAGGTATACTCTTCGACGAGAAGGTGTGAACCATGGACGCGATCTCAAAGATCGCTTCGAGTATTAATTATCGTTACCAATCGACACGCATACAGTTTGGAGGCCTTGCTTCTGGTTTAAGTACTTCCGATATCGTTGATGCACTACTCGAATTGGAATCCAAGCCCGCGCAGAGGTTATACCAAAAATACGAGGACTTGGGATTGAAACAAAAAGCCTATCAACAGCTGGAGGAGAAGCTCGAAAATTTTGGAACGTTCCTCACCAGTTTCAAACTCCAATCTACGTTGATGGCAAAAAGAGTCTCGATCGATTCACAAAATGTCTCGATTGACGCCTCCGCTTCGGCCAAAGTCGGCACTTATTACATTAAGGTTCTATCGATAGCGAGTAGAAGCTCGTTTCTCAGCGGAAGGACTCTGGGACCTCAAATCGATGTTTCAACGAAGTTTGGTGATCTGATCTACAGGTACAATCCAACCGATTCTGTTCTGAAGATCCAGCTTGGTGCTTCAATACATACGGTGAACATCTCGAAGAACGATACGATTTCTGACATCATCGATAAGCTCGACGATATTTTTGGGGAAGGCAACGTCAAGTTCGAAGATGGAAAACTCGTGATAGAAAGTTCTCAAGCGTTTGCACTTCGAACCGAGAGTGGTACATTCGGTTTCGTTTTCAATCTGAACAACGCACCCGTTGTTCAAGAAAGTGGGAAGTATGTTTTACGCAGCACCGCACACTTAGGTGCAGTGGCTCTCCACAAAACACTCTCTCAAATTGCAAACTACAGGAACATCACGATCGAGAGTGGCACGCTCAAAATAAATGGTGTTCAAATCAATGTGAGTACCAACATGACTTTGAAACAACTCATAGATGCCATAAATTCGAGTTCTGCTGGTGTGACCGCAATGTACGATGCCAACTCTGACAAATTGCTCATCACGTCGAATCAAACTGGAGCAAACATGATCAGCTTGGAAGATGGAAGTTCAAATTTGCTCAATCTACTCGGCTTGGATGTAGGTCAATTCAACATCGGGAATGTGACCCGCGTTCAACTCAGTAGCGACAATGTCAACTGGGTTGATCTCTACTCATCCACGTTGGAGCTCACCCATATGGGGCTTTCCATCAAGGTGAGAGAAGTCTTCGATACAGCGGTGAAGTTCTCGGTTGAGAACGACGTTGAATCCATCGTTTCGAAAGTGAAGGAGTTCGTTAAAAATTGGAACGAACTGATGGAATACATCTACAACAAGATGAACGAAAAACCCATAACGGGGAAGAAAAAGGAAGAAATGACGGAGGAAGAAAAACTTCAAGGTATGCTTCGGAGAGATTCCCTTTTGAACGAAATATTCTTCAAACTCAGAAGCTTCATAACAACACGCATCGAAGGCGATATTTCTTACTTATGGCAGTTGGGTATAGAAACGAGCAAATTTGGATATCAAAACATGAAAACGGGGAAACTCGAATTGGACGAGGAAAAGTTGAGGAATCTTTTGAGGGAAGATCCCCAAAAAGTCTGGACATTCTTCGGAGGACCGGACGGTTTTGCTCAAAGAGTTCAATCTTACATGAGGGAACTCACAAAGTTCGGTGGAAGAATAGACAGCCTAGCAGGTATCACTGGAACTATCACGAAACAGTTGAGAGACCTAGCGAAACAGTTGGAAACATGGTTGGAACGATTGCAAAAGAGAGAAACTTATTTGTGGAACAAATTCTCAGCGATGGAAGAAGTCGTGTCAAGAATGCAAGCGCAAGGAAACTGGCTTGCGCAATTTTCCTCCCTGAGAACGAACAACCGCTAAACTTTCTTTGAGAGGGTGATCTCAAAATCGTTTGGATCTGAATTGCTGAAACTGATTTTGATCTTGTCTTTGTACTCCGAAACTAAGGTTTTGATCTTTTCAGAATAGCCTGAAAATCTCTGGTGTAAGTTTATCTTCACCGAGCTGTATTGAGCCAAATCGATTTTGTTCAACTCGTTGAACAACCTCCTGAGCACTATGGTCGCCGAAAACACTCTCCCAGAACCCTTACAAACTGGGCATGCCGAGAAGAGGAGTTGTTCACTGGAAGGAGTTCGTCTTTTGCGCGTCATCTCGAACAAGCCGAGTCTAGTGAAACCTAAAAGTTCCACGTGCGCGGGGTCTTTCTCAAAAGATTCACGGATTTTCTTGAAAAGTTGATCGTAATAATCTCTGTTCGGCATACCGATGAAGTCTACAATAATTATTCCACCTATGTTTCTCAACCTGAGCTGTCTGGCAATCTCTTTCGCGGCTTCCACGTTCGTTCTGAATGCCAGTTCGGCCTGATTCTTACCCATCGTGGAACTCGCTGAGTTAACATCGAACACAGTCATAGCTTCAGTTGTGTCGAGGGCCACATAACCTCCGCTGGGAAGATCTATCGTACGTCTCTGCAAAACGTTGAGTTGATGATAGACGTTGAAACGCTCAAACAGATCGCCCTCTAAAAAATGTACAAGGATTGATTTGCTGATTTTTTTGACTTCTTGCTTGACCATTTCACAAACTTCTGGATCATTCACAAAAACTTCGTCTATATTCTTGTTCAACCGTTCTCTCAATATATAATCGATCGCAGTTGGTTCTCTTCTGAGCAATTTCACCTTCCTTGCCTTTTTGAAACTGTTGAGGACCTGTCGCCATTCTTCCTTCAGAGACTGAACTTCTTCCTCGATGGTTTCCGCAGGTATCCCTTCTGCAGCTGTCCTAACGACGAGCCCCTCATTCTTTTCCAACTTGGAGAAGATGCTTTTCAACCTCTCCCTTTCTCGAGGATCAACAATTTTCTTCGACACCCCCCTAACTCGGGATAGGGGGAAATAGACCACGTAACGACCAACGAGTGAGAGTTTACACGTGAGTTGTGGGCCTTTCTGCCCCACCGCATCGTGTTTCACCTGAACCAAAAGTTTCGTGCCTTCTTGTAACTGTTTTGAACCGAGTACCTGCTGGATGTAGGACTTTCCAACATCTGAGATTCTCAAAAAACCGTTCTTACCTTCACCTATATCGATGAATGCTGCATTCAATCCGGGAACGATTTTCTGTACCGATCCGACATAGAGGTTTCCAGCGATCGTTTCGTTCTCTTCATCGAAAATTTCCTGAAGTTCACCATCCTCAACGATCGCACCACTCACGAAATCTTTCTGAACATTTATGATCAAAACAGTAGACACAACTATCACCCAAGTTTTCATTCAACGAATTCATACAAACTGAGCTTGCCATCCTTTCTGAGCAATAAAAGATTGATCTCATTCGTCTCACTGTTTCTGAACAGGAAGAACTGCCTTTCCATGGTTTTGAACTGGAGAACAGCTTCCTCCAAGGGCATCACATTCAAAGGCAATCTCCTCGTTTCAACTATGTCTTCTTCACTTTCCTCCGCAGAGATTGGAATCTCGGTTTGCTTTGGCTCTCTGTGTTTGTCTCTGATCGTCGATTTGAGCTTCTTCACTTTTTTCTCTAGAGCGTCACACAGATTATCCATCGCCGTGTAAAGATCTGGGTGTTTCTCTTGAACAACGATCACTTTCCCTCTAAGGTTCAAATTCGCCTTCACCACGTAGTTAACAGCGTCCTTCTCAGCCTTGATCTCTGCGGACACCAATTCCTCATCCCTTATGACTCTGTCAACCTTTTCTAACCTTTTTTCAAGATACTGCTGCATCGCTGTTGTCGCTTCGAAACCCCTCGTTGTGAATCTGTAATTCACGATTTCACCTCCTTGAGTATTTCTTCTCTAACTCTGAAATAACATTCGAACGCTTCAAGGTTTTCATGAATCTTGATGAAGCTGTGACCGTAGAACGTGACGAGCGAATAAATCAAATAATTAATATCGTAAGTTTTCGTAAAGCACATCGAGCATGGTATGTTCAAATCTGAGAAGAATTTCTTTTCTTTCTCTTCGAACAATTTCAGCGATAAGAACATCTGTTGTTCAAACAAACTCAAACCCGCGAGCAACAGTAAGAAACCAAACGGAAGCACGAGCACTATGAACAAACCCGCGATGGAAGCTGAAAGACCTATCAACAACCAAAGCTCATCGCCTGTTATGATCAAAGAAGCATACTTTGGAAATCGATCCGCAAGTCGCCGGTGAATCTCTCTGAGTGCTCCTCGCCATTTGAGATAACTCAGTAACAACCCAAGCCCTGCAAAGAATCCTAATCCCTGCGTGATACCGAGAAACCTCTGCACCGATATCGCCCAAGATACAACTGCAGCAACGGAAGCTATCAAACCGAGGAAATTTGCCATAAAGAATAGCAAGGCACAGTAAACCATCATGTGCACGGACGGTTTCGATTTGAAATCGAACAGTTCACTCAACTGTTTCACAGTTCATCCCCCCAAAAACGAGAACAGTATGGAAAGACCCATCAACATTAAACACAGAAGAATCACCCACAAAGTTCTCCACGTGAGTTCTTTAGATTCGAATTTAAAGGTGCGAAAGGCAACGATGAGCAACACAAACAGCACACAACCTAGAACTAAAAGGATCATCACTGCTGAGAACATTTCATCGAACCCTTAGCGGAAAGTATAACTTCTGCATCGTCACCGTCAAAGATCGATGCTGGAAGATTTATTGCGAGCCCTTCCACAGCAAGTTTGAGATTGTTTCCAGTCACAACAGTGGGAGGACTTATGACTATCCTGCATCCAGCCTTCTCCAGGTTCATGGCGAGTGCACCGGCGATCATATTTCCAAGCTCACCTATTGCACTCATGGCGAGTTCATCCAAATTATCGTACGGCAAACCCATCATTTTAGAAACAACTTTGAGTGCTGTGCTTGGACTGAAAGAGTATATGAGGTTTCCATCCACGTTTCCAGAAAAACCTATAACAGTTATCATATCGAACTTCGGCTTTATTTCCTTCAACAAACCGGGTTTTCCGATCGTCGGTGAGACATTCAAAAGGGTTCTCAGCGTGTTGATGATAGCAGCTATCAATGCATTCACGATCCGTGCATCCATTCATGATACCTCCTCATTCCCAGTGATCGGATACCTTTACATCCGTTTTCAGTGGTACCGATAATTTTACCACTGTTTCCATGATCTCCTTGACCCTGGTGCTGACGAATTCCACCTCCTCGTTTGGAACCTCTAGAACGAGTTCATCGTGAATTTGAAGTATCATCTTCGCTCTGAGTTTATTTTCTTTGAGGAAGTTGTAAACGTTTATCATGGCAAGTTTCATTATATCGGCAGCAGTGCCTTGGATTGGTGTATTGACGGCTATTCTTTCGCCTTCTTGCCTGACCGAAACGTCGGAGGATCTCAACTGCGGTACTTCACGCTTTCTTCCGAACAATGTTCTCACGTGTCCGTGAGTTTTCGCGAAAGATATGACTTTCGTCAGATAATCCCTCACGCCTGGATAAAGCTCAAAGTATTCCTTTATGAAAGCTTCCGCTTGCCTGAAGGAAAGACCTGTGCGTTGCGATAAACCGTATGCAGACACTCCATATATGATGGAAAAGTTGACCATTTTACCTATGGCCCTTTGTTGTGGGTCAACATCTTCTTCCCTCACACCGAATATGCGTGAAGCAGTAAACGTGTGAACGTCTTTGTCCTTGATGAACGCTTCAATGAGATTTTCATCTTTGCTCATGTGTGCCAGCACTCTGAGCTCAATCTGAGAATAATCAGCACTCACAATCTTCCAGTTTGGGTGTTGAGGTACGATCGCCTTTCTTATCTCTCTGCCTTCCTCTTGCCTGCTGGGTAAATTCTGCAAATTTGGATCGCTGCTGCTCAACCTTCCCGTAGCGGTTCCAGTCTGGTGAAAACTTGTATGAATACGGTTTGTTTTTGGATGAACGAGTTTCGGTAACACATCTAGGTACGTCGATTTCAATTTCTGATATTTCCTGTAAGAAAGGATCAGCGGTACGATGGGATGCTCTTCAACCAAGTCTTCCAGAATATCAGCTCTGGTGGAAGGTTCACCACTCGGTGTTTTACCCTTCGGTTTGATCTTCAACTTTTCGAACAACACGTAAGCTGTCTGCTTCGGTGAATTCAAATTGAACACTTCTCCGGCGAGATCGAATATCTGCCTCGAAAGTTCATCCATCTTCACATTGTATTTCATTGATAAATCCTTAAGGTAAGAAACGTCAACATAAACACCCGTTAATTCCATCTCCGCAAGTATTGGTATCAACGGCATTTCTATTTTTTCCAAAACCTCGGTCAAGCCTTGTTCATGCAACTTCACATTCAAAAGCTCGTACAATTTTCTCGTGACATCGGCATCCTCGGCAGAATACCTCGTCGCATCATGAACATCAACATCGGCAAAGGTAACCGCACTGAACAAGGGCGAAGAACTCTTCACCAAATCGTCAAAGCTCATCATCTTATAGTTGAGGAATTTCAAAGCCAGTTCATCGAGGCCGAACTTTTTCTCATCAGGGTTCAACAAATAGGCTGCGATCATGGTATCAAACGTCGGCACGTTGGGTCTGAGACCATACATCATGAACACAGCGTAATCGTACTTCAAGTTCTGTCCGATGATCCTGGTAGTCTTGTCCTCAAGGACCGTTTTCAAACCCTTCAGAACTTTTTCCAATGGTAAGTTTGGCCCTTTTTTGTGACCCACTGGTACATAATAACTACTTTTATCTGGCAATGCCACTGAAACACCAACCAAATGTGCATCTAAGGGTATCAAAGAATCTGTCTCAACATCGATGACAACGTACTGGCTAGCGTGTATGCGTTGCAAAAGTTTTTCAAATTCCGCTTCTGTTGAGACTGTTTTGTATGGCGTTTGCTCGGGTTGTTGGCTGTAAAGTCCAAGTTCCTTCATCAAACTTGAAAATTCCAACTCTTTGAAAAATTCCACGAGCCGTTCCTGATTGAAACCTTTATACCTTAACTCCTCCCAATCTAGACCAAGTTCAAGGTTGGTCATCAATGTCACAAGGCGCTTACTTTTGAAGGCGTCCTCTCTATACTGGAAGAGCATTTTACCTATCTTACTGCTCTTGTCGATCTTTTCGTATATTTCCTCCAAGCTTCCATAGCGTGAGATGAGTTCAACGGCTGTTTTCGGACCAATACCTTGTACACCTGGCACATTGTCGATGGCATCCCCCGCGAGCGCCAACAGATCAACTATGTATCTCGGTCGGACAGAAAACTTCTCTAAAACCTTCTTTTCATCGTACATCTCCAATTCAGAAATCCCCTTCACAGGACGCCAAACTTTTATTCTGTCACTCACGAGTTGAAGCATATCTTTGTCTCCACTGACGATGTGGATTTCTTCGAAGATTGATTCACCTTTCTTCGCAAGTGTAGCGATGACATCGTCTGCTTCACAACCTTCATACTCGAGTACCTTCACCCCGAGCGCCTCAACGCCACGTTTTATGTATGGCAGTTGTTGCAACATAGCATCCGGAGCGGAAGGCCTGTGAGCCTTGTATTCAGCGAGTAACTCGTGTCGGTAAGTTTTCGTTTTTTTATCCATCGCAAAACCTGTGTAATCGCCTTCCTTGACCCACTCTTTCAAGAACTTTAGCATCATCCTCATCAAGCCGTAAGTTGCGTTCGTAGGAACACCATTACTTGTGCTCAGCGACTGATCGATGGCATGATAAGCCCTGAAAGCAAGACCAGTACCGTCAAAGAGAAACAGTCTTGCCATTCTTTTCAAGCTCCCTCAGTTCTTCCAACACTTCTACTGCTTTTCGCAGATGCGGTATGACTATTGAACCACCGACTATCAAGGCAACGTTGAAGATTTCAAAAAACTCTTCATCACTCGTTCCCAATTGGAAGAGTCTTATCATATGGTAAGTTATGCAATCGTTGCATCTGAGCACCATCGAGGCTACCAAACCGAGCATCTCTTTGGTCTTGGTGTCCAAGACGCCTTTTTCGTAAACCTGTGCGTCGAGATTCATGAAACGCTTCGTGTGTAGGTTACCTTTCTTCTCTATGAGCTGATTCAATTTCGCTCTGTAATTTACGAATTCTTCAACCATTCACCCCACCACCTTCATAGGCAAATCGTGTGTGAAAACGATCCAGTCACAATCTTTAGAAATGGTCTTGAGGAATTTTGCGACGTCATCTTTCTTGTAACCCTTCATGTATTCAAAGTACTCAATCCTGCTGTAACATATGTCCCCGGGCATGAAGACCCTTCCCATGTTCTCCGTTTGGATCAGCAGCGACACATGGTCGGAGGAGTGATAAGGAGTGTGGAAAACCTTGACGCAATCGAAGAGTACGTCTCCATCCTTGATTGGATGAACCTCTTTCCAACTGTTCAAAACCATCGGGTAAAATAAACCAGCGATCGGTCCAAAGGAAGAGTAGTTTCTTTCTATGTATTTCTCATGTACATGAACGACCGCGTTTTTGAAGAATATGGAACAGAATATATGATCCATATGAACGTGTGAGATGACTAAATCAGTTATGTCTTCGGCTTTCAAACCTTTTTCTTTGAACGACCGTTCGAGCGCCTCCCACGCCGGAAAACTACCTGGCTCTATGAGAACCATCCTTTTTTCATCGCTCAAAAGCGCTACAGTACAGTACGGTGCTGCCACATATGGAGGCACTCTGATGCTTCCACCAGTTATCAGAACCTCGAACTTCATCAACTCATCACCCCAGAACAAAAACCAAAAAGGCCACCGCTAGACAATAACTTGCGAACACTTTCAATTTGCCAACCAAGACCACTTTTCTCAAAACGAACAGAGCCAGCAAACTGCTCAAAAATGAGACAAAAAAGCTCAGATCCATGAAAATTGAGGCTCCCTTCAATTTCAATAAACTCGCACCTGCGAGTACTGGTATGGCCATTAGGAAAGCATACTTTACGGCCTCTTCTCTTTTGTAACCGAGTAGCAAAGCTGCAGATAAAGCCATACCGCTACGAGATATGCCGGGGAAAACAGCAACGGCTTGAAACAAACCTATCAGCAATGCGTGCTGAACGTTCATCTGCTCCAAACTCCTATCACCATTCTTCAGTGAGGCGAGAGTTAGCACGAGCGCGTTGATAGCGAACAGCAATGGTAAAAGAAAAAGGCTAGAAAACGCTCGTTCCACCAAATCCTCGAAAAATATACCTACGAATGCTGCTGGTATTGTTGAAATAACCAGATTGACCAAAAATTTCCAATCTTTGAAAACTCTGAGGATTGAACGACGAACGAAGAGTAAAACGGCGAACAAGCTACCAACGTGGAGTAGAACAGCCATCTTAAGATTCAACTCTCCACGAAGGAGCTCTGATGCCAAAAGAAGGTGACCAGAACTCGATATGGGTAAAAACTCGGTTGCACCTTGCACGGCAGCCAAGAACAACTGTTTCAGAAGCCTTCCTCCTTCACTAGCTTTTCAAATTTGATGCCATGTTCTTTCAGAAGCCATTCGATTTGCTTTGGTTCATGAGCATCCACTTTTATCGACAAGCTGCGAAGCCCGTCACGCTTGACCGTATTGACTGCAAGAACGTTTATGTTGTTCATTGCAAAGACATCCAGAACTTTTTTGAGTTCGCCAGGTTTGTCTTGAAGGACCATGAGTACACGTACACCAGGTTCATCCATGGCAGTGATCGCAACGAAAGCTTCGAGTACCTCAGTCAAGGTTACCACACCTTTGACTTTCATTTCTTCATCGACGACTGCTAAGCAACTTTCGTGTGATTCCCTGAAAGTTAGTGCAGCTTCTTCGATGTAACTATCTTCGTGTACATAAAAGTCCGGGAAGGAAACGTAATTTTCTACACTGGCTTCAAAGTTTGCATTAGCGATGTTGTTCTTGTACACAAAACCTGCAAACTTTCCCTCTTCATCTGTCGCCACACAGTAATCCGTTCTGTGCTTTCTCATTTGGTTGAGAGCTTCCTGTACACTTGCTTTGACACTTATGGATGGAAAGTCCGTACTCATCCAGTTTTTCACGAACAAGTTGATCGCCCCCAAGTTTTGGAAAATTTTCCACGCTTTTCCTACTAAAAATCATTCTATCATTATTCTCATTACGTAGTAGTAATAATAAATAGGTGGTGGTAAATCTATTAACGCAACTTTTGCGTTGACGAAAATGGGCATCTAAAGCGAAATTTTTTATAAAGCTCAGTGGTAAGTTGCGTGGTAAGTTGCGTGGTAAATTTTGGGGGGCGTTTGGTAAATTTGAAGGAAAATCCTTTCTCATCGCTGATTTCTTCGATGGTAAATTTCTCAAAAGCGCTTGGCAAGATGGTTGAAGGTGTGAGTCTCTACATCCACCGTTTTTTCACAGTTGTTTCTAGTCCTTTCTTCAAGCTATATTGAAGCAATTTACCATCAAAAAACTTGCTTTTAGAAAGGCTTTTCGAGCAAATTTACCATTTTTCTATAGATAGTGGTAGATAACTTACCACACAATACGTGGTGGTAAAACATGGCCACATTTTGAAAATGCGTGTTGTGGTAAAATTTATGCGAAAAATGTTCCCCAAGGTGGTGAACGTTCGTGGCTAAAGTCATCGTTGTCACTTCAGGTAAAGGTGGTGTTGGTAAGACCACGGTGACGGCCAATCTTGGTTGCACCCTGGCGAAGTTTGGTGACAAAGTTTGTGTGATAGATGCAGACATAGGCCTCAAGAATCTTGATGTGGTGTTGGGCTTGGAGAACAGGGTTGTGCACACGTTGATCGATGTGGTGAATGGTAAGGTGAGCGCTCAGGAAGCTCTTGTGAAACACAAGCAGCAGCGAAATCTCTATCTTCTAGCAACGTCTCAGGTTGCAACCAAGGAAATGGTCTCACCAGAAGACATGAAAGCGGTAGTGAAAGCTTTGCATCCGTTGTTTGACTACATCATCATAGATTCTCCGGCGGGAATAGAGAGAGGTTTCAGAAACGCTGTCGCTCCAGCAGAACTTGCGTTGATAGTTACCACACCAGAACTCCCCGCGCTCTCCGATGCTGACAGGGTCGTCGGTCTACTCGAAAATTTAGGATTTGACGAGAAGTCTATGAAGGTTATATTGAACAGGTTCAAATCCAAGATGGTCAAAGCTGGAGAAATGCTCACCGAGCAAGATGTTGCAACCACACTGGCACTGGAAATAATCGGTGTGGTACCGGACTGTGAAGATGTGATAATCGCTACGAACAAGGGTATCCCAGTGGTATTGAATGGCGATTTGAATGTGACAAAAGTTTTTGAAAACATCGCTAGGCGTCTCAAGGGGGAAACTATACCGTTGGATCAAGATCTATCACAAGCGCAAGAAAAAGGCTTTTTGTCCTTCTTCAAGAATCTGTTTGGTAAGAAGAGGAGCTGATAGTGATGTGGTTCTTCGGCCTCTTCAGTAGAAAAAAGAAGCGGGAAAGGAGTAGAGACACAGCTTACAAAAGATTAGAAGCTATTCTTGAGCGTAGACGACCCGTTTCTGTCACTGAGATCATCCCAAAGACAGAGTTCGAGAAGAATTCTGAAAGGATAAAAGAGAAGATCGTAACTTGGGTGAGTGACACCTTCAAAGTTTCCCCCGAGCGGGTCAAAGTAGAGTTTGAGGAACACAACGGTTACATAGTCATAATCACCAATGTCACGTTCGAGTGAATCGTTGCTATGATGACCTTATCGCTTAGAACAAAGCAAAGGGTCGAGATGGTAGATATCACTGATCAAATTCAAAAGTTAATATCGGATTCAGGGTTGAAGAACGGTGTGTGTTTCATCTTTGTGCCTCACACGACGGCTGCGATAACCATAAACGAGGGGGCAGACAGTTCCGTTCGATTCGACATCATTGAGAAACTTTCTAGGTTGGTACCGGCAGATGGAAATTATCGCCATCTTGAAGGCAACGCTGATGCACACATAAAGGCAAGTTTGATTGGCTCTTCTGTGATGGTCCTAGTGAATGATGGAGAACTTGCCCTCGGTACTTGGCAGCGGATATTCTTTTGTGAGTTCGATGGACCGAGGGCAAGGCAAATTTTCGTTCAAACTTTAGAAACTAGATCCTGAACGAAGTAGACTTTCGGTCCAGGGATGCCGTTGAAGTTCGTGGCGTATTCTACGGTGTAAGCACCAGCATTGATGAAGTACAAAATGTCATCGAGTGTAACGTTATAAGGAAGCATTGCATCATCATAGATCTTGTCAACACTGTCACACGTTGGTCCAGCCAGAACGAAAGGTACCTTCTGTTCATCTTCCTTTCCTTCAACGACGATTTCATAACGGAAATTCTCGATAGTTTCCATCAGACCATGGAAGACACCCGCATCGATGTAAACCCACTCCTCACTACCACGCTGGCATCTCAACAAAACTTTCGTGACGAGAATGGCTGCGTCCCCAACCATTGAGCGGCCTGGTTCAGCGAAGATCTGCAGGTCTTTCACACCGTACAGATATTCGTTGATCGCTTGTTGTACGGTGATACCTATCTCTTCAACTGTCGGTATAGGCTTGATGTGCTTGACTGGGATGCCTCCACCGATGTCGAGCACGTTCAAGTTGATACCGTAAAGTTTTTCTGCCCAATAAAAGATGCGCGCCACACTTTCTATGGCATTCCACCAACTTTTTGGGTCATAGTTTTGTGAACCAACATGGAAACTCACACCGACCGGGTTGAGCCTGAGCCTGGATGCTTGCTCGATGAGTTGAACGGCAGTCATAGGATCGGCACCGAACTTTCTAGACAAGGGCCAGTCGCTGTGTCTGTTTTCAACGGCGACTCTTATAACGATCTGAGAACCTGGGGCGTTTTCGGCAATCTTTTCAAGTTCCATCGGAGAATCGGCCGCGAACAAATTCACACCTAGATCGTAGGCGTAAGCAATGTCTTTTTCACGCTTGATAGGGTTAGCAAAGATCATTCTGTCTGGCGTGATGTTGAGACTGGATAACTTGTTGATTTCACCGAGTGAAGCTACATCGAAATTGCTACCAAGATCTCTGAGTCTCTCAATGATCCTCGGATGACTGTTCGCTTTCACTGCATAGAAGATCTTGCAGCCTGGTATGGCTGCCGCGAGCCTTTTGTAGTTTTCTTCGACCAAATCTAGGTCAATCAGTAAGAAAGGCGTTTCAAGACTTTTCGCAGCTTTTTTGACAACCTCGTTCACCGTCATCTTTTCACCCTCACCCGTTGTGAAATCTTTTCACAAATGTACCCGAGAAGACGTTCATCTTCTTCATCAAAACAGTTCAACACGTGACTGTCGATGTCGATCTCACCGAAAACTTCCCCGTTCACGATTATCGGTACCACGATCTCTGACTGAACCTTTGGACTGCAGGAAAGATAGTTGGTTTCTTTCGAAACGTCTTGAACTACGAACACATCCTTTCGTTCTGCAGCTTGACCGCATATACCTTTTCCGAATGGGATCCTCACATGTTCTGTTGGTTCTCCAACGAACGGGCCTAAAACGAGTTCGTTTTTCTTCAAGCTGTCAGTCAGGTAAAATCCAACCCAATTGTAGTGTGGTACATCCTCGTACAAGACGCGACAAATCGTTTGCATGATCTTTTCGATATCATCATTTTCTTCAAAAGTTCTATCAATCTTTGTGTAGAGTTTTGCAAACAGTTCTTCCTTCGGAGCGTATTCACCGTACTTTTCACCTCTTTTGAAGCTCAACGCTGCCTGATAAGCCACATACGAAAGCTCATCCAAACATTTTTTGTTCCATAAACTCAACAGATCAATGAGTACAACCCATTCTCGCTTTCCTTTCACAACAACCCAGTCTTTGAGGCCGAGCAATCCCGTCAAAACGATAGTGAAATCTTCGTGATCGAGCTCGAACAATTCGTGCTTCGCTGTGATCAATTTTGAACAGTGATATTTCTGTTCATGCGAGATAGAATACCACAGTTGCATCAGTCTATCGACGTTTCTTCGTTCCATACTTTTTAAAATGGAAACGATCGATTGTTCAGAGACATTCAAGGTTTTTTCATATTCGTCTATGAGCGGTTCATGTTTCGCTCTGTAGATCTTCCAATAGCTTGGCCATTGATTCTTATCATAGTGAAGTATTTCGAAGAAATCATCCGCAATGTTTTGAACGACCTTCCTCACTAACCTTCCCTCCCGCAAGCATTGAGCAGATCTTGCAACGTCACACTCGTCAAAACTTCTTTTATACACCTTTGCAACTTGTTCCACACTACATTTTTTATCACACAACTTTCTCTGTCCTCACAGCCACAGAAATCCTGTTCACATTTTATGATCTTATTGACATCGTCGACGGCTGTAACTATGTCGTAAGCTGTGATCTGTGAGGCGCTTTTGGCCAGCTCGTAACCACCAGATCGGCCTCTCTTCGCCTTAACGATACCAGCTCTTCTCAATTGGAGCACGATCTTTTCAGCGAATTCTTTCGGTACATTCATATTTCTAGAAGCATCAGCGAGTGATACTAGTTTATTTCCACATCCTCCTATGGAAAGAAGGATTCTAAAAGCGTACTCACTCTTCACTGTGATACCCAACTCCATCACCTCAGCTTGCTCGCCACAAGGTAAACGTCAACTTCGGTGCGCATGTTCTGAAGGGCTTGATTAGGACTGTTCATGTATACGTCGATGATGTTACCTTTTATGAGTAAACCTGTGTCCTCGACTAAAAAGAGACCAAAGTTTGGTTTGTCAGCGAACTGCGGAATGTAGATGAGACTTCCTAAAGGAATCACCGAAGGATCCGCGGCTACGGTCCTCCATTCTCTTGGAACAGTTCCGAGTGTTGTGATTCTGAAGGTCGGATGTTCAGGCAACTTGCCATCGTCCCACTCAGAATAGAATGTGGCCTCGAACTTTCCAACGTACTTCAAAAGTATTCGGAGTGGGTCTCTAGGTTCTCCATCTATCCATATCTCGAAGTGAAATAGATCGTTCACTGTTCCTATGACTTGTCCTCTGCCGACCCAGCTGTTCGGTGTGATGTTGAGTGTTGAAAGGTTTCCATAGACAGCGAGTACACCGTTGCCGTGGTCTATACGCACATGGTAACGTCCTTTCTCATCCTGCAAAATGCTCACGATTCTACCGGGCAATATCGAGAACACTCGTGAACCCTTCTCCAAACTTATCGTTATACCAGTAGTGACACCACTACCTGTTGGACGACCAAAGGTTGACACAACGTCTTGCAAGTTCAAAGCTTTTTCGAGTGGGTAAGCAAACAGAGCGCTTCTGTCTTCGATGGGTATCTTTATTCTCTGGCCGGCCAACAATCTGTTGGGATCTTGTATGTTGTTCAATTCCATTATGAGTCTGAGTTTGTCTTGTCCCAGCCCATATGCTCGCATGATGCTCGAGAGAGTATCGTTGGGTTTCACCACGTACACTATGTAATCTTGATCGAGCTTTAGAAATCTTTCTCTGTCATATTCCTTCACCATACCACGGAGCATTTCGAGCTCCAAACTCAGTTGTCGAACCATTGCCGTCGTGTTGGCCACGTACTGCTGAAGGTCTGCAGGATTCGTGACAACGATTTGTTTTGAGGAGAATTCTTCGATTTTCCTCTCGATCTCGCGCTTCAAACTAACCTCAAGCTCCTGCAGTCTCGATCTAGTTTGGAAGAGCTCTCTTTCAATCGTTGATATGTTGATCAGTGTGGCTTGCGGAGTGAGTGATAGATTATCGAAGGCTCTCTCGAGCGCGTTCACTCTCGAGGATAACTCCAAAAGCTCACTGATTTGATTCGATATCGATGTGACACTGTTTTCAAGGCTTTTCAACCTTTTTGCTGTTTCCTCAGCGTTCACCTGTGATAAGAGTTCCTCAGTGCTCTTGATGAAACGTTCGTAAGCTATCTGCTGTTGTTTCTGAGCTGTTTCCAAATCTGAGATCTTGTATATGAGTTGTCTTATGTCAGAAACGTTCAGTGCCACGGACAGTTGGTTGAAACGCATCTCGAGCGATGTGATTCGAGCGAGGATCTGGTTTATGTCGTCTTGAGAGATGACTGGAATGTTTCTCTGTTCACTGATCAGCCTCTTTGCTGTCGACAGTTCCTCAGAAAACCTTTTGACATCAGCCTGTAAGTTTTCGATCGATCTTTGATTTGTGTAAACACTTTTTTCAAGCGCCGATAGTCTGTATTCGAAGTCGTCGAGTTTCCTGTTGATTTGTTCGAGCACGTTCCTATCGTAGTTCGTACACCCAAACAATCCAAACACGATCAAAAGGATGAGGAAACATTTCGACACTTTCATCTCTCAAATGATGCCTCCTGCCATTCCTGTCTGGCTCGCTTCAAATAGATCGAATCCTTTTTACCAAACCTTTCGAACAGTTCGGAGAACCATCTCATCATTTCCTTTTTGTTTCCCAAAAGCTTGTTTATTTCCCCAACATAAAATAATGCTACAATCTGCTGATCTTCATCCAAATCTTGCTCAGTGTAGCACTTCAAAAACAACCCCATCGCGTGATTCAGGGCCTTCCTTTCTTCTTCAAAAGAACCCGCGTCTCTGTACAACCAAGCCAGTTTCAAAAAAGACTCAGCTGCTCTGAATAATCTTCCTCTGGCTGTGTAAATGACAGCCGCGAGATTGTATTGCACTATGGCATCTCGAAGATTTTTGTGCTCACTGAGCTCGATCTTCAGATTTTGTCTCAACTTTTCACAAAGATTTCGTACAACTTGCAGATGGGAAGGAGATAATTCTTTAAAATCGTCTTCGAACGACGTGTACAAACAGTTGGGGCAGCTAACGAGCTGAAACATGAGTGCGTTGACACCATCATAGATAGGTTTGAGATCATGATCACGGTCTTTGACTTTCACTGCCTCACTGAAAAGTCTGATCGCATCGAATTGTTTCTCACACACTGGACAGAGGTAAGTTTTAAACCAAAACGTCCGCAGAGTTTTTTCCTCCAAATACCTGAAAGGATTATACACCCCAACCTTCATGATAGCAACGCCTCAATGAACTCTCTAGCATTGAAGCGTTTCAGATCTTCCACTTCTTCACCAACACCAACGAACTTGATGGGCAAGCCTAGCTCATGCTTTATGGCGAGGGCAATACCGCCTTTGGCAGTTCCATCGAGCTTGGTGATCACCAAGCCTGTAACATTCACTGCATCCTTGAACACTCTAGCTTGCACCAAACCGTTCTGACCCGTTGTGGCATCTATGACTAACAACGTTTCGTGCGGCGCGCCTTCTGCTAGTTTTCCAACAGTTCTGTGAATCTTTCTCAACTCCTCCATCAAGTTTTTCTTTGTATGAAGCCTACCTGCCGTATCGATGATCACGACATCCTTACCCTTTGATTTCGCGTGATTCACCGCATCATATGCGACCGCCGCGGGGTCTGCGCCTTCGTTGTGTGCTATAACTGTACAGCCGATTCTCTCGCCCCAGATCTTGAGTTGTTCTATGGCGGCAGCTCTAAAAGTATCTGCCGCGGCCATCACGACACTCTTACCCATAGCTTGAAACTGTGCTGCGAGTTTTGCCACAGTCGTTGTTTTACCTGAACCGTTTACACCCACGACACTTATGACACTTGGTGATCCATTCAAATTCAAATCGTTATTACCCTCAAGTAACTCTAGAAGAATGTTTCTTAAACTCGAGATTGGATCGTTCGACCTTTCTTGTCTGATCCTTTCTATGATCCACGATGCGGTTCGATGACCAACGTCCGCAGCTATGAGCAGTTCTTCGAGTTCTTGAAGTGTTTCCTCATCGATCCTGCCACTTTTCAACAACTGCTTGATACCATCGAAGAAGGCTTTCTTCGTTTTTTCTAGACCTTGTTTGAGTTTCTCAAAAAATCCCATGGTTCATCTACCCTCGTGCGGATTGTAAGAATCGAGTGCGGCGATGGTTTTCTCTAAAACTTTTGAAATGCTTGCCTCGACTTTGATATGAGTTTTTTCGCTTCTAAGCTTTAACTCAACGAAACCTTCTTGAAGTGATTTTCCAACTGTTATTCTCAATGGGAAACCTATCAAGTCTGCATCCTTGAACTTCATACCAGCGGATATTTCACGATCATCTATCAGAACTTCGATACCTCTATTACTCAGTTCTGCATATATTTGTTCAGCAAATTTCTTCTGTTGCGCATCGTTCGTTGAAACGATGGTCACAATCACTTCAAACGGCGCGATCGATCTTGGCCAAATGATACCGTCTTCATCGTTGAGCTGCTCGACCACGGCAGCCATCGTTCTGGAGACACCCCACCCGTAACAACCCATGATGAATGGTTTTAAATTACCGTCACGATCCATGAAGTAAGCTCCCATGGATTGTGAATACTTTGTACCCAGCTTGAAAACGTGCCCAAGTTCAATCCCTTTCATTGCTTCCAGAGGCTCACCGCAAATTGGACACGGATCGTTCTCCCTTGTGAGTAACAGATCGGTATAATGATCTGGCGTGAAGTCCCTCTCAACGTTAGCATTGATGTAATGGTAATCTTCCCTCATGCCTCCCACGACGGCGTTTTTCAGGTACTTTATCCCAAAATCTGCCACGATGGGTAACTTGATCCCAACAGGACCTATGAAACCGATGGGAACCCCGAATTTCTCGAGCACTTCGTCTGGACTCGCCATCCTCAAAGATTGATCTTTCATGAACACTTTGAGCTTTTCTACGTTCAATTCTCTATCGCCCTGCACCAAAGCCATGATGAAACCGTTTCTACCAACGAACAGGAGCGACTTGATGATCCTCTTGGGGTCGACAGAAAGAAAGTCCGCTACTTGTTGTACCGTTCTAACGTTGGGTGTGTGTACTAACTGCAAAGGTTTTTCTTCTTCGTTGATTTGCTCGTACTCGCCCTTGTATGGTGCTTGTTCATCGCTGGAAGAGTATCCACAGCTGTTGCATTTGAGCAAATTCGTTTCACCAACTTGAGCGAAACTCACGAACTCGTGAGATTGACTACCACCGATAGCACCACTCGCAGCTTCGATGATGATGTATTTAAACCCAATCCGTTCCGCAATTCTACTGTAAGCGTCACTGCAAGCTCTATAAGCTTCGTCTAAAGATTCTTCACTGTCGTGAAAGCTATAACCATCCTTCATGATGAACTCTCTTGCACGCAAAAGTCCGAACCTTGGTCTGATCTCGTCTCTATATTTTGGACCTATTTGATAAAGAAAGACGGGCAACTGTTTGTAGGAACGCACCTCATCCTTGACTAAAAACGTTATCATCTCCTCATGCGTTGGACCGAGCGCGAAGTCTCTGCCGTGTCTGTCCTTCAGTTTCATCATCTCATCGCCGTAGTCATCCCAACGTCCCGTCATTTGCCATAGCTCTGCGGGATGAATTATCGGCATAGAAAGCTCTTGAGCACCGATTTTGTCCATCTCTTCTCTTATGATTTTCTCTATTTTCGAAAGCGTTCTTTTAGCCAAAGGAAGATACGTGTAAACGCCCGCAGCAGCTTTCCTGATGAACCCCGCTCTGTGCAAAAGAGCGTGGCTAATGACCTCTGCGTCTGTGGGAGCTTCTTTGACCGTTGGAGCATAAAGTTGTGAAAACCTCACATCTTGCACCTCCGATTTTCTTTAAGCTCTTACAAATATTCTATCTTGGGTGTGGGGCTCCACGAACGTTTCAATCGATCACGATTCAGTTAAGACGAGTATGAATTGCCTATCGAACCCAAGATTACGAAAGTTCACACTCTGTGTAAAATAAACCTTGGGAGGAGGTGAGAGTGTGAGAAAACTGGTTTTCTTTTTAGCCGTAGTGCTGGTATGTGGTTTGCTGTTCTCACAACAAATCACTCTTAGAATGATTCAAGTGTTCACTAGTCCTTTGAGAACGAAGATACTCGAAGAGATCATCTCCAAATTTGAGGCGCAGAATCCCGGTGTAAAAATCGAGTTGATCTCTCCGCCGTACGAGACAGCTTATCAGAAGATCTACCTAATGGTGAGTGCGGAAGAGCCACTAGATATAGTAGAAGTGGGGGATTGGTCACTCAGTGCTCTAGCGAGCATGGGAAAACTCCTTTCTTTGGAGTCTTATCTTGCGAAATCTGATCTAGTGAAGTACTTCGTTCCAGGCGTTTTGGAAGCAGCAAGAACTTACAAAGGGACGGCTTATCTTTTGCCCAACGCTATATACGTCAAAACCCTCTTTTACAGACCCGATGTGATATCGAAATATGGTATAACGTCTCCTGCGAAAACAATGGACGAATTGTTGGAACACTGTCGAAGGTTGACCAAACCAGAGATAGGTCAGTTCGGTTTCACCTTCAGGGGAAAGGGTTATCCTACAGCGTTCATCGACATTGTGATGACCTCCTTCTTCGACAATATAGATCCTAACTGTATGTATTTGAAGAAAGATGGAAAGCTCATTTTCGAAGATCCCAGAGCACTGGAAGGGTTGAAGTTTTACATTGAACTTTACAAGACAGCGCCGAAAGATTCGATCAACTGGGGCTTCGATGAGCAGGTTAATGCTTTCGCTTCGGGCATCACTCCTTATCTCTTTCAAGACCCAGATACTGTAGGACTTCTGAACGAAATCATGAAACAAGGAACGTACAAGACAGCTCCGTTACCCATCGGTCGTGGAGGCAAAGCTTATCCGACGATTGGGTTTGCTGGTTGGGGTATCACCAGTTACTCCAAGTACAAAGACTTAGCGTGGAAATTCTTAGAATTCTTCAATTCTCCCGCGATCAATGCTTATTGGTGCAGAGAATACGGCGCACTTCCCGTAGATATGAGGGTCTATGAGCAAGATCCATTCTTCAAGAGTGAAACTTTCCATGGTTGGACCGCCATGTTTGAAGATGAGAAACACTACCAGTTCACGAAGTATCCCTTGGACAACGAAGCTTGGAGCGAGTGGAACGAACTTCACGAAACCACCATGCAACAGGTGTTGCTTGGCAAGATGAAACCTGAGGATGCGCTCAGAGTTTGGGCAGATTTCTGGAAGAAAGCGGGTTTGGTAAAGAAGTGAAGAAATCCAAGCTGAGGTTTTTGATGTTGTTACCCACATTCATCCTGATTTTATTCGTGAACCTCTACCCCCTCGCTCGCGGGGGGGTAATTTCATTCCAGCGACTCACAGTGTTCAATCTGAACAATCCAAGGTTCATCGGTTGGAGTAACTACAAAACGATAATAAGAGATCCAGATTTTCTGCGTATTCTGTGGAACACTTTCATTTGGATCACTCTCTCTGTGACGTTTCAGTTTCTCCTCGGACTCATCTTGGCATTACTCTTAGCAAAATCGTTTCCCGGGCGAGGCTTGTATATGGGTTTGGTGTTCTATCCGTGGGCATTGTCTGGTTTCGCCATAGGTTTGCTGTGGTCTTGGCTTTTAAATGGTCAGTTTGGTATCGTGAACGACATACTCATCAGACTTGGAATTTTAAAATTTCCTGTAGGTTTCCTCTCTGATGAAAGGTTCGCGATGTTTTCGGTGATCTTAGTGAATGTTTGGTACGGTATACCTTTTTTTGCCATCATGCTTTTGGCAGCGATTCAATCTATCCCTCGTGAACTCTATGAAGCTGCGGAGATCGATGGAGCAGGCTTTTGGAGGAGACTGTTTTCGATCACCCTTCCTTACATACGTCCGACTATCTACAATACGATCTTGTTGAGAACCATATGGGTTATGAACTTTCCAGATATCATTTATGGCATGACGCGTGGAGGACCTGCGGGTACAACGAACATTCTGGCCGTTCACATGATAAACGTGGTCTACTACAGGAACAATTTTGGTCTTGCTTCCGCACTGGGTATGATCATCGCATCGATTATGACTGTTTTTGCCGTGATTTACCTTGCACTTCTCGAACGGGGTGAATTTGAACTGTGAGGAAGAGGAGAATATTCAGTGTCTTGAGGATCATCGGTTTGACTGTGTTTTTGATCATTGCGATCTTTCCCTTGATTTGGATATTTCTCACTTCGATAAAACCATCGATTGAAGTTTACACTTTTCCAGTGAAGTATTTTCCTTCGAAACCGACTCTAGAAGCGTACAGATATCTCTTCAGCTTCGCAAAATTCAACATGTATTTCAAAAATTCGTTCTTGGTAGCGACCACTTCAGCGGCCTTTTCAACACTTTTTTCATTGATGGCTGGTTACATCTTGACGCGTGAAAAATTCAGGCTGAGAGCTTTTCTGATTTTATTGCTCTTCTTCGTGCAGATGCTACCGACTTATTTGATCATGATACCTCAATTCACAATGTTCTCCAAATTGAAGTTGACTAACACACTCACCTCGGTCATCATCATTTACACGAGTTTTGGCTCAGCTTTTGGCACAATCATGGCCAGAGCGTTTCTGAAAAATCTGCCAAGAACGATCGAGGAAGCCGCGTTAATAGATGGTTGCAACAGATTTCAAGTACTTTTCAAGGTGATCGTTCCTTTACTTCTTCCAGGTGTTGGCTCGATCTTCAGTTTTTGTTTCGTCAACAGCTGGAACGAGGTTTTCACCGCCGTACTTTTTTTACACACTGACCGCAAGATGACGGTACCCGTAGCGCTGTACTCTTTCGTATCGAAGGCTGGCATCCAATGGAACGTGATGGCTGCAGGTATAGTTGTAGCTTTGTTACCCACCATCTTGGTTTTCTCCTTGGCACAAAAGTACATAGTTGAGGGTTTGACTCAAGGTTCTTTGAAGGCTTGAAACTGCTATCATATCAGTAAGCAAGACGAACGATTGGAGGTGTGGTTGGTGAAACTCCTCTTCAAAAACGCTACGGTCATCCCCATAACGTCGAAACCCTTCGTTGGGGATGTGCTCGTCGAGGATGGGAAGATCAAGAAAGTTGGTCAGATCAGATCATCTCGTTCTTTTGAAACGATCGACCTCACTGGTAAGTTTTTATTGCCTGGGTTCATCGATGCGCATGCCCACATTGGCCTTTATCCTGAAGGCCTCGGTCCAACTGAAAGTGAGGGCAACGAAATGACGGACCCTGTGACTGCGCATCTTCAAGCGATCGACGCTTTTTACCCAGAGGATGAATCGATCAAAAAGGCACTCTCTGGCGGTGTTACGACGGCTTTCATCGTGATGGGGAGTGCAAATCCCGTTGGAGGTCTTGGCTTTGTTGCCAAGTTCAGGGGGAAAACGGCTCTTGAGATGTGTTTAATCAATCCTGCCGGTGTAAAGATGGCGCTCGGCGAGAACCCAAAACGGGTTTATTCTGAGAAAAAGACTATGCCGACCACCAGGATGGGTACGGCGGCGATCATCAGATCTTTCCTGCTCAAGTCGGAAGACTATATGAAGAAGAAAGAGCAAGGGTTGAAGGAGGGAAAGCAGTTTTTTGAGAGAGATCCGAAGTACGAAGTGGGCGAGAAACTACTCAAGCGCGAGTTACCAGCCAGGATACATGCACACCGTGTGGATGACATCGTCACAGCAGTTCGTATCGCAGAAGAATTCAATCTGAAAATCGTATTGGAACACTGCACCGAAGGGTATAAACTGGCTGATTTTCTTGCTAGCAAGAGAATCCCCGTGGTTGCCGGCCCACTCATGACTTTCGCAACCAAGTTGGAACTGCGGTATATGAGTATGGAGGCACTCAAGATACTCACCCAAAAGAATGTCCTCGTAGCACTCATGTGCGACCATCCGGTGATACCTTTGGAGTTTGCTTCTGTGCAAGCAGCGGTTGCGATGCGTTATGGTGTAAAGGAAGAAGAGCTTTTGAAAATGCTCACGATAAACCCAGCGAAGATTTTGGGACTTGAAGACAGACTAGGCTCGATCGAAATTGGTAAAGATGCAGATCTTGTGGTGTGGTCTGGGCATCCTTTCGATATGAAATCTACCGTCGAACAGGTTTACATCGACGGTGAGCTTGTCTACAGCAAATGAAAAGAAAAGGGCGGTTCAACCGCCCTTCTTCACTGCATCGATCACAACGTTCAACAGTTTCAAACTTATATCATGATTTGGTAGCGAAACGATCAAGGTTTGGTTTCTGACACCCACAGTCGGTGATGTGAGCAGACATTCTGGACAACTCTCTGCGATCAACTGACACAGATACTTTTCTAGAGTGTAAATCCTACCGTCGACGATCCTCTCTACTGCAATGCTTGAAATAGCCCTCGTTTTGATATCGACCCCTCCCAAGACGATCACCAGCTCAACATTGCCTTGGGCATGCTCGAAGAGCAGTTCAGTCAACTTATCCACGTTAGCTTCGGTTTCTAAATAGCGTGTATCAAAAAACTGTTCTTCGAGTTGAGTTCGAACTTTCTCTTTGAAATTCGAGGGACTTTCAACGAAAATGCAAACTATCACGTTTTATCCCTCACTTCCATGGATCATATTCTCCAGAGAGGAATTTGTCGATCCACTCCGCCGCTCTCTTACCTGCTCCCATGGCTTCAATGACCGTCGCCGCACCCGTAACTATGTCTCCACCTGCGAAGACTTTCTTCATACTCGTGGCACAGGTGCTTTCATCCACAACGATGTAACCATATTTGTTGAGCTTCAATCCGTTGAACTGACTCAAAAGGAACCTGTTCGCTTCCGTTCCAATGGCTTCTATGACTGTGTCCGCCTCAAGGATGAATCTGCTGTCTTCTATGGGTATTGGCCGTCTTCTTCCAGATTCGTCTGGTTCACCAAGCATCATCGAAATGCATTCGACACCGACAACTTCGCCTTTCTCATTTCCAACGTATTTTATAGGCTGGGTGAGCCAATAAAAACGTATTCCCTCTTCCACTGCGTGGAGGTACTCTTCACGTCGCGCAGGCATTTCTTGTTCAGTTCTTCTGTAAACCACTGTTACACTTTCTGCGCCGAGTCTTAAAGCGCTTCGAGCAGCATCCATTGCCACGTTTCCACCACCAACAACGATGACTTTCTTACCTTTCCGTACGGGTGTATCATACTCTGGAAAGAGGTAAGCTTTCATCAGATTCACGCGTGTGAGAAATTCGTTCGCTGAGTATACACCGTTGAGGTTTGTTCCGTCTATACCCATGAACTTCGGTGTACCAGCTCCCACTCCTATGAAAATGGCGTGGTATTCTTGCAAGAGATCTTTCACAGGTACTGCTTTTCCAACCGGCATATTGAGGAATATTCGAACCGAGAGAGATCTGATATAGTTGACTTCCCTCTCTACAATACTTTTCGGAAGTCTGAACTCCGGTATTCCATAAACCAAGACTCCGCCTGGTTTGTGAAGAGTCTCAAAAATGTGAACTTCGTAGCCCCTTTTGGCCAGGTCGGCAGCGGCAGTGAGCCCTGCTGGTCCTGAACCAACAACGGCAACTCTTTTGTGCTTGGCTGGGGCTACATCGATTTTCGATTCAACGTAGTGTTCTGCTTCCCAGTCTGCGGCGAATCTTTCAAGTCTACCTATAGCAACTGGTTCTGAATTAGGTATCTTCCCAACCACACATTTAGCTTCGCATTGAGTCTCCTGGGGACAGACTCTGCCGCATATCGCTGGAAGATTGTTGTACATTTTCAAAATCCTTGCTGCCTCAGCAAAGTTTCTTTCCTTTATTTTCCTTATGAATTTTGGTATGTCTATCTCCACGGGACAACCGCTCACGCAAGGTTTAGTAGGACACTGTAGACATCTGTTGGCCTCAGCCACAGCTTCTTCTTCGTTGTAACCGTAAGGAACTTCGAAAAAGTTCCCGATCCTTTCTTTTGGGTGTTGTTCCCTCATGGGTGTTTTCCTAGGCGAGGGCTTCACAGCCATGAAAGATCACCCACTCTTTCCGCAAAGAGCTTGAAACTTTCTTCCTCTTCTTTTTTATATTGGGCCAGTCTTTTCAATAGCTCATCCCAATCGACACGACTTCCTTCGAATTCTGGACCGTCCACACAAGCAAATTTGATCTTGCCATCGACTGTTACTCTACATGCTCCACACATCCCTGTTCCATCAACCATGATGGGATTGAGCGAAACCCAAATTTTTACACCGTACTCTTTAGCTTTCAAGCAACAAAATTTCATCATGATCGTTGGTCCGACTGCCCATGAAACGTCTATTTTTACTTTTTCAAAGAACAGCTGCATACCGTCTGTAACAACACCTTTTATTCCAAAGGATCCATCATCCGTAGTAACGATCAGTTCATCTGCAAGTTTTGAAAATTCTTCGAGCATGATCACGTACTCTTTACTTCGTCCACCAAGCACAACATAAAGCTTGTTTCCACGCTCTTTCAGAGCTTCCGCGATGGGTAAAAGTGTGGCGATGCCAACACCCCCACCCACGAGCATCACATTCCCATAGAGATCTATTTCACTCGGCCTCCCAAGTGGTCCGACCACGTCCATGATCTGGTCACCCTCTTTGGCCAGACACAGTTCGTACGTGCTCTTACCCACGGCCCTGACTACAGCTCGAAAGCAGTCTCCTTCTTTACCGGCGATAGTTATAGGGATACGTTCGGCTTTTTCATGCAGTTTCAGTATGACGAATTGACCTGGTTGTGAATATTTAACTATTTGAGGGCTTTCAATGAGAAATTCGTACACACCAGAGGCAAGTTTACGTTTTCTTCTTATCACATTCATGTTCTCACCTCTTATTAAATGGCTTTTATGTTGTGTTTCATAATAACGTAACAAGTTTGGTTTAGCATCGAACTTGGATAGCCCCCCTATCCCCCCTTGGATGGAACCAAGAAATGGCGGAGGGTCTGCTCCCCGCAGGCCCTCCGTCTATTTTGGAATATAAAGGGAAAAATCTTTTTCGAGGTTTTCAACTTTTGCGTCTTTCCATATGACGACTTTGGTGGGATGTTTCGTGGTTCCAACACCGTAGATGAGAAAGTAAACGGTACCAGGTTTTCCTATCGTGATGGAGCAATCGCGAGGGACTTTCACTGAATATTGAGTTTGTATGGTGGGTTCTTTGAAATAGTAAAATCTATAAGGTGCCAAACCTGGTTTCAGTTCTCTCGAGAAGTAAACCTCGTTACCTTTTCTGAAAGTGACCCACACGTTTTCTTGTCCTATCACAAAGAGCCTTATGTAACCAGTAGTTGGATCGTCAGTGAGTTCTTCCAAGATTCGTTCAAGATCGGTGGACATGCTGGATAAATAATTCGCTGAAGTTATCAATTTTTCGATGCCTGTCCCTGGTTTCAACAGTTCTTCCAATTTCAAAACACGGTTTGCCAACGAATCTATCTTCTGTGTTAAGCTAATGATCAATTTTTCGTTATTTTTTTTCTGACTGAGATAGTAGAAAAAAGAAACTATGGAAAGCACAAATCCGCACACAAATACGCTGATCACTAAAAACACCAAGAAATTGGCAAGAAATTCTCCTCTTTTCCTACCTATACTCCCCGTTGAAACCTGCTGGCGGGCCAAGGTTCATACCTCCTTTTCATTTTAGCTTAACAATTCTACGCCACCTTTCGCCACCGCTATGGATTTCATAACCAAACCTACAAGTACAGAAAGAAACAGTGTTGCTGAACCTCCGTAGCTCACGAACGGAAGAGGTAAACCCGTGATGGGAGCTATTCCCATGCACATGCCAATGTTTATGAAAACTTGCAGAGAGAAAGTTGCAAGTACGCCAACACACAGAAGTCTCCAGAACTCATCTTTTGCGACTTTGACAGCTTTTTCTATTCTCCAACAGAGTAAAAAGTAAAGCGCAACCAAAGTCACACTTCCGAGAAAACCGAATTCTTCTCCTATCACTGAGAATATAAAATCTGTATGGTTCTTTGGTACAAACTTTAACCTTGTAGCGGGACCTTTCAAAAAGCCGCGACCAAAAAGACCTCCCGATCCCACGGTGTGGATCGATTGAAGCATGTTATACGCACTTCCTTGTGCATATTTACCAGGGTTGAGAAACGATACCAATCTTTCTCTTTGATAGTCCCTTAAACCGAAGAAGAACAACAGCACCGTCATCACGAGCGTCAGAATCATTAATTTGATCAGGTTTTTAGATCTCGCTTGACTTGCAATGGCCGTGAAGAACCAAACTCCAAACAAGAGTAATGCAGTGCCAAGATCTGGTTCGATCGCTATTAGTCCAACACACACCATAGTGAGCAAGAAAGAAGTGTAGAGATTCTTTTTCGTTGGTTCAGAGAGTAAAGTCGCGTTGAACACCAAAAGTGCAAATCTTGCAAACTCTGAGGGCTGGAAGTACCCCAGCCTAAGGTTGAACCAGCGCCGAGCGCCCCCCGAAACGGTGCCATAAAACAGCACAAGTATCAAAAGAAAGACCGAAACAAAATAGAGCGCTTTTCCCGCAATTTTCAAATAGCGCTCTCGCACAAATAGCATGGAGAACATGGTACATATACTGATGCCATCCCAAATCAGCTGTTTTCGAACGAAACTGGGATTGCTCTCTCTCGTGGCACTGTACAGCACGAGAGAACCGATGATCATGAGACACACAACCAGTATGGGAAGTATCAACTCAAATCGCTTGTTTTCCCAAGGCATCTTTTAACCTCTCTCTCATTCTGCAGAAACTACAAACTTCTTCGGTCGTTGGATAACCACAGACTTTGCATTCACTGAGTTCAACCTCGGTTTTCGAATTCCACACTTTCATTGCACCAGAATAAAATCTTTGTTTAGTGCCTGGCTGAACCAATTCTATTTCGTTCAGAACTTTTTTGTAAAGGAGTGAACTCGCACCCTTGGAAAAAGGACAACTTTCTCCAGAGAACGGTAGTTCATTCAGCAAAGCATATGCGTAAGTTTCTTTCTCGGTCAAAAGCACCAATGGTTTGACTTTCTTTACGAATTTGTCGTGAGTTTTTAAAAGTGTGGGAGATTGTCTCGTCAGATAACCGATCTGCCAATTAAGCACGTTTCCCAAAAGGAAAGAAACTTCGTCGTCAAGATTATGTCCAGTTGCAATCACATCGTAATTGTTCTCTACAGCGAACTTGTTCATCAGATACCTTCTGACATTACCACAAACAGAGCACGTTGGTTTCTTCAAAAATTTCGCTATTTTTGGTATATCCAATCCAAAAAGATCCGCACGCGCATCGTAGATGAACAGTTTACTGTTGAATTTTTTACCCATCTCTTGTAACTCTTCGAGTTTTGGTTTGCCCATACCGATGTCCAAAAAGACGGCGTCACACGCATATCCGAGTTTGATCAAAGCGTGCCATAAAGATACACTATCTTTTCCACCAGAAAGAGCAACGACTATTCTATCGTTCTCCTCCACCATCGAATAGGTTTTTATCGCCTTCTGCACCCTATTCAGAAAATACTCGTTAAAGTGTCCCTCACAATAAGCTACGTTATGTTGGGGTAAATCTATAATTGCTGTTTGTGAGCATTTTGTGCACTTCATTCATATTTCCTCCCTCACAGCAAGATTTTACAATATCGAGTTTCTCGAACCGCATGGACGAATTTGTGCTTTATTTCACATACTTGTCTCTCAAGTTTTCCATCGGTTTCATGGTTAATTCACAAGATATCTTATAAAATAAAATCGTGAAAAATATAACGATAAATATTTCACGATATGGGGTGATCGAATGCTTGTCAAAGTTTGTATGGGAAGCTCATGCCACTTGAAAGGTTCTTATAAGATCGTCGAAGAACTACAGAAGCTGAAAAATTCGGGTTTAAATATAGAAATCTTCGGTTCTCTATGCTTCGGTAGATGTTCAGAGGGTGTCTGTGTTGAGATAGACGGTCAAATTTATACAAACGTGGATATTGATAAACTGGGAAAACTCTTAGGAGTGAAACCATGTCATTGATTCTTTCGAACGAAGCGGACTGTTTGTATTGTTATAAATGTTTAAGGAACTGTCCGGTGAAATCCATATCTTTCTGCTCCGGTGAAACACGTGTGATTGAGGAAGAATGCATTCACTGTGCGAGATGTGTTTCCGTTTGTCCCCAGGGAGCGAAAAGATATGTCCAGCATGTGGAACAGTTCAGGAAGCTCATGCACACCACCCCGTTCCTCGTTTCTTTAGCCCCTTCGTTCTTTGCACACTATGATGAACCTTACCGCGTTATCTCCTTGTTGAAATCTTGGGGTGCAATGATTGTTCAAGAAACCGCGTTTGGAGCGGAGATTGTATCAAAGAAATATATGGATTTGTTCAACCGAAGGGAAGCACTGATCACCACAGCATGTCCCGTTGTGGTAGAACTTGCAGAAAAGCATTATCCATCGGTACTTCCATATCTTGCTCACGTTGATTCCCCAATATCAGCACACGCGAAGTTCCTTAAGAAATTTTACGGTGATCTTCCTGTTGTCTTCTTGGGACCATGTGTGGCAAAGAAAACTGAGGAAAACGTGAATGTGGTTCTGACTTTTGAGGAACTCGATAACATCATGCGAGAAGAACAAATAGATTTGTCCCTCTTCGATGAGCAATTGCCATCACCGCCATATCCCTACCGAGCGAGAATGTATCCAACATCTGGAGGTATTAACTATACAGTACATGGAGACTTCGAAACTCACATCGTTGTTGAAGGTGTTGAATATCTGATCGATCTTTTTGAGAATTTCGATCCCACTCAAGGGAAGATTTTCATAGAGGCATCTGCTTGTCATGGAGGTTGCATCAACGGTCCTGCCATAAGGAAAGACCTGAGTCTGGCTGAAAAGCGATCTCGTATGGCTCGTCACATGCAAAAGATGTTGTGTTTTGATGGTGAACCATTCCACGCAGACATGAACATCGAAAGGAGTTTCTCGGTAAAACGTCACCCAGTTCAAGTAGACGAGACGAAAATTGAAGAGATTTTGAAGGAAATGGGTAAGGAAGATGAAAGAAAAAGGTTGAACTGCGGGGCATGTGGTTATGACAGTTGCAGAGATAAAGCTGTAGCAGTGTTGCTGGGTAGAGCAGAGAAAGAAATGTGTGTCACTTACTTGGTAGACAAGCTCAAATCAGCGACTCACAGAGTCGTTGAGGAATCGCCCAATGCGATCTTCATGGTCAAGGAAGGTTCGATCGTGTACCGCAACAAAACAGCTTCCACGTTGTTCAGAAATGACTCTGAAGAGAAATTCATTGACGAGCTGAAGCAGGCTTTTCTGAAAGGCCAACCCGTTCAAATAGGATCAAACCTTTATTATGTGAAATTTTTCGTCCTGCCGGAGGAAAAGGCAGACGTTTTTCTACTTGTAGACATCACTAAAGAGAGGCAACAAGAGGAAACTTTGAAGCGCATCAAAAGAGAAACCCTCTACAAGGTGGAAGAAATGCTTTCAAAGCAGATGAGAGTTGTTCAAGAAGTAGCAGGCTTGCTGGGAGAGACTGTAGCAGAGATAAAGAGCAGCTTTTTCGAGCTGAGAAGGTCTTTGGAGGAATGAACATGCTCACTTGTCAGATTGAGTACGCAAAGAAAAGCAAGCCAGGTGAAGAAATCTGCGGTGACTCGATCTGTGTGAAAAGAAGTTCAAGTAAGGTCGTTGCTTGTGTCTCAGATGGATTAGGAAGCGGTGTGAAGGCGAGCATACTTTCCACACTCACAACGAAGATGGCTGCCACAATGCTTTTTCGGAACATTCCATTTGATGAAGTGTTCTCGTCCATTCTCAAAACCTTACCTGTCTGCAGGGTGAGAGGTATCAGTTATGCGAACCTCTGTTGTGTGGTCTACGATGCTGTCATCAATGAGTGTACCGTCGTGGAATACGAATTTCCAGTTGTTCTTTGTTTGAGGAATGGGCAGTTTGTCGAACTTGAGAAAGAGGAAAAGACCATCGAGGGCAGAAAAGTTTCCTTCAGTAAATTTCAACCAGTGGAGGAAGATCTTTTGTTCGTGATGACGGACGGGGTTTCTCAAGCCGGCATGGGTACTCCCCACTTCCCACTCGGGTTCGGTTTGAAGAATATCTTGAAAGAAATCGAATCGTTACTGAAATACAAGTTGCCCCCAAGTGACATTGTGAACCATCTCGTCAAACTTGCAGAACATCTTGACAGGGAAACTAGAGGGGACGATGCACTCGCTATGGTTGCCCAGTTCAGGCCACTCTACGTGTTAAACATTTTCGTCGGGCCACCAGAGGACAGAAGTAAAGACGAAATCTTGGTCAAACGCTTCATGAGCATGCCTGGAAAAAAGGTGATATGTGGTGGCACCACCGCACAGATCTTCGAAAGGATCCTTGGTAAGAAAGTTCAAATAGATTTGGATACGATTTCACCGTACTCACCACCAATTGGTAAACTCGAAGGTTTCGAACTGGTCACGGAAGGTATCGTGACACTCACTCAAGTATTCAGATACCTCGAAGGTCAGCAAAAAGAGCTGGGCTTGGCGGCTCAGACGCTTTTAAAACTGATGCTTGAAGCTGATGAAATCAACTTCACAGTGGGGAGAGCTATCAACCCCGCACATCAAAATCCTCTGTTCAGCCATGATGTTTCGTTGAAATTTAGACTCGTTCACGATGTGGCACGAATTTTGAAAGACTTAGGGAAGATCGTCAACATCGATTACTGCTGAGGGGGTGACGATTTTGGAAAGAACTTACGAAGCCATCGAACAGGTACTGAGGAAGTACAACTATAAGAAGGAAAACTTGGTCAAGATACTGCTCGAGGTCCAGAAACTGCATCGCTATCTTTCTAAAGACGTCATGCATTACATCGCTGTAGCGTTGCAACTTCCTCCTGCTAAGGTTTACGGCGTTGCCACTTTCTACGCTCAGTTCTCTTTAAAACCGAAAGGAGAGTACACCATCTTGGTGTGCGATGGGACAGCGTGTCACATGGAAGGTTCTACCAGATTGCTCAAGGCGATCGAAGAAGAGATTGGGATAAAACCAGGTGAGGTGACGAAGGACCTGAAATTCAGTGTAGATTGCGTAGGATGTCTTGGCGCCTGCGCATTGGCGCCTGCCATGGTCATAAACGACGAAGTATATGGAAACCTCACACCAGAAAAAGTTAAGCAAATCTTGCGTAGTTTGAGAGGTGAGAACGATGCTCAAAAGTCTAACTGAAGCTTATGATTTCCTCGAAAAGCAAAAAGAATTTCGAAGGTGGAAACTTCAAAACCTGTCAGTGTACGTCTGTGTCGGAACAGGTTGCACGGCTAAAGGTGCTATGAAGGTGTACAACAAGTTCAAAGAAGTTATTGAACGTGAAGGCCTCAATGAGAAAGTGAATCTCCACAAGATAGATGAGGCTTTTCATAACGGTGTTTTGAGAAAAACTGGTTGCTGTGGGCGTTGTTCTTCAGGTCCGCTCGTGAGTGTTCAACCTTATGGTTATTTTTACGCTCATGTGGGTGTCGAAGATGTAGAAAAGATAGTCGAACGCACGCTCAAAAGGGGAGAAGTCGTTGAGGAACTGTTACTGATAGATTTTGAGACGAATCGTCGCGTCAAATCTATAGAGGATACCAGCCTCTACAAAAGACAGAACTTTTACATCATGGAAGATATAGGTAAAAGTGAGTGTGACAGCATAGAAGATTACATGGGTAGAGGCGGTTATTCCTCACTCTTGAAGGTCCTCTCTTCAATGAACCCTGAAGAAGTGATCGAGCTTGTGAAAGCATCTGGCCTTCGTGGCAGAGGTGGAGGAGGTTTTCCAACCGGTTTGAAATGGGAGGCAACCAGAAAGAGCAAATCTCAAATCAAGTTCGTGGTTTGCAACGGTGATGAAGGAGATCCTGGGGCGTTCATGAACAGGACTCTGCTCGAAAGAGATCCACACTTGGTTTTGGAAGGTATGATCATCGCTGCGTACGCGATCGGAGCACAAAAAGGTTACGCATACGTGCGCGCAGAGTATCCGATCGCAATACAAATGTTACAGAAAGCTATAGAAGATGCGAAACGTTTCGGTTTTCTCGGCGAAAACATTCTTGGAACAGGATTTTCGTTCGATCTTGAGATCAAAGAAGGTGCAGGTGCTTTCGTTTGCGGTGAGGAAACTGCCCTACTTGCTTCTATAGAGGGAAAAAGAGGTATGCCCAGGCCTAGACCTCCATATCCAGCAGAATCCGGACTGTGGGGATATCCAACGCTGATCAACAATGTTGAAACCTACGCAAATGTACCGAGGATAATTCGCGATGGTGCTGAGAAGTACAGAAAGCTTGGAACTGCCAATTCCCCCGGCACGAAAATGTTTTCTGTGACTGGTCCTGTGAGGATGACAGGCATCGTCGAGGTGCAGTTCGGAACGACGTTGAGACAGATCATATACGACATTTGTGGTGGTTTGGCGAGCGGCGAGAAGGTCAAGGCAGTTCAAATAGGTGGTCCTTCGGGTGCATGTTTGCCTCCAGAATATCTCGACATGCCTCTAGACTACGATACGCTCAAATCCATTGACGCGATGGTTGGATCGGGTGGTATCGTGGTTATCAGCGATAAAACGTGCATGGTGGAAGTTGCTAGGTTCTTCTTGGATTTCACCAAGAGAGAATCTTGTGGAAAGTGCATACCTTGTCGTGAAGGCACGGCACAGGCCTACAGAATTTTAGAAAAGTTTGTGAACGCTAGGGCGAATGAAGAAGATTTGAAAAACCTCGAATTTTTGGCAAAATTGATCAAAACGGCTTCACTCTGCGGTCTAGGCAAGACCGCCCCCAATCCCATACTGAGCACCATGCGATGGTTCAGATCCGAATATGAAGCTCATTTACGTGGCGTCTGTCCTAGTGGTACTTGCACCGCCTTCAAAAAATACTTGGTGGATGAGAAATCTTGCAAAGGTTGTGGGCTCTGTGCGCGCCTTTGTCCACAGAATGCGATCGTGGGAGAACGTGGTAAACCACACACTATAGATATCAGTAAGTGCATCAAGTGTGGTCTGTGTGCTGAAAAATGCAGATTCAAAGCGATAAAGGTCGCGTGACGGGAGGTGAACGTGATGAAAGTGTACGTTGATGGAAGAGAAGTTCATATAGATGAGCGTGCGAAAAATTTACTAGAAGCACTCCGAGAGGTGGGGATCGAAATACCAAACCTTTGCTATCTATCGGAAACTTCCACATATGGTGCTTGCAGAATGTGTTTGATCGAAGTGGACGGTCAATTGGTTACTTCTTGTACAACGAAACCGAGAGACGGAATGCGAATAAGAACTAATTCATCGCAGATTCAACAACTGAGGAGAGGTATACTCGAACTCATCTTGGCGAGCCATAACAGAGACTGTACAGTGTGTGACAGAAGTGGCAGCTGTAAGTTGCAGAAGTATGCTGAAGAATTCGGTATAAGGAAGATCCGCTTCGATGATCTTTCCAAGCCTACGGTTGTAGACACGTCGAGCCCCATTGTTAGGGATACGAGTAGATGCATACTATGTGGTGATTGCGTTAGGATGTGTGAGGAAGTTCAAGATGTTGGTGCCATAGATTTTGCAGGCCGTGGTTTTGAGTCCCGTGTTGTACCTGCCTTTGATGCGAACTTGGCTGAAACGGAATGTGTTTACTGCGGTCAATGCGCTTCTGTTTGTCCAACTGGTGCTCTGAGTGTCAGGAACGATCTAGAAAGACTCCACGAAGTACTCTCATCTGGAAAAACGATCATAGGCATGATCGCACCGGCTGTCAGAGTTGCACTCGCAGAAGAGTTCGGTATCGAAAAAGATCCATTCATTGCCGAACGACTCGTCAGTTTCCTGAAATTGATGGGCTTTTCCAAAGTGTTCGATGTGGCTTTTGGAGCGGACCTAGTGGCTTTTGAAGAAGCTCACGAACTTTTGGACCGCATTTCTAGGAATGAAAATCTACCACTCTTCACATCGTGCTGTCCCGCTTGGGTCAAGTATGTGGAGCAATTCTATCCAACGCTCACATCAAATCTATCCACCGTAAAATCACCGCAGCAAGCGCTGGGGACTATCATAAAGGAAGTTTATACAAAGAAACTCGGGATGAAACCAGAAGAAGTATTCTTGATCTCCTTCATGCCTTGCACTGCGAAAAAATTCGAGGCAGAGAGAGAAGAACACTCAGGTGTTGTGGACCTGGTACTCACAACGAGAGAACTTTCTAAGTTTATAAAGTCAAGTAGGATCGATTTGAGGAAACTTGAGCCACAACCATTTGATCGACCTTACGGTTTGTCTTCACAAGGCGGTCTGGATTTCGGTAAAAACGGAGGTGTCCTCAAAAGTGCTTTCGCGGTCCTAAACGATCAGGTGGGGCTCAGTGAGCAGAAGATCACTGAAGTCGATAAGGGTGTAAAACTCATCGAAGCGAAAACGAAGGATGGAAGAACCGTTAGAGGATTGGCGGTGTTTGGTCTTTCTAGAGCGAGAAAGATCATCACAGAAATTCTTGAAGCAAAACTTGGTGTGGATATCGTTGAAGTCATGGCATGTAATTTTGGTTGCGTCGGAGGAGGAGGGCAACCCTATCCAAACGACACATCGGTGAGACAAACCAGAGCAAGATTGTTGAAGGAACTCGTCTCGGTGAAAAGCCTGATTTCACCATCCGAGAATTATTACATGCGAAGGCTCTATGAAGAGGTTGTAAACTTACACGAACTCATTCACACTTCTTATAGACCAAGAAAGCGAGTTGTGCATGAGGATATCGAAGTCTTACCATCTTCGAATGGCGAGAAAATAACCGTGAAGGTGTGTCTCGGCACATCTTGTTACATGAAAGGTTCCTACAAATTGCTTTCACAGTTGATAGAACTTGCAAAACGTAGAGAATTCACTTCACTCGAGATAGTTGGCACTTTCTGCGTAGAGAACTGTGGTAAATCACCCAATGTACTTGTGAATGATAAACTCGTAAGTGAAGCAACAATCGAGAAGGTGGAGAAAGAACTTGAAAAATTCCTCGGAACGCGAAGAATTCATAATGCTTCCGAAGCCAACATTTGAAAGACTCAAGCTCTATCATAGATTGCTCCTCGACGTGGATGAGGAATATATTTCTTCTGAGAGTATAGCCAGAATACTCAAAGTTCAACCTGAACAAGTCAGGAAAGATTTGAGCTACCTCAAAACCGTTGGGAAACCAAAGGTTGGTTACAGAGTCGATGAACTCAAAAAAGAATTGGATGAGCTTTTCGGTGTTAGGAAAGAAACCAATGTGATCATTGTTGGGGCGGGCCGTCTTGGCACCGCCCTTGCTAATTATCCGGGCTTTGAAAGGTACGGTATCGAAATCGTTGGGATTTTCGATAACGATCCACAAAAAATTGGGCAGTTTGTGTCTGAGCTCGTCGTGCTTCCTTTGAAAGACTTGAAACGCGTTGTGAAAAGATTCAACGTTGAAATCGGTGTGATCTGTGTGCCAAAAGAATCTGCTCAGGAGGTTGCAAACTTGCTGGTTGCCTGTGGTATCAGAGGGATTTGGAACTTCGCTCCGGTCAATCTTGAAGTACCAAGTGATGTGCTCGTTGTGAATGAGGACATCACGCAAAGTCTTTTGACTCTGAAACATTTACTAAACATAAAGCACGGCAAAGTTTGATTTTTCACGTGTTAAAACTTTATTTGGTGAAGCTCTGTGAGGTTGAACGTTCTTGGTACCAGCAAGGTTGCACTCGCTATATGTGAGCGGCTGGTTGAAAAGGATCATACAGTTCGCTTCGTTGTTTCTCGTTCAAAAGAAAAAGCTAAAGCTTTTGTTGAACATCTCGGTGTGGGTGAGGCTATAACCTACCAGGAACTCGAGTCTCTATCCGGTGTCATCTTCTTTGCTGTACCAGATTCAGTGATCGAGCGTGTTTATGAACAAGTCAAGGACAGATGCGCCCCAAATAGCTGCTTGATTCACTTCAGTGGTTTTCATTCTTCGAAAATATTTGCCAACGCTGATGATTTGGGTTTTTCAAGGGCCTCGATGCACCCAAATCTATCTTTCGCAGATGCAAAAGTTGCGTATTTGAACCTTCCAAATTGTATCTTTGGCGTTGAGGGAGACAACTCAGGGCTGAAAATAGCGATAGAATTGGTTAAGGATATATCAGGAAAATACATAGTCCTATCTGAGAGTGGAAAGATTGCTTATCACCTCGCAGCCGTGATTTGTTCGAATTTCGTAGTGGGACTCACAGCGCTTGCAGAAAAGATATATTCCAGCAGTGGCGTTGGGGATTTTCGTGGTTTGATGAGCAGCTTGATTTCCAGCGTTGCGCAAAACATCTCGGCGAAAAGCGTGGTTGAATCGCTCACTGGTCCAGTGGCACGCGGCGATTGGCAAGTGGTTGAGAAGGAAAGAGAGATATTTGAAAAAATTTTTCCACACTTTGTATCACTCTATGACAACATGGTAGAAATCCTCAAGAAACTCAAGGAGGGAAAACTGTGAGCATGAACGTTCAAAAGTTCATTTCCATGAAAGGAAAGCAACCTATAGTTCTTATCACCGCCTACGATGCGCCCTTTGCCCGTATCGCGAATGAAGCGGGTGTGGATGCGATATTGGTCGGTGACTCATTGGCGAACAATGTGTTGGGTTACACCGACACACTTCCTGCGACCATGGAAGATATGATCAGGCACACTCAAGCAGTGAGAAGGGGAGCCCCAAATGCTTTTATAATCGCCGATATGCCATTTCTTTCATACCAGTGCTCAGAGGATGAAGCTGTGAGAAACGCAGGAAGATTTCTCAAAGAGGCTGGTGCAAACGCCGTTAAGCTCGAAGGTGGTTCTGTTTTTGCACCCTTGATAAAACGACTCGTTGACAGCGGGATTCCTGTGATGGGGCATCTCGGCCTTACACCTCAATCCGTCAACGTCTTCGGTGGTTACAGGGTTCAAGGTAAAGACGAAAAGTCTGCCGAGAAATTACTCAAAGATGCCAAAGCGCTCGAACAAGCAGGTGTCTTCTCTATAGTTTTAGAGATGGTTGTTGAAGAAGTTGCGCAAAAGATCACGGAATCCGTTAATGTTCCAACGATCGGTATAGGTTCAGGAAGATTCTGTGATGGACAAGTACTCGTTTTACACGATCTGCTGGGATTGAACCCAACGTTTCTGCCAAAGTTCGCCAAGAGGTATACAAACCTGTATGAAATATCTGTCAAGGCTATAGCCCAGTACGTAGATGACGTGCGAAGAAAGATTTTTCCGTCCGAAGAGCATGTTTTCAAATCTGGAGGAAACTGAGATGAAAATTCTTCACACTTCAGATTGGCATATAGGCCTGCAGTCTTGGACAGGTTCTAAGCCCATCGATAGGCTCGAGGAGCTCAGAGCATCTCTCTTTTATCTCGTCAAGGTCGCCGAGGAGGAAAGAGTGGATCTGGTGCTCATCGTTGGAGATGTTCTTCACAGTAGAGTTAGTCCGAGGATCGATGCTCTGGATCTTCTGAGCGAAGTGATATCGAGATTTTCATCGATTGCTCCGACTTTTCTTTTGTTCGGCAATCACGATTGGCAAGGTTTGAGTTGTTGGAAAAATTTCCAGCTCAAGAACGTTCACATCGTGGAAAGACCAAAAAAGATAGAATTGAACGAAGCGGTGTTGTTTTTTCTACCTTACACTGATTATCAGAAGCTCCTCGGTTCTGCCAAGGACCCCATCGCAGCGATGAGAGAATTTCTCGATTCTTACGTTATTGAATTCAGAAATCAAATTGAGCCAAGCAAAACGAATATACTCGTTGCACATGCGATGGTTGAGGGATGTTTTGAATCAGAAAGGGAGAATGCAATTCAGTATGAGTTAAAACGGAACAGTTTTCCTTCAGGATTCGATTATGTGGCTCTGGGCCATGTGCATAACCAGTTACTACTTTTGCAGAGTCCAGTTGCTTGGTACTGCGGTTCGCCTATAGCTCTAGATTTCGGGGAAGAAAAAGACGTCAAGGGAGCTCTCCTTGTGGAAATATCAAACAGAACTCAGGTCAGGTCCATAAGAACACCTCACATGCCTTTGAAAACCTTCGAGTATAACGACTACAGTCTCTCCAATCTGAACGAGCTAGAATCTCAACTCAACGATTTCTCCGGTTATGCCAGGGTCATATTCAAATGCCTTCCATCCAACGAAGTGAGAAGGCATTTGCTCGAAAAATATCCCAACGTTGTCAAGGTAGAATTCGAAGCTGTGTGGCAAGATCAAAAGATAGAAGTCCCAGAGCAGAAGAAGAGTTTGATTGAGATGTACAGGGATTACATCAAACAGAAGTATCCAGAGCACGAACGTCAAATGATCGAGATCGTTCAAGAACTGCTGAAGGAGGTTGAGCAAACTGAGACCTCTCAGGATTGAAATAGAAAATTTCCTTGGAATAGAAAGCTGTGAACTGGATTTCAAGGACGGAGTGTTCCTCATCGTTGGTCAGAACGGTGCTGGTAAATCTTCTTTACTTGAAGCCATTGTTTTTTCGTTGTATGGCGTAGGTGTTCGTTATGGTAAGAAAAGCCCTTTCGACTATGTCAGATCTGGTGCCGATCATTGCCAAGTGAAGTTTTCCTTTCTAAGGGGAGGAAAAAAGTATGAAGTGATCAGAAGAGTGAAAGCGAAGGATAAATCGAGTGAAGCGTTATTGCTCATAAACGATCGTATCGTCGCTTCTCAACGTACTTCAGTTGATGAAAAACTTAAAGAAGTTATGGAGACGAGTTATGAGAGTTTCATAAGTACATTCTTTCTGCCCCAAGGCATGGTAGCAAATTTACTCACAGCTACACGCTCGAAGATAAACGAAGTCATCTTTGATGTACTTTTTGAAAGAAAAAAGCTTGCAAAGCTCATCGAAAAGGTAAATGAAGTTTACAAAAGCAGTCAGTACGAAAGGGATAATTGGCTGCGTAGAATCAACGAATCAAAAGATGAGCTCAAAAAGATTGAGGAACTACTCAGACAGAACCCGCCAGAAATTTTGCAAACTGAGATCGAAGAGCTGGAAAGGCACATAACTCAAACTGAAGAAAAGCTAAGAGAGGTTGAGCGCGAACTTCAAATTCATCAGCAAGTGGAATCACTTGAAAAATTATTACAATCTAAAGTTCTCGAGAAAAGCAAACTGCTCGTAGAGCTTGAGGAAGAAAAGAAGATATCCACCGCGAAGTCTCTCGAAATTTCGTATCGTGAATACCTTCATGCGTGCGAAACATTGAAAAGAGTGGAAAATGATTTTCAAAGATTGCAGACGAATCGTTTCAAAACTCATTCAGAAATACAAAAACTCGTCGAGGAGATACGTAAAACTCAACTCGAGCTGACTCGGAACGATAGAGAACTTCAAGCCGTTCAAGGCGAAATCGAGAAACTTTCGAAGATAGATGAACTGAGTGAGCCATTCGTTCAAAAGTTATCCAGTTTGAAAGAACGCAGAGTCGTGATCGAACAACAACTTTCAAAGAAACGTTCAGAATTTGAACAAGTTGGTGAAAAGCTGAGTCGGAGAAAGTTTGAAAAAGCCGAACTCGAAACTAGGCTTGAAGATCTCACAAAGCAGTTCGATCGAATTAAGTTATCCGCTGTTTTATGGATGGCGGATCAAATTGCAGAACAGCTTCAAGATGGCGAGGTATGTCCCGTTTGTGGGAATATTTACAGAAAGAGAAGTATATCTGGAACCATTTATGATCTGGAAAATTACAAACACATGCGTGAACAGATAGAGAAAATCAAGGAAGATGGAGTCAAACTTGCAGCCGAGATGGAAACTTTGACGACGATCGTGGAAAAACTGAATCAAGAGATACATTCTCTGAACGAAGAACTCACGCAGATCAAATTTCAAGAAAGCGATCTTCATAAAAAACTTGACGAGATGGGTTACTCTGCACAACTGAAAAAGAAACTGCGCGAGCTCAATACAGATCTTCAAAAACTCTTAGAGAGGCGTTCCAAACTGATGGCAGAACTTTCAGAAAAAGAAAGTACTAAACATCAGCTTTCACTCAGATTGCAAGAATTGGATGAAGAGCTCAAAAACCTTTCTAAAGAAGTAGAAGAATCCCTTTTGAGAAAGCAGATAATAGAAAAAGACTTCTTCTTGAAACTCGATAAGATAGGAATGGACCTAGAAACGTTCAAGATATACGTGGCCAAGGAAGTACCTCAGGTGAGTGTACAGGAGAGATTATCCAAGATAGATGCCGAAATAGAACAAATTCAAAGCCAAACAGAACAGCTCAAGAAGTTGGTCAAAAGCGGTAGGGAAGATTGCCTGAAATATTTGAGTGCTTTGCAAAAAGAACTTTTGAATTTTAGAAAGCTTAGAGATGACAAGTTGGCAAGAAAAACTCTCGTTCAACACTATTCAGAAAGACGAAAAGAGATCATTCAGCAGCTTAGGGAAATGGAAGAACATTTCGAGGAATTGCATAATCGTTCTACGGTGCTCGCGCTGGTAAAAGATACACTCGCTGCTCGGGAATTTCAATCTTACATGGCTGACATCGTTTTGAATAGAGTGGTTGAACGAACGAACCGTTTATTGGATTTCTTAACGGATGGAAGGTTCTCGTTATTGGTGGAAGAATCAGGTTTCATAGTGAACGATGCTGGGGTCAAAAGAGATGCCAGTGGACTTTCTGGTGGAGAGAAGACTCTCGTATCAATAGCGTTAGCGATGAGCATAGCCGAAGAAGCCACAGGAGAAATGGAAGCGTTCTTCATAGATGAAGGTTTCTCGAGCTTGGACAGCGACAACAAATCCAAGATAGCTGATGCCCTCAAAAAATTCGAGAGATTGAACAAGGTTGTGGGGTTCGTCACACATGAGCCTGAGTTTGCAGACTACTTCGAACGCAAATTGTTAGTTGAGAAAGGTGGTAGATTGAGATGGATTTAAGTGACGTCGAGAAACTGATCGAAAGAATCATGACTGAAAAAGGTGTAGAAGCCATACCGAATCTAATACAACTTCTCGCGGATGAAGACGAAAATGTTCGGGAGACCGTCCTTCAGATCATATATAGATTCGGTGATGCTGCACGCCCGATCTTGCTTCAAAAGTACAGAGAGCACATAAAAATGTGTCAACAGAATGATGTGATTTTACTGTATTTGATTGATATTCTCTCTGATTTGAGGGAGACAAGTATAAAGAAAGACCTCTACAATTTACTCAACAAATACGATGACGAATCTGCTCAGCTTGTTATATACGAAGCGATCTGTAAACTCGGTGAGGGGGAGAAGATATTAGATATTTTAGCTTACTACTTACTCGAAGACGAGTACAGAGAAGAACTCGCAACGCAGGTCGTGATGGCTCTATCATACGTTCCAACGCAACGAACAATAGATGTTTTGATGAAAGCTTACAGAGATGAACGGTTCAGTGAAGACATAAAAAAAGACATAGTGCAAGCAATCTCCATGCTGACCATGAAAGATTCAAAGTTGTGGGATTATTTCCAAAAGTCCGCAGATAGCGAAATCTTGGCAGAAGTAAAGAGGTTCACAACTTAGTTGTGAGAACCGTTTCCGAGAGAGGCTTCAGAGAAACTTCTATTTTTAGTGTTTTTAATTGTTCACCTTTTCTGAAAACTTGATACTGCTACAATGAGAGTTGTCTAGAATCAAGCTTTTTATATCCAAAGTCAGCTTCCAATAGTTCTCTCAAAAGCATGTGCAACTTGAACGAGCAAATCTTCTCTCCACCACTTAGTAACGAATTGCACACCTACGGGTAAATTCTCCACACGTCCGAAAGGTACACTGATCGCAGGTAATCCAGAGATGTTGAACTCAGCCGTGAATCTGGTGAGGCGTCGCGCGAGTTCAACAGCACCTTCTCCCTCGATGGGTGGAGCCACGATCGGTACCGTTGGAAGAACAAGAAGGTCGAAATGTTTGAAAAGATCTTTGAACATGTACTTCACAATCGTCTGAGTTCTCCTAGCTTGTGCGTAATCGCAACCGCTTGTTGAGGCTCCTTCCATCAACCTTTGCTTGACATCATCGCCAAACAGTTCTGGATGTTCTCTCAACCTTTCTTTGTGGAAGGCTGCAGCCTCTGTCTGAGTAATCAAACCGTTCGCTGCTGCGGCGTCTTTCAACCAGTTGAGAGATTCTTCTTTAACGATTGCCCCGAGTTTTTCAAGGACATGACAAGCTTCATCTACTATTTTCAGAATTCTTTCGTCTGCTTTGGATATGAATTCACCTGCGACTTTCAAAACTCTCATTCCTTTTGGAAATTCATCGAAATTTGGCTCTCTCAGGAGGGCTTTTTGTGAAAATGGATCAGCTTCATCGTACTTAGATATGATTTTTAAAACAATCCAGGCGTCCTCAACGCACTTTGTGATTGGACCAACATGATCCAGATGCCATGCCAGTGGCATAACGCCTCTGACGCTGACTCTTCCATAGGTAGGTTTCAATCCAACCACACCGCACAGCGCAGCCGGAATTCTTATCGAACCTCCAGTGTCTGTGCCAAGGGCAACCAAAGTCATTCCACTAGCGACGGCCACGGCAGAACCCCCAGAGGAGCCTCCCGAAATCTTGCTCGGATCGTGTGGATTTCTGCAAGGACCAAAGTGAGGATTGTTGTTCGTCACACCGAGTGCGATCTCGTGAAGATTTGTCTTACCCATGATTATAGCCCCAGCGTTCTTGAGCGCCTTGATGACAAAGGCATCCTGTTTAGCAACATTATCTTTGAAGAACAAACTCCCAGCCGTTGTTTTCAAACCTTCAACATCTATAAGGTCTTTCACAGCAACCGGCACACCAAAAAGCGGGGGAAGATCTTTCTTGTAAGATTTTTCCAACTGTTCCGCAGTTTTGATTGCTCCATCGAGATCGATCGAAATGAAAGCACCAAGATCTTTGTGAATTTCTATTTTCTTAAAGCACTCCTCGATGATTTGCCGAGGTCGAACTTTATCTTGGATGTACAGTTTCAGTAGTTCTCTGATTTTCACTCTTCATCACTCCAATCTCATTTTTGGACCTTCTTGGACAAACTTTCCCCTGAATGAGGGTTCTATCAATAACATGTGGCTGTCCAAGTCATGAAATTCAAACGCACCAGTTCCAAGGGCAAACTGAACGCTTTGGTTTATTCCGAGACTCGACTCTGCCATGCAACCGATCATCAATTTTAAACCAGCAGATCTCGCAAGTTCCACTATGGCCAGCGCATCACTTATACCACTCTTCATCAGTTTTATGTTGACGTAATCTACGGCTTCTTGCTTTATGAGTCTCATCACATCGTATTTCGTCTTGGCTGATTCATCCGCGGCAACAGGAAATGGTGAGTTGAACCGCACATACCTCAATCCATCGATGTCATACCACGCTACAGGTTGTTCATATACAGCTATATCCACACCAGATTTGTAAAGCTGTGTTGCGAACTCAACGGCTTGCTTTGGTGTATAACCCATGTTCGCATCGATTATGTATACAGCTCCCTTCGTCACTCGCGCGATTTGCTGAACGGCTTCGATGTCTTCCTTCAGGTTCTCTCCAACTTTCACTTTGATGGTTCGAAAACCCTCCTTGAAGATTTCCTCAGCATCTTTCACCCTCTTTTCAATCGTGTCTATCCCTACTGTTTTGTCTGTTTCAATCTCCGATTTACTGCCACCAAGAAATCCTGCCACACTGATGCCCAGTTCTTGACAAAGAGCATCCAAAGTTGCATATTGAACAGCAGCTTTTAAACTCGGCGTGGCCAAGAGTTTATCTGCGATTTGGAAAATGGCCGCATAGTTGCGAACGTTCAATCCTAGAAAATTCTCTTTCAAAAAGTTCTCCATCGTTAGAAGCATTTCTACCTTTTCACCGTTGACTCTAAAAGAAGGTGAAGCTTCCCCACACCCAACGATTCCATTTTCAAGTAATATTTCAACCTCCACATTGCTCGCTTCGAAAGAAACACTACCTGTTATACGAAAAGGTTTGCGGTAACCGTAACGCTTCAGTATTAAACGTATATCTTTCACCTTAGCCATGATTCACACCTCCCAGCCTTCGAATCTGACCACCTCGATCTTCATCTCAAGACCGATCTTTTTATTGTGTGTTTCAGCCTCACCCAGTTGGTTATCCGTAGGATCTTCCCTGTGGAATTTCGGCGGAGGATCAAATTGTTTCATAAAGTCGTCGTTGGCCACCATCCTGAATCCATCGAGGTTTCCAAAGTAGAAGTTGCGCAACCTTTCATTGTGACGTCTTGCACCGCCAAAGGAAAGATCGGCAGGAAGCCAACCATAAGGTTTCACGTAGAAAAGTGCCCAATCGTGTGGTGAAGCGAAGTAAGGTGTAGTGTACCAACCAGATTGCCATCTCGCTGGAATACCAGCTATCCTGCACATGGTGATGAACAGTAACGCTTGAAATCCACAATCTCCCTTCAAATTCTCAGCCACATACTGGGAAATGTTCTCATAAGTCGCGTATGGTCTCACATAAGAATATCTAACTCTAGTCGTGATCCAATCATAAATGCGTTTAGCTTTCAAGTAAGGGTTAGTTTCTTCTGCCACGATTTGCTTTGTCAACCATTTGAGATAGTCTGTGAAAACAATGTGCGGTGGTTCCTGTTGCAAAAAATCGTCCAAATCGGGTTCTTGAACTTTCGCTGGATCGATCTTGTTGATCCACTCACTCACTTTGTACTCAAACTCTACTATGTACTCCTTGCTGGTTCCCTCAAAAAAGATAGTTCGTTGTGGGGCATCGTTGTGAGCTAAGAAGTAATTTTCATCGCTGGTGTAGAGTAATCTCACATCTCTGATCTGGAAACCTTCCTTCGGGAATGGAAGCCAAACTCTGAAATAATCATCTTCAGAATCCACAGTTGCTTTGATTTTCACGTGTACTTTATAAGTTCTTGGATTACGACCTTCCGAAAGTTCTCTTATTCTTCGCTCGATCAGTTCTCTTTCGTGTTCTTCTTTTGGGTCTTTCTTTATTCTTTCTCTATATTCGCTTCGAGCAAACCCAATGTTTTGAACAAATCTTTCGAAGAATCTTCTCCTCCTGTTGACAACAATGAAGTCAATGCACCCTTCTTCAACCAGTTTGTAGAATTCATCGTAGTCGAAATCTTTGATCATTTCCTTTGCTTTCTCTAGAGCTTGCGACTCATCATATGGATACGCAGAAAGCAACCGTTTGATTCTGTACTTTTCGTATTCGAGTCGTTGGCGTTGAATATCCGTGATGCGAGTGTCTCTAAGCCATTTATCGATCAAAGCTGCGGCCGTTTCCCAATCTCCAATGGCTTCACACAATCTCACATTTTCTGGAAGGCCACAGATGAGAAATTCAAGCATTCTGAATCACCTCATTTTCGCATCAACATTCTCAACCTCGAAAGGCTTTCAGGTATATCTTTCTCGAATCTGTTCAAATCGTTTATCTCAAGAACAACGATACCTTGAAATTCGTTTTGTAATAATTTGAGTATCTGTTCGAACGGTATCTGACCAAGCCCGATGGGTAGATGCAGATCTCCCACACCGTAAAGATATGCGAAGTGCATTTGATCTGCTATGTTACGTTCAAAATCGCTCTCGACTTTTCCAAAATTGTCATGGACATGAATTTCAAAGGTGTAGGGTAATCCTAAGGTGAATTGTTTGATCAATTCTTCCTCGTCACCTCTCACTCTTAAGAAGAGATGACCTACATCGATCAGCAACTTAATCTTGGGATGATTCACATGGTAAACGATCTCGAGAGTTTGTTCTACTGTTTGAGTGGTATTTTCTACAACAAGGCAAACCTTTTTTTCTTCGAGTTTCGAAGACAAACGTTTCAAATTCTCGATTTCTCTGTGTTTCTTGTCGTCATCTTTTCCAGACCAACCGCAATGATAGACAACACTGTCTGCACCAATGCTCGAGGCGAAGTCTATGGTGGCTGAAAGGATGAGAAAATCTTCCTCCCTGTTTTTGGAAAGATCCACAGGATCTGGGCCGTGCACGGTGAATTTCATTCCAGAAGATTCAAAAAGATGCTTATAGCGGAGAAACCTTTCTTTGAAAAACTTCCCATTGAAAATCAAATCTAGACCTGCAGGGGGAACTTCCGCATAATCGAAGCCAAGCTGCTTGAATTTTCTAAACTCTGTTTCGAGATTTATGATGGATCCTGCGAGACGCCGTGTATCGATGTTTATGCCGACACCTTTTATCACGTGTATCACCTGGCCTATCTCGTAATTTTTCGAAACATATTGTAATCGATTGACACTTTTCGTAACATTTGCTATATTTTATTATAGCTCGAAGCCCCCATCAGGAAAAAATTTCAGCTGAGTATGTTGAAATGATTCATCCAGGGGGGTTTCCATAGAAATTTAAAGGGCACTTAGACTTTTCTTGTATTAGCTTAACATTCAGCGCATAAGAATTTTTTCGGTCCCAACTTCTGAAGGGAGGGATTAGTGTGAGAAAAGTGTTTTTAGCAGTTTTATTGTTCGCCGCAGTTGCCCTTTTTGCCAGTCTCGAAGAGAGAATCGTTGAAGTTGGTAAAACACTCGAGAGAAACGGCATCAACGAGGTACGCTATGCAGTTTGGGGAACAGGAGATCCAAACAGTGTTTTGAGAGTCCTTGGAATTGTGGAAGCAGCTAGACGCATCAACGATATCTGGTCAAAGAACAAAGTCAATGTCAAGATAACGATCAGAGAGACCCGCTATGAATTGGATTTCACGCAGATGTATCAGGAATTTCTCAGCAAACAACCTCTCGGAACAGCCGGTGATTTCTTAGTGAACTCTTACGTGTACATTGCTTCTTTGGCTGAGGAAGGTTATCTGCTTGATTTAACACCTTATCTCTCAAGACATAAGGATTTCCTCGAAGGCTTTTTCCCCACACTCGTTGAAGTTGCCAAATACAAGGGTAAGATTTACGGTTTACCGCAGGATACAGAAGCCAGACCATTCTACATCAGAAAAGATATAGCTGCCAAGGTGGGATTGAATTTGGAAGGTCTAGATCAGAAGGTACTCAAGGGTGAGTTCACCTGGCTCGATGTCTACAGTTGGTCTAAAAAGACGGTAGAGATGAAAGCTTCTGAGTGGGGTTTGATACATCGAAGGGGTACTGCTCATCCCGATTTGATGCAGTTCATACTCGCCTTCGGAGGTAGGTTAGACGATCCAGTGGAAGGAAAACTCGTTTTCGACAAAGAAGCGATATACAAGTGGCTAACCATCGAATGGGTTTTTGCTCGCGAAAAACTTTTGCCATCGGATATGATGGCATGGGACTGGGCCAAGCAGGTGCATCCAGCCATAGTTGATGGTAAAACTCTGTTCGACATCGGAGGCACATGGTACTGGACAGAATGGCAAACCAAGGATTATTACACTGATCCTAAAACTGGTCAGATGAGGGGATTAAAACCTGAGGAGGTCGAACAGTGGTTCTACTACACATTGTTCCCAGCTGGCGAACCTGGCAAGAAGCCAGTCACGTTGAGCCAGCCGTTCATGTGGATGGTGAGTTCCAAAGCTGGTGCACAGAATCCAAAATACAGTGCGTTGAAAAGCACTTACGATGAACTTGCGTTTTTAATTGTCGCAAAGGCCTCAGATCCAGATATAAACGCTATGCACAGCATCATGAGTGCGAAGTTGCCCATTACTAAAGCCTCGGCTGCCTTGCTTGCCAACAAAAGTTGGCTTGACAAACTCTATAATCTTGAAGTTGATCTCGATGCTGGTGTGAAGGAAAAGATCGCGAATATCGTCAAAGCCACAGTTAATCCAATAAACGCTACCTTCCTTTCAAACGTTTCTTACATGCTTGAATACACGAATTTCCAGCCAGCTCATCCAATGTATCCGAAACTCACGGCAATCTTTGCTGAAGTCGTTGATCAAGTGCTGAGGGGTCAAATGGATCCGGCAAAAGCTGTAGATTATGCCATTTCAAAGATCAACGCGGATCTCGATCTCAAAGCTGCTGTGAAGATCATCAAAGATATTCCTAAAGATTGGAGATTTCCAGCTAGATGAACAGGGGAGATTTCCCAAGAAAATGGGAGCTGTGGGCCTTTTTGGCCCCGGCTCTCATTGTTGTGATAGTTTTCTACCTGATCCCTTTGATTCTGACAATCTACACCAGCTTCACACCCTTGAGGAATTGGAACATACATCGTTATGCAACGAGAATAATAGGTTTCTACAACTATCAAAAATTGTTCCACGCGATTTTGAATGATCCGTCAGTGAGAGCCGTATTTTTGACTACAGGTATTTTCGTAGGTTGTACACTTCTGGTGAACGTACTTGGGGGTTTAATCCTCGCAATTTTGACTTTCTTTGCTGGTAAAACTGCTGGTCCTGTGGCGAGTACGATTTGGCTTTTACCGAGAATGTCTCCGATAGCTGTTTATGGGCTCGTTTGGTATTACTTTTTCCATGGTAGTAGCGTAGGCACACTGAACTCGTTGTTGATGAAGCTAGGCTTCATACATAGGCCAATGGCTTGGGGACAGGATTTCATTCCTTATGGACCGTGGGGTGTGATCGTCTTCGTCAACGGTTTGGTCGGTGTCAGTTTTGGCATGATCGTACTTTCCTCTGCTATCAAGAGCATTCCGGGTGAGTTCGTCATAGCGGCTCGGGTCGATGGAGCGACCGATTGGCAAATCTGCAAGAAAGTTTTGATACCCCAGATCAGGTGGCACATCATGTATGTAACGACTTGGCAGCTTTTGAGTTTGCTTACTTCTTACGCGCACACATATTTGTTGGTCAGCTGGAGGTTGGTGAATAAGTCCTACGGAACACCTTTGGCATTGTACGTGTACGATCTCGCATTCACTGGTGTTTTCGATCAAGGTTTCGCTGCGGCGGCTGGTACCATCTTGGTGATCGTCGGTGGATTGCTAGGTTGGATGACGCTCAGAATTTTAGGTTTTGGAAAACTCATGATAGAACCACGTGGTGATATCTGATGAACTTGAGTGATGTTGAGGTTCGGAGCAAAACCAAGCAAGTGATTTATTCAATCGTTTTGATAGCTTTTTCAATCCCAGTTCTGATGGCTTTTTCTGTGCTTGTTCTATCTAGTTTTGCAAGTCAAATGGTGACAAACTTTGACTTTTCGAAGGTCAGATTCACTCTGAGGAACTGGCAGTTACTCTTCCAAGGTAGGATCGCTATAACGGGCGGATTGAGGGAAAATATCTTTCTCTACATGTTCAGCACAGCCATCGTGGCACTCGGTGTGGCTCTCGTTACCACGTTGGTTGGAACGCTCTCTGGTTACGCTATTTCAAGGATCAAATTTAAAGGAAGAAAGTTTTTACTGTTAATGATGCTGATGCTTCACGCACTGCCTGGTTCGATACTCATCGTTGGAGTTTATTTCCTCTATAGGATTTGGATGCCAACGAATTTGAATGCGTTACGATACTTTTCTTTCTTCTATGTGGTGTTTGCGCGTGCAGCTTTGGAAGTCCCACTGTCCGTTTGGCTCATGAAGGGTTTTTTTGATCTGCTTCCGTGGGAAATAGAGTGGTCTGCTTTGATCGATGGTGCTTCGAGATTGAAAACGTGGGCGAAGATAATGCTTCCACTCATAAAACCAGGTGTTGTTGCTATTTTGATCTTCGGTTTTCTTGCGGGTTGGCAAGATATCATATATGTTAGGACTTTTCTCATAGATAAAACCCTCGCCACTTTCATAGAATCTAACCTCGAAGCCGAGATGGCTTATATGCCATTGCTAGCAGCCGCTGCAACACTGTACTTACTCCCAACTGTTTTCTTCTACATAAGTTCCCAGAAATTGTTGTTCAAAGTCTATGCCGGAGGTATCAGGAGGTGAGTTGTCTTGGCACGCATCGTGCTCGAGAATATCACAAAAAAGTTTGGTAAAGTGGTCGCGCTCGATGGGGTGAGTTTGCAAATAGAAGATGGTGAATTCGTCGTTCTTCTTGGACCATCCGGAAGTGGAAAAACAACTTTGATGTACTTGATAGCTGGTATTTATAAACCAACTGCCGGCCGAATCCTGTTCGACGGTCGTGATGTGACTTTCTTACCACCCAAAGAAAGAAACGTTGGGTTGGTTTTTCAAAACTGGGCACTTTATCCGCACATGAAGGTTTTTGAGAATATAGCTTTTCCACTCACGTTGAAAAAATTTGATAAAAAGACCATATTTGAAAGGGTTCACCAGGTTGCAAGCATGTTGAAGATAGATGCATTGCTTGAGAGATATCCTTGGCAACTCAGCGGAGGACAGCAACAGCGGGTCGCCATAGCTCGTGCACTCGTCAAACAACCTCAAATACTTTTGTTTGATGAGCCTCTGAGTAATCTCGATGCGTTGCTGAGGATCAGCGTGAGGACAGAACTGAAAAGGCTACAAAAAGATCTTAAAATCACATCAGTTTACGTTACGCACGACCAAGCTGAAGCGTTGGCGATAGCAGACAGAATCGCAGTGATAAACAACGGCAAATTGGTACAAGTTGGTACTCCTGAAGAAATTTACAACAAGCCCCAGCACACATTCGTTGCAAGTTTCATAGGAAATCCACCAACCAATTTGTTGAAAGCGGAGTTCGATGGAACACAACTTTTGATTGAAGGTAAGCCTGTCAGAGCTCCAAAGAATTTTTTGGATTGGATTGCGGGTAAAAAAATTGTTCTGGGTTTCAGACCAGAGAAAGGTTTACTCTTGGAGCGAGCGGTCGAAGAAGCAGTTTGTATCGAAGTGCAAGTGTACGAGATAGAGTCCATGGGTAGAGAACAAATCATAACCGTTTCCGTCGAACAAGCCATGGTCAAAATTCTGAGACCCTCAGAAGAAAGATTTTTCATATCTCAAAAGTTGTTTTTGTGTGTTGAATTGAAAAATCTTATGCTGTTCAATGAAAACGGAGAAGCACTTGTTCGAATGGATCCTCTGAGTTAAAATAGAACCGTGCGTCCGATCATCGGAGTAACGTGCTCGGTTGATCAAGATGCCCTCAGGTTGAATATGAATTACTATCAAGCTTTGGAGAAAGCTGGTGTTTTACCCATTCTGATCCCTATTCTGCAGCACCCGGAAAATCTTTTCCAGCTGGCTGAAATCCTCGACGGCATTCTCTTCTCCGGGGGAGTGGATATAGATCCACACCACTATGGTGAAGAACCAAGAATGGGTCTTGGCCAGATAACTCCTGATAGGGACGAGATCGAAATAGAACTCTGCAAAATTTTTTTTGAAAAGAAGAAACCTATCTTTGGCATCTGCAGAGGCGTTCAATTGATCAACGTGGCTCTAGGTGGAACACTTCATCAGGACGTAAAATCTGAACTCAAAGATGTCTTAAAACACTATCAGGAAGCTCCAGCTTATGCCCCCACTCACACAGTGTTCATCGAGAGAGACAGTTTGGTGTTCTCCATCGTTGGATCTGAAAAGCTTTTGGTTAACAGCTTCCATCACCAAGCGATCAAAATGGTTTCACCCTTTTTAAAGGTCGTCGCACGTGCGAGTGACGGTGTCATCGAGGCTGTCGAATCGTTCGATCAGGACCATTTCGTTTTAGGCGTCCAGTGGCATCCTGAAAGGATGTTCGAAAAGCACATCGAACACTTCAAATTGTTCGATCGTTTTGTTAAAGAGTGTTCAAAGAGAAAGAGGTGAAAAAATGAGAGTTTTCATTTCTGCAGATATGGAAGGTATCTCTGGAGTGGTGGGATTAAACCATGTTTCGCCCGAACACAAAGAATATGAAAGGTTCAGAAAACTCATGACAAGAGAAGTCAACGCTGTAGTGGAAGCTGCCGTTCGATTCGGAGTGAAAGAAGTTGTGGTGAACGACTCACACAACACGATGGATAACATACTCATCGAGGAGCTCCATCCCAGAGCCGTACTCATCAGTGGCAGCCCAAAACCTATGAGTATGATGGAAGGAATAAATGAAAACTTCGATGCCGTTTTCTTCGTTGGTTATCATGCGAGAGCAGGTAGTGCACCAGCAATAATGGATCACACCTACACTGGTAGAGTTTTCACAGTTGAGGTGAATGGAAAACAGTTGAGTGAGGCCGGTTTGAACGCGAGAGTGGCAGGATGCTTCAACGTTCCTGTCGTACTCATCACTGGTGATCAATTGACTATAGAATGTGCAAAGCAGGAGCTCAACGATTTTGTCGGGGTAGTGGTCAAAGAAGCAGTGGGAAGGTACGCAGCGAAACTTTATCCTTTCGAGATCGTTCAGGAAAAGATCAAAGCTGGTGTTGAGGAAGCGTTGAAGAAGGTGAAATCTTTCAAACCGACGATTGAATCTGAACCAGTGGAAGTGAAATTGGTCTTCTACAATTCCTCTTTCGCCGAAGTGGCTTCATTGCTTCCAAATGTCCAGAGAATCGATGCAAGAACTCTGTGGTTCAAAACTTTCAGCTATTTTGAAGCTTACAGATTACTCAGACTTTGTTTATCACTCTCTTCATTGATCAAATAGTTTTTCATGAAAGCGATTGGCTGAGAAAACTTGTTCATATCTTTGTGTTCTTAATCTGAGTAGTAACTCGTACGCTTTTTCACACCCAAAAGCATTTTCAACTTCGTTTGGTCGAACCTACCAAGCCGCATGAAAGCCAGTCACACTTGACGTCCAATTCTGTCGGTGATAAAATATAGACGTCTAATTGTTAGACGTCAAACGGAAGGTGACATAGAATGAACGAAGACAGTATCTTCAAACGTTTTTTAATCATCCAAAGACTACATTTCCATCTAATTCATAAGGAATTAGAAAGACACGACATACACCCAGGTCAATTGCCTACCCTCATGATCGTTGAAAAAAATGAGGGTATAACTCAAAATCAAATTGCCGAAAAACTCAACCTCAGATCTGCAACTGTGGCCATCGTTCTTAAAAGGATGGAAAAAGCGGGATTGATATACCGAAAGCAGGATGAAAATGATAGAAGACTCCATCGTGTCTATTTGACTGAAAAAGGAAAGAATTATTGCAAGTTTTTGAAACAGCAAGCGCAAAAAGTTGAGGAAATTGCCACACGAGGATTTTCTGAAGAGGAGAGGATACAACTCAAAGAACTCCTGGATAAGATCATTGCGAACCTTAGAGGTTCTCTGGGGAGTGATCATAATGCTTAAGATCTTGCGATACCTTCGACCTTATCTATGGTTGGTTTTCATAACTGTTTTACTTGTGATAGTTGATTCGTACGTGACACTCTATCTGCCCGACTTGATGTCTCAAATAATAGACAAAGGAATAACCAGAGGCGATGTTGATTATATTTGGAAGACCGGTGGAAAAATGCTTCTGGTTTCTCTGATTCAAGTTGTTGCAATAATCATCATGAGTGCAACCTCTTCTAAAGCTGCGATGTGTGCCGGGAAAGACCTCAGAGAAGATCTCTTCAAAAGGGTTCAAAGTTTTTCTCTCACTGAGATGGATAAATTCAGTACTGCTTCACTGATCACACGAACCACGAACGACGTAACTCAAATACAACAAGCTCTCGTGATGGTTCAAAGGATGGTCATAAGAGCACCCATTGTTGCGATTGGGAGCATATTCATGGCGATTTCAAAGAACGCGAAATTGACGATGATACTGCTGGTGTCCGTTCCTGCAGCTGCATTGGCTATGTATTTGATTTTCGCAAAGGTTATGCCTCTTTTCAAGAGTATGCAGAAGAAAATCGATAAACTCAACTTGGTTTTGAGGGAAAGGATAACCGGCATTCGAGTCATAAGAGCGTTCAACAAAGAAGAGTATGAAAAAAATAGATTCGAACAGGCCAATGTGGATTTGACTCAGACAGCTCTCAAAGTGAACAGAATTGGATCGATCGTTTTTCCAATAATGACCATCGTGATGAATTTCACGATCATAGCTTTGATATGGTTCGGTGCGAAGCAGATAGATCTTGGTCAACTTCAAGTTGGTTCAATGATCGCAGTCATGCAATATGTGATGCAGATTCTCTTTTCCTTCATCATGATTTCGATGATTTTTGTATTCTTGCCACGTGCTTCTGTTTCTGCACAGAGAGTTATGGAAGTTCTACAGGCGTTCCCTTCCATTGTGGAATCTGAGGATACTGAAGAACCATCAGGTGAAGGTGTCGTTGAATTCAAGAACGTCACCTTTTACTATCCTGGTGCGAAAGAGCCAGCCCTTCAGAATGTTTCTTTCACGGCTAGACCAGGTCAGATGACCGCTATAATCGGTGGCACAGGTTCTGGTAAGACAACTATACTCAATTTGATCATGAGATTCTACGATGCAACTGAGGGAGCCATCACAATCGACGGGGTCGATGTGAAGAAGATTCCCCTCGGAAAACTCAGAAAGATGATAGGTTATGCTCCTCAGAAACCCATCATATTCTCAGGAACTATAGCAGAAAATATTCGTTTCGGTCGGGACGAGCTCACGAACGAAGACATTTTCAATGCGGCAGAAATTGCTCAAGTGAATGAGTTTGCTAAAAAAATGCCAGATGGCTTGAACAGCGTTGTAGCCCAGGGTGGAACAAACCTTTCTGGAGGACAAAAACAAAGAATATCGATAGCACGAGCAATCGTTGGAAGACCAAAAATTTATCTTTTTGATGACACTTTCTCTGCCTTAGATTTCAGAACGGATGCGAGAATTCGTGCAAGACTTTTTAAAGAAACGAAGGATGCCACCGTCATAGTTGTCGCTCAAAGGGTTGCCACAATAATGCATGCAGATCAAATCGTGGTCATGAAAGAAGGTAGGGTTGAGGGTATCGGCACACACAGTCAGCTCATGCAAACTTGTCAAGTATATCGTGACATAGTGCTTTCGCAGATTTCGGAGGAAGAAGCAGTAGTTGGAGGTGAATTCAGTGACAGATGAAAGGAAAACCGCTCGACTCGGACCATTTCCAGCTAGAGGCCCAAGACCTGGTGGCCCAGCTTTTACAGGGCCAGCGGAGAAGGCTAAAGATTTCAAAGGAACATTGAAAAGGTTGATAACTTACCTCAGGCCTTACCTTTTTCCAATAGCGATCGTTCTCGCCTTGACAATCACCGCAACTGTACTCACAATAATAGCTCCAAAAATTCTTGGCCGAGCAACAACGGAAATCTTTCGTGGTGTAATGATGAAGATGTTGAGGTTGCCTGGTGCAAGGATAAACTTCTCATATGTCGCGAAAATATTGATTCAAGTGAGTATTCTGTATGTTTTGAGCGCACTTTTACATTACGTGCAGCAATACATCTTGGCAGGAGTTTCTCAGAAAATCGTTATGAAGATGAGGAAGGAAATTTCTGAGAAACTCGCAAGACTTCCTCTGAAGTTTTATGATTCACGGACTCACGGAGAGATATTGAGTCGTGTGATAAACGATATTGACCTGATAAGTGGGACGCTTCAGCAAGGTTTTGTTCAGTTCGTTTCTGGTGTGATTTCCATAATCGGTGTCACGATCATGATGCTCACCATAAGCCCATTGCTCACTGGTGTTACGATGCTCACGTTACCTTTGAGCATCTTGACGACAGTTTTCATCGCGAAGTTCTCTCAGAAGCATTTTTCAACCCAGCAGAAAAAAATCGGAGAACTCAGTGGTCACGTTGAAGAAATTTACGCAGGCCATATCGTCGTCAAAGCTTACTGCAGAGAGAAGGATGCGATCGAGAAATTCGAAAAGATCAACGAGCAACTCTGTGATGCGAGTTACAAAGCCCAATTTCTTTCGGGTATGATCATGCCCCTGATGCGGTTCATAGGAAACCTCGGTTATGTGATAGTTTCTGTAGTTGGGGGTATCTTGGTCACCAGAAGAACTATAACAATAGGTGATGTTCAAGCTTTCATACAGTATTCTCAGCAATTCACCCAGCCGATCGTGCAGATATCCAACATAGTGAATTTGATTCAATCAACAATAGCTGCAGCTGAAAGAGTCTTTGAGATACTCGATGAAGAAGAGGAAAAACCGGAGAGCCCTTCCGCTCTCAAAATTGAGAAAGCCAAGGGCGAGATCAAATTCGAAAGAGTTTATTTTAGCTATGTCCCAGATAAACCTTTGATAGAAGATTTGAACATAGAAATAAAGAGTGGTCAGAGAGTAGCTATAGTTGGTCCAACTGGCGCTGGGAAGACCACGCTGGTGAACCTTCTAATGAGGTTCTACGAGATACAGAAAGGTAGCATAAAACTGGATGGAATAGACATCAGGGATATCCATAAGAGCCATTTGAGAAAATGTTTTGGTATGGTTTTGCAAGATACATGGTTGTTCAACGGTACCATCAGGGAGAACATCGCCTACGGGAAAGAGAACGCCAGTCAGGAAGAGATAGAACTTGCGGCAAAGATGGCACAAGCGCATCACTTCATCATGGCTCTTCCAGATGGTTATGACACCATGATAAATGAGGAAGCCACGAATATATCCTACGGTGAGAAACAACTGATAACGATTGCACGAGCTTTCTTAGCTAATCCGGACATTTTGATCTTGGACGAGGCTACCAGTAACGTTGACACACTGACGGAAGTCTACATTCAAAAAGCCATGAACGAATTGATGAAAGGTAGAACTTGCTTCATCATAGCGCACAGGCTTTCAACAATCAAGAGTGCCGATCTAATACTAGTAATGAACGAAGGAAAGATAATAGAGAAAGGTACACACAAAGAGTTACTCCAAAAAGGAGGCTTTTATGCACAATTGTACAAAAGTCAGTTCCTCGGAGCTTTAGTTGATGTGTGATTCTATTTCCTCCAAAAAAGCTTCACATCGAGTAACTTGATCGGGTGTTTTAACCTCAAGGTGAAAAGCTTTACATGCAACGTGCTGAAATCGAGGAATCCTTGAACATGTGCGTGCACTTTCTTGAGAGTAACTCGATTAGAAATGTTCACGCGATCGTTACTCTGAGGCTGCCGTAAATGATGTAATCAGTGTAAAATAAAATTGACGGTTGCATACTTGTATAATAAGTAGACAACAAATCAAATGACTCATTTCGTTTAAATTTATTTCTTCTCATCTGAGTTTTTCCTAATCTTTTTGTCAGTTCGTCTGTAGATAGTGTGATCACATCAAAATTGAGGAGGTGCAGGTATGAGGAGGTTGTTGATCGTTTTCCTCGTTGCTCTGATCTTCGCAGTGGGATTCGGCAAAACAAAACTTAGAGTTTGCAGTTGGGCTGGTGCACTTGAGGCGGAATTGGATCAGAAGATTTTAGCGGAATTCATGAGGACTCATCCAGACATTGAAGTGGTGTACGAGCCGATACCACAGAACTACTATCAGAAGATCCTGACAGACATAGCAGCAGGAACTCCTCCCGATGTGTTTCTCTTAGATGCCGAGATGGTTCCAAGGTATTCTGAAGAAAAACTTTTGCTGAACTTGGCTCCATACCTGTCGAGACTCGCAGAGGAACGCGTTTCTGGAACGAACTTGAACGAGTATTTCGAAGTGCTAGTTGATATATTCAGAGCCGGTAGATCCATATACGCTTTACCAAAGGATACGAGCCCTGTGGGTGTGTTCTACAACAAGAAGCTCTTTGATAGGTTTGGAGTGCCTTATCCTCCAGAAAGTGGTTGGACTTGGAAAGAGTTTGAGGAAACTGCTGCGAAATTGACTAAGGACACAGACGGAGACGGAAAGGTCGATGTTTGGGCATTCTCTTTCCCAAGCTGGGTTGGGGTCGCCGTGCCACTCCTCTGGGCTGGTGGTGGTGAAGTGTTCTCGCCGGATTTCACCTATACTACAGGATATCTCAACAGCGAAACCAACGTTAAAACCTACAGTTTCTTCGTAGATCTTTTCAAGAAAAAATACGCACCCTCGCCAGAAGAAGCAGCTGCTCTCGGTGGAGCGTCTTCTCTCTTCTTTACAGGTCGAATAGGTATGGTGATCACGGGAAGATGGTTCTGGTTGAGCGTGAAAAGACAGATAGAGCAGGGAGCACCCATCGATGTGGGAATCGCGCCGATACCGCATGCGCCAGGATTCAAGAACGTGACAGTTACTTACGCATCTGGTTGGGCTGTTCCAGCAAATGTGGCAGACAAGAGGTTAGCTGTAGAGTTGGCAGCTTGGTTGTCTAGTGAGTACGCCCAGAGAGAAAGATGTTTAAAAGGTGGGCTTGCCATATCTGCCAACAAGAGGATCGCAGAAGAACAGGCAACTTTAAACAAGGTGGATGCAGTTTTCATAAAGATGTTGAGTTTCGCTAGAGTTCCTGTTGGATCCCAAACTAAGTACTACAGGCCCTTGTTTGAAAGAACATGGGCTGAAGCAGTTGATCGTATCTTGATCAAAGGAGTGTCAGTCAAGGAAGCCTTCGACTGGGCTGCAGAGGAGATAGACAAAGCTATAAAGAAAGGCGAATGGCAATGAAGGAGGGGAGTTTTCCCCTCCTTTTTAAATGGTTGGAGGGTTAAAAGTTGAGCGAAAGAGTAAAAGCTTACTTAATTTTGGTCACGACATCCTTCATTGTGATGATTTTCGTCTTTTCAGCTTTTTACTTCAGATCGAAATTTGTTCATTACAAAAGAGATGTAGAGAGTGATCTTGCTAGGATTAGCCTTTTTTATCTAAAGAGTGATCTGCATAGTTTTGGAAAAAGAATCTCTGATTTTTTAAAGAACGAGGACATTTCCATTTCCAATCTTGAAAGTTTGGGTCGCAAAATGTGTGAAGATTGTTCATTTGCCATATGGATGGATATTGATGGAAACTCAGTTTCAGAGTTTGGTAACGTACCGAGTGAAGATTTCTACAACGACGCTTTGATCCAAGCATTGCTTTATGAAGAGAGTTATGCTTTTCTCTCGGACCTCTATTTTCTGGATGATGCTGTACAGATCAGAACCGCAATGGTGGTCAAAACCATCAATGGTGATGACCTAATTGTCCTTGTGGGCAAAACACTCCCTGCGGATTATTTTGCCAAGATTGGCCATCTGATTCATAGAAAGGTGTTTTTCATATCGAAGGATGGAAAAGTTTTTGGAGAAGGTTTCCAAGTGAGTGCTGATCTTTTGAAAAAGGCTGCAGGAGGTCAAAGGCCTGAGACGGAGATAACAAAAGATGGAGAATTAGTGATCGCTGTACCATTTTTTGATTTTGAAGAATGGGGAATCAAAGGGTTTCTCATCAATTCTATTGAGTTTCGAGAGGTGCAAAAAGCTTTTCTGAAATTTCTGATCATCGATATTTTTCTATTTTCAGCTTCTTTCGTAATCCTGATATTTGGGATTTTGAGTACTGTGAGGAAAAAGTTAAAAGTTATGAGTGTTTTATTTTTTTATTCCTTACCTTTGTTGTTTTCGATCTTGTTCGTTTTCGTCTTTCAAATGCCCAAGGTTTTGGAAACTGAGTACATAGAATGTACAGAAGCAATGTCCAAGGTTCTAAAGAGGTTTGGAAAAATTTGGCTAGAAACAACTCAATTTGATGAGATGAAGAAAATGTTAAACGTTCAAATCCTGTTGATTGAGAATAGAAATATCGTTTCATCCACGCTGAAAAAGAATGTGCTCAGCACGCTAGCAAACTGGATGAAGCTGAGGAATATCGATACAGTTGAAATAGGTGAGTTGGATGTAAACAAGGTCCGTTACACTTACCTGGGTTTGAAACAAGAGAGTGAGGTTTTGTTTCTATTGAAAGAGAAAACACCGCTTGTGAACAATGTGGTGAACATCAAATTCATGGGGATAGTCATGATCATGGTATCTTTCATTTTGGTTTTGATACTCGGTTTCTCGATAAAGAATACCGATCATCCTCGATTCCTCAAAGCCACGTTGGTCGGATACATTTTCTTGGCTCCCGCGCTCATTCATCTCCTATGGTGGGCAGCTGGTCCTGTGGCTTTTTCATTTTACTTGGCGTTTCACAGATGGAACGTGATAGATCCAGCGAAACCTTTCGTTGGGTTTGAAAACTTCAAAGAGTTATTTCAAGATAAGCTCTTTTGGAATGCCATGAAAAACACAGTAATATTCTCACTCCAAGTTCCTATCAGTATGCTACTTTCACTTTTTCTCGCCATCGCGGTTAACCGACAAACCAAAAGTATGGCACTTCTGCGCACTGTATACTATCTACCAGCTGTAACTGCGGGTGTTTCGACCACAATAGTTTGGAGGTGGATACTGAATAAGGAATTCGGTATATTGAACTATGTGTTGGGATTCTTCGGTATTCCGAAGATTCCTTGGCTAACTTCCCCAAACACGGCTTTAATAGCCATAATGTTAATGACTATCTGGCAATCTTTGGGAAGTCAGATGATAATTTTTCTTGCAGGGCTTCAAAGCATACCTCAAGCTTTCTATGAAGCAGCCAGCATAGATGGAGCCAATGCTTTCCAAAAGTTTCGCTTCATAACTATTCCACTTTTAAAACCAACGACTGTTTTCGTGCTCGTAACCAGTGTGATTGGTTCATTCCAAGTATTCACACCGATTTACGTCTTGACTCAAGGTGGACCTCTGAGGAGCACAGATGTTGTCTTCTATCACATATGGGAATCTGCTTGGATAGAACTAAAGATGGGATATGCTGCAGCACAATCTTGGATGCTTTTTTTAGTTCTACTTGTACTAACTTATGTTGAGTTCAAACTCTTTGGGAAAGAGAGCTGGAAGCAATATTTCTAATTTTGTTGTGTGCGTGGTGGTGTGATATGAGGGAAAAAAGGAAATCTGTAAGAATCCTGCTGAAACTTTTCATTATGTTCATCCTAATGATTCTAGCCATCTCAACGTTGTTGCCATACATAGTCATGGTTTCTTCATCTCTCATGGCGCAGTTTGAGATATATAGTTTTCCACCGAAACTGTTTCCTTCCAATCCTAGATTTCAAAATTATATAGAGATGTGGAAGTCTCAACCATGGGGCAGATACATTTTCAATACAGTATTTGTTGCCGTTTCCGTCGTTCTGGGGCAACTCGTAGTGGTATCCATGGGAGGATATGCACTCTCAAGGCTTTATTTTCCCGGTAGGGATCTCATCTTCAGAATATTCATAGCCTTCATGATGCTACCAGGAGTTGTAACTTTAATACCTGGGTTCATAATCCTTCGCAACCTCGGGTGGATAGACACGTACTTAGCTTTAATAGTTCCCTCGCTTGGTAACATATGGGGAATGTTTTTGATGAGACAGTACATGCTCACACTCCCAAACAGTTTGGAAGATGCTGCAAGGATAGATGGAGCTTCAGAGTTCACTATATTTTGGAGGATTGTGCTCCCTCTGTGTAAACCTGTTCTTGCCACAGTAGCAACTTTCACGTTCCTTGGAACATGGAAATCTTTTCTCTGGCCCCTCATAGTTACAAGGAGCAAGGAGATGAGAATGATAGAAATTGGCATAGCTATGTTCACCACTCAATACACAATTGATTATCCGATTCAACTCGCTGCAGCTACTCTTTCTTCTATACCTCTCATAGTGATCTACTTTCTTGCCCAAAAGTGGCTCCTTCAGGGCATAAAACTATCTTCGGGTTATGAGAGGTGATGTTCAGTGCTTGAAGAGTTTTACAAGCTTGCCGATGCGGAGACATTTTCCGTATCAGCTGAGAATCCCACCGGAGGCAGGAACAGAGGTGCCCTTGAGATTCCTGGTCCTGAGAATCCTGCGAGAAGGCTTGGAAGAGGATGGAAAGTCAGGCCATGTATCTCCCTAAGGGTTAAACAGGAAACTTTGCTGGCTGACATTGAAGGTCCTGGTGTCATAACTTACATTTGGATGACAGTAGATCAAAAAGCTTACAGAAGTTGTATTTTGAGGATGTACTGGGATGATGAAAATGTACCATCTGTAGAAGTACCGCTGGGAGATTTCTTTGTTAATTGCTTCGGATTGAGATTTGAGGTCAACTCTTTACCCATCTCTGTGAATCCTTCTGGTGGATTCAATTCGTACTGGCCCATGCCTTTCAAAAAAAGAGCGAGGATGACAATCGAAAATCAGAGCGAGAATGACATACCATATTTCTTCTACCAAATATCTTTTGTTAAAAAGAAACTTGGGAATGACGTGACCTACTTTCACTCGCAGTGGCGTAGAAGTATGACCACTAGAGATAATCCACAACACGTGATTTTAGATGGTGTCGAAGGTAGAGGAAAGTACATTGGAACCGTTATAGCATGGGAACAACTTTCAAACGGTTGGTGGGGAGAAGGTGAAGTTAAGTTCTTCATAGATGGTGAGGAAAATCCGAGCATATGCTACACAGGCATCGAGGATTACTTCGGAGGAGCTTGGGGTTTTGGAAAAACCTATTCAACGCCTTTTTTGGGATATCCTCTTTGGTTAAAGCAGGAAGGACAAATTCCAAAGCATGTCATGTACAGATGGCACATATTTGATCCAATCTTTTTCAGAAAAACCCTGAGAGTTACAGTTCAGACTCTCGGATGGTGGCCTGATGGAACTTTTCAACCTTTGACAGATGATATCACTTCTGTGGCTTATTGGTACCAGATTGAACCTCACACAACTTTCCCTGCTCTTTTAGAGCTTGAAAAAAGGTGGCCAAGATGATTCGAATTTCTCGGAAAATTTTACAGGAATGTTACATTACTTGTGAAAGAGAGGGGTTTTGCTGAGTACAATAAATATTGTAAGTTGCATACTTGTCTACTTATTAGACAAGTATGCTTCAAAATATGGGGAGGTGTTTCTATGCGTAAGTTCTTCATGGTGGCTATGATTTTGGTCGCAGCTCTCATGATCGCGCAAGTCATTGAACTCAGATGGACTGGTTGGGGTGGCGGCGAGGAGGACATCAAACATGCGAATGCAAAAATGGCGGCTTTCCAAGCGAAGTATCCGAATATAAAAATCGTTCCAGAGGTTTACCCAGAGAATTACACGCAAGCTCTACTTGCATCCATCGCCGCTGGCAATCCTCCAGATGTTTTCCTTCTCGATGCGCCTTACATGCCTACATTCACTGAACGTGGTGTCCCACTCAACATCAGACCGTATTTGAGGATTTTAGGAGTCAACATTGAAGAGTATTATCCCAATGTGCTCGAGATATTCACCTCACCAGATGGAAAGCTCTTTGGTCTCCCGAAAGGTTTTACCCCAATGGTTGTGTATTACAACAAGAAGCTCTTGAAGCAGGCAGGGTTGCCTGAACCAAGCGATGACTGGACATGGAACGACTTTCTCAAGATGGCACAAGCAATGACAAAGGATTTCGATGGCGATGGTAAAATCGATCAATATGGAGCACATGTTGGCAGACTTTTCTACCAGTTGTGTCCGATGATTTGGTCTTATGGTGGAGAGATCATCTCACCGGATTACAAGACGGTATCGGGTTACCTCAACAGTCCGCAAACAATTGAAGCTGTGCAGTTTTTCGTTGATCTGATAAAAAAATACAAAGTGGCGCCTGAACCAGACGTGATTTCTGCTTTCGGTGGTCTTGGTAACATGCTTTACACTAACAGAATAGGTTTCTATGTCAGTGGACATTGGTCGCTCTTTGGAATGAGAAAGTACATAGAAGAAGGAACTCTGGAAATTGGTGTCGTCAGATTACCAAAGGGACCTTATGCAAAATCGAGTCAAACTGTTATATATGCTACCGCTTGGAGTGTAATGTCGACGACAAAACATCCGAGGGAAGCTTTGCAATTTGTCGCTTGGTTGTCTGGAGCAGAAGGTCAGAAACGCGAAGTACTTGAGGCTAGAATCGAATTGTCAGGACACATCCCAACCAACGAATTGCTCGTGGCTCAAGACAAATGGGGAGTTGAGAAAAAATTTGTCGAAATAGTACCAACTGCGAGATTGCCGATCGGTTGCAGGGTAGTTGATTGGTACAAAGCTGAAGACATCTTTGCGCAAGCTATAGATAAAATTTTATCCTTGAATACACCAGTCAAAGAAGCATTAGATTGGGCTGTGAAAGAAATCGAAGCAAAGGTTTTCGGGCGCTAGCGGATATCAACAAGGTGGTGGCTTATGCCACCACCTTTTCCTGAAATATGAAGTATTTTTTGGGAGGAGAAAAAGCAATGAATGTGAAAATCATCTTTCTTCTATTTTTGTGTACTTTGATTGTTGTTTGTTCATTTATTTTAGGATATTTCTTCTTCAAAACCGTTCAAGTTGTGAAAGCTGAAAATCTTGAGGAAATCTCCAAAGTTATACGGTCCACACTGCAAGCTATAAGAGAAAAAGTCTCAAAAAACGCTGAAAAGTTCTTTCACGGTGAGATCGTCGATACTGTTATGGATGAGAAAGATTCGTTCATGTATGTGGTTAATGAAGCTGGCAAGCCATTGAGTTCAGGCGGTAAAACCATCAGTTTTACAGAAGATCTCATGTTCAATTTGATGACAGGTGATCCTGTTCCAATGATTATTGTGGAGAACTCTAAGTTAATCGCGCGCGTTGTAAAAGCTAAAGACATGAACTTTGATTCCTTTTTTGTTTACGAAGAAAATGTGTCCGATCAATTAAACCACGTGAATCACAGCTTCGCTTACCTTTCTAATATTACGAAAGAAATGGTGAATATCGGCACTAACATAAACTTACCTTTTCCTGAAAAAACACTGAAGGCTGCCCAATCGGCTTGGAACCCCGTCTCTGCCTCAGTGAGATCTGGAAAAAAGCACTATATAATAGCTGCAACACCTTTTCTTGACTATTTGAATTGGCATGCTGAAGGTGTTATCGTTGTTGGTACAGAAATGGTAAACGTCAAAGCCGAGATTGCACAGGTCATATATTTTTTGTTAGCTATTGGGGTAGGTTTGGTGATTCTTTGTTCTTTCGTTATCTTATTAGCGAAAAAAACATTGTTCTCATCTAGAATTTGTTCCTTAATAGTTTTGACTGTTTTCTTGCTTCTCACCTTCTTCTTGAAAGGAAATTTGGATAAATTTTCGGAAAGAGCCGTCAGGGATTTTACTATGTCGTTACGTACCTACATGAAACAATGCACTCAAAAGACGGGAGATTTGGAAGATCTCACCAAAATTTTCAACTTGGCTATTTTCGATGGCTCTGAGAAGTTGATAGCTTCTTCAACTACGATCATGGCCAATTTGAAAAAGGACATGGACAGACTTTCGAAGATGGCTCCAGATGAAATTTTTCATTCCGTACGTGGTTTGAAGACCTTCACGTTTAAATTTGGAGAAACAAAGTTAACATATTTGCCTCTAAGAGTCAATACTCAAGGAAAGAATCTGGTTCTTGTTTTCTTCGTTGTTCTGAGTTGTCTTGCTTTCATGCTCTTCATCTTGGATTTTCTTGTAAAAAACATTGATAATAAATTGGTGCTTAGAAACACAATGAAAGGTTATTCATTCCTGCTACCTGGAATTTCTATGTTCATGATGTGGCTCTTGATTCCCATAGCATTTTCACTGTATCTCAGTTTTCATGAATGGTCCATGGTAGATCCATTGAAACCGTTCGTTGGTTTTGAAAATTTCATGAACGTTTTGAAAGATAAGGATATCATGCGCTCACTGAAAAACACAGCAATCTATACGCTGAATGTGCCGATAGGTATGGCCCTCTCATTGGGAGTAGCACTTTTGATGAACAAGAGGATAAAGGGTATAAACTTGCTCAGATTGCTTTATTTTCTTCCTTCTATATCTTCCTTCGTGGCTATATCAATTGTCTGGCAATGGATTTACAACCCAGAATTTGGATTACTGAACTACCTTCTTGGTATCTTCAGAATCCCTCCTCAAAGGTGGCTATCGGACCCGAAAACCGCGATGATGTCCATTATGATCATGACAATTTGGATGAATCTTGGCTATCAAATGGTCATATATCTGGCTGGTTTGAAAGGTATACCAAGTTATTTGTACGAGGTGGCAGATCTTGATGGAGCAAACAGTTGGCATAAATTCGTTTATATAACCTTACCCATGCTTAAACCGACGACTGTTTTTCTTCTCATAACGTCTGTTATAGGCTCATTCCAGATTTTCACTCCGGTTTATGTCATGACTGAGGGAGGGCCTGCGGGAAGCACGAACGTATTTGTCTATCATATATACAACACGGCTTGGAAGGGTTTTAGGATGGGATATGCCAGCGCACAATCTTGGTTTCTGTTCTTGCTAATCTTCATAGCTTCGTTTATTCAATTCAGATTGATGGGAAAAACTTTCTACGAGGAGTGAGATTATGAATGATAAAAATCGTAAGATAAAAAAAATGATCAGTAGTGTTATAACTTATGCTGTATTATTGTTTGTAGCTCTAACGATGTTGATACCTTTTCTATGGATGGTTTCAACATCTCTAATGGATAAAATGGAAGTCTTCCATTTCCCACCGAAGTTTATACCAGACCAACCGAAATGGTCAAACTACAAAAACGCTCTGACGTTGGTTCCCTTTGGTAGATACTTTCTAAATTCTGCTATTATGGTTATGATAGTGGTACCCATACAATTGTTGTTTTGTTCTATGGCAGCATACGCTTTTGCGCGGTTAAGTTTTCCAGGGCGAGATATTGTCTTCTGGATTTTTCTTTCAACGATGATGATACCAGGAATTGTAACTCTAATTCCATCATTTCTGATCGTGAAATCACTGAACTGGATCGACACCTACTGGGCTTTAACGGTGCCTTCTTTTTTCAGTGTTTGGGGCACATTTCTTTTGAGACAGTTCTTCCTCACTTTACCTAAGAACTTAGAGGATGCTGCAAGGATAGATGGGGCTAGTGAGCTCATGATATTTTGGAGGATTGTTCTTCCTCTCTCTAAACCAGCACTTGCCACACTCGGAATATTTGCCTTCATGAGCACATGGAAAGCTTTCATGTGGCCTTTGTTAGTGACTAGGACAGAGAAGATGCGCACAGTTGAGGTTGGAATCGCGTATTTCAAGACCATGTTCGAAGTGAACTGGCCATACCAAATGGCAGCAGCAGTTGTTGTGATGCTACCAATAATTGTCATGTTTCTCATAGCGCAAAAATACTTTGTCGAAGGTATAGCATTGACTGGTATGAAAGAATGAAAGAGAGGTGGTAAAGATCAACAACACCGTGAAGGAAAGAAAATCTCTCCTCGTTGCAGAAGCCATCAAAAAGTTGATATTAGAACAAGATATGGAAAAATTGCCTGCGGAATATCAATTAGCGAGTATGTTTCAAGTTAGTCGAACCATCGTGAGAGAAGCTCTCAGGGTCTTAGAATTGGAAGGTGTTACGAAAACTATTCACGGTAGTGGAACTTATGTGTTGAGGAAAAATGGTCTCAGTATTTCTTTCAACATACCTCTCAAAGTATGTTCTGATAACCCTAAAGACATTTTGGAACTATTGGAAGTTCGAAGGTGCTTAGAAAGTGGAGCTATAAAACTTGCCATTCAAAATGCTAGCAAGGAACAGCTCGAAGAACTAAAAACAGCCTTCGCGGATTTGGAAAGATCAATCGAGAGTCATGAAAAACTCAGTGAAATGGACGAAAAGTTTCACAGGAAGATATTCGAAATAGCCAACAACAGGATTCTTCAGATGGTTTTCGAAAATCTCTTTTCGTTACTTGGCATACTCTGGCACTCACCCCTTGGTTTACAAGATTTTGGTGATCGTGGTCTTCCCTATCACAAGGAGTTGTGCGACAGCATCGTAAGGAGAGACCTAACAAAGGCTTTGGAAGTTTATGAGAAAATCATAGATCTCGATATTGAAGACGTGAAGGACTACGTCCAAAAACAAGGAGTGAAGGATTGTGACAAGATTTCTAAGAGTTAAGTCAAGACTTTACTTAGAGAGCGTTGGAAAGAGATCATGTGTCATGGGGTGGTTCGGCCAAGGTTTGGAATTTTGGAGCTGGCCGGTGAAGTTGCTCAGTAATTTCAGGACAAGCGTTTGGTTGCCAAAAGTGCTTGAAACTGTTTCTTTAGAAGGATTTGCCATTGATATTTTCTTCAAACCCGAGTCTGTAACCATCCACTATGCGCACCCTTTGTTCTGTGTGGATGAAACCATTTTCTCCCCCATAGATTTTCCAGGCTGTTTCGTTTTATACAGTATCACTTCTTCAGTCGATCTGGAGTTGATTTTTCATTTCAAACCGGAATTGAACCTCATGTGGCCAGGTGCGATAGGTGGTCAATATTGTCACTGGTCAGATCAGCTTGGAGGATTTGTAATATCAGAGCCAACCGATTCGTTTTCAGCCATGATTCGCGCGCCTGGAGCTGAGAAGTTTTCAAAAGAGGGTGATCATGCCTTCGCTGAAACAATGTATAGTTTCAAGGTTCGGATCGAAGCAGGAAAAAAGGAGTTCCCTGTAAGCGTAATAGGTGGGAACATGAGCAAAAAAACTCTTCAGGACCTACTCGTCTCAGAAAAAAGCGTTCACAAAGAGATAGAAAAAGCGAGAAAGTATTATCGATCTTACCTGGAGAAAACGGTGAGATTAGAAACACCAGATCAAGATCTGAATGAATTTTTCAGCTGGGGTAAACTGTCTCTGCTGAAAGGCTTGATCAAGAATCCAAACTTAGGGGAAGCGTTGGTCGCTGGGATAGGACCTTCTGGTAAATCCACAAGGCCTGGTTTTGCTTGGTTCTTCGCGGCAGATGCATCCATAAACTCGTTAGCCATGTGTGATTACGGTGATATAGAAACTGTCAGAAGAAACCTTGAATTCTATGCTTCCTATCAAAATCCAGAAGGACGAATTCCTCATGAGATTTCTCAATCTCATGGTCTTATAGATTGGTTCAACAATTACAAGGGCTTTGCTTTTCTCCATGCTGATACCACTGCTTGGTTCCTTCTAGCTTGTGCGCATTACGTGACCCGATCTGGTGATACAGATTTTCTCAGATCCATGAAGGACAAGATAATGAAAGCGTGCGACTTCTACGATACGATGTGTGATGAAACAGGTTTGGTTGTGAACCTCAAGGCAGGTCTTGGTGCGTTGGAGATAAGCGAGTTTAGAAAACCAAAATATGAGTTGTACACAAACGCCGTTTATTTGGCTGCGATTGAGCGTTTGAGAGATGTTTTCGCCAGAATAGAGGAAGCAGAGATTTGTGAAAAACTTGAAAAAAAGATTCAAAGAGTTAGAGATTCAATTGAAAGAACATTCTGGCGAGAAGAATCAAAAGCTTATTATCTGTCAATAAACAGCGATGGAAAACTCTTTGGTCATTTGACACCGTGGCCATCGTTTGCTATCTCTCTTTCTGTTCTCGATCCGAAGAGGTCGGAAGCTTTCATCGAGAGAATATCCAGTAGCACTGTCATGACGAGATGGGGTGCAAGATCGATAGAGGTTTGTGAACATTACGATCCAATAAATTACAATCTGGGGAGTATTTGGTACTTCATAAATGGTTTTGTTGCACAGTCTTGCTACCGAACGGGGTACGATCTCGTCGGATGGCAGATCATCAAAAGTGCTGTCAGGGCCCTTGTAGAAGAAGGTTCGACACATTTATCTGAGCTTTTTTCAGGGGATATTTTTGTTCCTGTAGTGACGGCAGTTCCACACCAACTTTTCTCTGTAGGACCGATTTTGTGGGCTATCTTGGAAGGACTCTTCGGATTAGAAACAGATGCAACACAACTCGTCTTGAAGTTCAGCCCAAGGATACCAATTCATTGGAAAAGGTATGTCATTGACAACGTGAGAGTCGGAGAAGCCAGAGTAAGCATAGAGTTCCAAAGACGAGGCGATGTTTGTTCATATCTATTCAAAAATCTATCTAAAAAACCGGTCAGGATTATCTTCCAATTAAAAGAACCCCTCTTTGGTTCCATCCTGACCGACGAGAAACACTCAAAGAGTGAAAACAAATTGGCGTTCGAGTTCATTCTCGAAGAGAACAAAAAGATCGATTATAGATTGAGCGGTGTTGACTACTCTTTTGAGTATACGAACTTGAGATTTGGATCCTGTTCTTGGAGACCAGTCCAGGCTGAATTCCTGAGTGATAAGCACTCTGCAACCATCAAATTTTCCAATGTGTCTAACTGTACTATTTACGTGTTTTGCCCTCCCATATACTCTTTGATCGTTGAGCCAGATTTACCCGTACAAAAAGTCGAAGAAAATCTTTTTCAAGTAACAATTGACGATATCGAAGAGCTGATAATGAAATTTGTTTCGAAGTGAGGGAATTCAAATGAAAAAGAGAATTCTTTATACCTTTGGGAACCACATGCACTGGATCGATATGGAATGGATGTGGGGGTTGGGAACACTTGAGAATTCTGTAATAGAAATGCTCAGATTAGTTGAGAAAAATAATTTGAAAGGTGCGATCAATTTTGATGCTATCGGTTACGAATATTTAGCTTGGAAACACCCAGAAACGTTTCAACGACTCAAAAAAGCCATCGAGGAAGGGAAGATTGAAATAGCCGCAGGTACTTACACTCAACCTTATCCGATTTTTATAGGCGAGGAAAGCAACATTCAGCAAATCGTTTTTGGAGTCAGGACTTGTGAAAGGCTTTTTGGAGTCCGACCAAAACTTTTTTGGGAAGAAGAGTTCTATTTTTTTCCACAACTTCCTCAGATAATGCTTCAAGCAGGCTACGAAGTGTACTGCTTCTTCTTTCAGGAAACCTGGCACACTCCTTACGTTCCAAAGTTTCAACAACCAACTGTTCTGTGGCAAGGAAGGGACGGCTCAAAAATAGCTGCCATCACTTTCACAGATCTGTGTGTACACCAGTGGCCAGAGGATCTGGAGAAGTCAATAAAAGATTCTTTAGAGAGTGACTCACAGCCGATATTGATTCAATGGTTAGAATTATTGAATTCACCGAAGTGGATGTGTAGAGCAGAGCTGATCGAAAGTGAATTGAATAAATTGCAAGATTTTTTCGAATTTGAACCTGTAAAACCGAGTGACGTGATAACTTTTCGAAGACCAGAGAAAACGGTTTCATTCAAGTTGGCGGATCTGTATCATGGTTTATCGATTGGAAAAAACGGAAACACTTTACAAATAGAAAGGAGAAAAGTTGAGCACAGCTTATTAGATGCCCAAGCCTTGGCAACGATAGCGTACTTGAATGGTCTGTCACCGCAGTGGTTAGACTACCCGAGTTGGGAATTCGAAGAGGCACAAAGGCTTTTGATGATCTCTCAGGCTCATGATATAGACGAGTGCGAAGGTTTTTGCGGTGATGTGGGAAAGATTTATTTGAGAACAGCACTTGAATTCATTGAATCAGTGCTCAAGAGGTACATGAAAACGTTCTCAGAAATAATGAACAGCAAGTATGAAATCTGTGTTTTTAATCCATTACCCTGGGAGAGAAAAGGATATGCGAAACTACAGGAAACCAACGAAATCGCAGCTATAAATGAAATTCCAGCACTGAGCATTTGCGCTGTTAACAAGTCGAACCAACCAGAAATACACGTTCAGATTCGTGAAGAAAACATTGAAGTGTTTTGGCGTGGCACGAGGTACGAGATTCTCCCAACGGCAGTCATAAGAACGAAATTGGAAAGCAACATTTATGAGTTAAACAAGCTGTGTTGCGCAGGTTATGAACCTCAAATTATCGATCCCGCAATTTTTAGAAGACTTCTTCCAGACCTGGTCGAAATTTGCTTAAGGACAAGAATAGGGCCTTACTTGTGTGACCAAAGAATCAAGTTTGGGGAGTTGAACAGTTGGATAGAAGTCGAGGCAGAAATTCAGCTTCTCGAGAAACCAAAGCCTGGTTATGTTGGGGCTCTCATGGTTGAACTTCACACAGGGGAAGAACTGCGAAATGTTCGATACGATTATCCCTTCGGTGTAGAAGAAGCCTTACCATCTATCGAACACTATCGTTACTATCCAAAAGGTAGTTGGATGACCTCAGAAAAGTTCTTTGAGAAAATAAAGAATCATTTTGCAAGCCTCAGATTTGTGCAACTTCTCAGTGATCATACGAACCTTTTATTCCTCCACGTAGGTAATCACGGGTTCATACGTGATGGTTCGAAAGTCTACTGTGTGCTTTATCTTTATGATCCTTGGGATGAGGAAAACTTTGCAAGGAAAGTCAAGACAAGGTATGGTTTCAGCTTCGACGATCAAAAGGATCCTTTGAAATTGGCACAGGAGTTCAACAGACCTATGATCGCCGCAGCCATCGTTGGTGAGCAACAAGGTACTAATTGTTTTCAACCTTTCAAGATATTTGGGAACATACAGATGAGTGCTCTCTACGTTCAGGATAACTCCATAATTGTAAGACTTTGGAATCCAAAAGAAGAGAATCAAAAGATCGAGATCTTACCGAATTTTCCATACACTAAGGTGAAGAAAACTAACTTGCTCGGCGAAGAAATAGAAGAGTTGGAAAAAGAGTTGATCCTTAAACCATTCGAGATAGTCACTTTGAAATATGAGCTACCGATTCGTATTGAACAAAACCTTGATGATTTCAGATATGTTTGGTCTAAGTATCAGAAGAAGAGGTGGATCGATAGTGAAAATTTTCCTCATGAAAAGTGAGAATCACGACGTAGTGATGGATGAAGTGGAGTTCGTGAATGATCCCGAATCAGCTGATGTGTTATGGTTTCACAACATAGCTGACCCTAGATTGATTCAAAACATGCTGGGCCGAGTTCCAATGATCTTTTATGGTCAGGCTGTGCGAACTGTGACTGAATTACTCGAGCATCGAGATGTTACAAGAAGTTGTCAAATCGTGAGATCTGAAGATCCTTGGGACAAAAGAGGCTTTCAAGCTTATAAGAATCATCCGCTCTTTGAAAATCTCAATGGTGGTTTTTACAGTTATCTTTTGACCTCGAGTGATCATGAAACAGTTTTCTATTATGATGGTTCTCTAGCAAGAATCATTGCTGTCGAGAAGAGATACATTTCTGTCATGAGGGATAATCCCGTCGTATGGGAATATGAATTCAATGATAGAAAGAGAATCTTGTGCGTGGGAGGTTATCTCAACTTCAAAAGTCCTCATATGAAGTACTGTTTGGCTGAAGCAAAACTGTTTGTAAATAATGTGCTCAAATACCTGACAACAGTTGGTTCAAAAGCCCATTTTTGGCCGATTTGTGAGAATAGAACGATGTTGAATCATTCATTGAAATCGTTGAATTTGATTATTGAACCTTTGAAAGAAGAGTTCGTCAATCCGAGTTTATTGATACACGAAGGTGTAGGAACAGATTACACCAATCTTTGTGGTAGGAGAATTCTTGTAAACCTTAGAGAAAATGGAATCTTCGATGAGATTTGGGTTCATCCGTTCAGGTTTCTGAAAAGGCTTAACTTCTCCATAGATGGTCGTAATTTCAGCGAGCTGAATGTGTACCATAAGATCTATGCAGACAGAGTTATTCACGAAGCTGATTCTTTGCGCTTGGTATCGTTCGTCAGTCTTGACAAACCACTCGCCATGTTCCAAATGGAATTCGAAGATGACCGCCAACACGATGTGAAAATCGAACTTGAGTCAGATACACGCATCATGTGGCCTTTTGATGAAGCCTTCAACTGTGGTAGATCGTTCAACTATTATGAAGAAAACGGTCTTTTGTTGTTTCAAACAAGTGATGGTATGTTTTCCGGTTTTCTCAAGGTGAATTCCCCCATAAAAATCCTTTGGGATACGACAAGGGAGAGCCTGAAAATAGAGTTGCTGGTGAGCGCTCACAGAAGTTTATCTATATGCTTGGCAGGTTTCATAGAATCTGAGGAAATACCAGACGTAGTAGATTTTACACAGGAATTAAGGAATTACAATCTTTTCGTGAAAGAGTATCTAGAAAAAACTTTGCAGATAGAGTCGGACCATGCAATCTTGGACAAAATGTTCGAATGTGCCAAGTTAGGTACTATAAAATTTTTCACAGCAGTCCCTTCTCTAGGTGAAGGTTTGATGGCTGGCTATGCAAACAGTAAACCAGGTTGGTTCTCAGCTAGGCCAGGTTATGCGTGGTATTTTGGGCGGGACAGCGAATGGGTAAGTTTGGCGTTGCTCGATATTGGAGATTGGGTGACGGTGAAGAGAAATCTGGAGCTGCTAATGAAGTACCAAAGGGTGGATGGAAAGATATTCCACGAATTGACCAGCAGTGGCGTTGTTCATTATGATGCAGCAGATTCGACACCGCTTTTTCTGTTGACCGTTCATAGATACTGGAAACACACTAACGATGTGGAGTTTCTGAAAAGTATATGGAGCAATGTTGTGAAGGCTTTCGAATTCTGTCTCTCGACTGATCGAGATCAAGACGGCTTGATCGAGAACAAGATCGAAGGGCACGGTTGGATAGAGGGAGGCAAGTTGTACGGATCTCGTGCAGAACTTTATTTAAATGCTATCTGGTTAGCCGCCACTAAAGGGATGATCGAGATGTCAAAGACTGTCCAAGATTATAGAACATTGGAGAAAGCTGAGCAAGCGTTCTTAAAAGTTGAATCAGCTTTGAGCAAGTTCTACGATCAAGAGACGGGATTCTACATACTGGGAATACGGGATAACGGAGAGAAATTGAATTACCTCACTGTGATGACAGCCGTTGCAGTATATTTAGGGTCAATGGATTTTGAAAGGTCGAAGCATCAAGTGATACCATACGCAACGAACGATTTTTCGACAGACTGGGGCGTGAGAATCATAGGAAAGAGCTCTGGAATATATAATCCAAACGGTTACCACGAAGGAACAGTTTGGCCGCTATTCACAGGTTGGGTGAGTCTTGCAGAGTTCAAAGTTGGAGGCAGTTTGAGTGGTTTTAGTCATTTGCTTTCCAATCTTTCCAATGCGAAATACTTCGCCAAAGGTTACATAAGTGAAGTTTACCATGGAGAAATATACAAGCCTTCTGGAATATGTCCACACCAAGCATGGTCAGAAAGTATGGCGATACAACCTTTAGTCGAAGGGATGCTTGGTTTCGTTGCGGATGCCCCAAATTCTTCGGTCAGCTTATCTCCACAGTTTCCATGGAATATTAGCAAGTTCGTTGCAAGAAATCTCAAAGTCGGAGAAGTCCTAATGAATTTATCGTTTGAACGACACGAGGTTTCGAAAGGTTTCTGGAATGAGCTGTACCGACTGGATTGTAGCAAGCCAATCAGGAGTTGTCTCTCATTTTGGATTCCCAAGCAGGCCTATCAAATCGAAGTTGTCGTCAACGGCTCGAAGGTGAATTTCAGTACGCTCGAAGGTTTATTCGCCACGAGGATCGATGTACCTGAAATTCTTTGCAGTGAGATGAGTGCAGTTGTGACATATCGATTACCTTTTGAACTCTATGCAATCGAACGAGACCCTGTGCCCTTCAATCCTTCAGGAAAGCTCAGATTAGTATCAATGAATAAACTGGGTAAAGTCTATGAAATCCTTGTAGAGGCCTCCAGCGTCGGGGAACTGCTGAAAGAATTACCCAGTGTTCTCAAGATAGATGATGAAAAGGTGGTCTTCAAGATAAACAAGGTTGAACGAAACGGGCACAATTTGTTTTCGATAACGATGCGGTAGATCTTGAGGGGTGAGAGCTTTGAGTGTGACTCTTAAATCAAGGTTCCAAGAGCTCGATTTGGGTGTCATAAAGCCTCTTGGATGGCTCAAAAAGCAACTAGAGTTACAGATGCATGGGCTCACAGGTCATTTAGAGGAGATCTGGCCCAGCGTAGCTTCAAACAGTGCTTGGTTGGGAGGCGATGGTGAAGACTGGGAAAGGGGTCCTTACTATTGTGATGGACTTGTTCCTCTCGCCTACATTCTCGGCGAAGACTGGTTAATCAAGAAAGCTGAAAAATGGATGAATTCGGTATTATCCGGACAAGATCCGGAAGGATTCTTCGGACCGAGGACCAACCCTGACTGGTGGCCGAGAATGGTCATGTTGAAGGCTTTAATAAGTTATCATGAAGCAACTAAAGATCCTAGAGTCATAAAGTTCATGTCGAATTACTTTAAATATCAATCTTCAGCGCTGCAAGCTAAACCGTTGGAGCACTGGGCTTGGGCTAGAGGTTTTGAAAACTTGATTTCCATTTTTTGGTTGTACAACAGGGTCAAAGAACCTTTCTTGATCGACCTGGCTAAGTTAATACTCAATCAAACGATCAACTGGTCGGAGATATTCAACGATTTTCCTTACGTTGAGCGAACAGAAAAGTACCTTCCGAAAGATCTCATGGCCAAAGTCAAATCTTATAGTGGTTGGCCAAAGGTTCTTTCTCATCCTGAAGAGTTTGGCCTTGCGAAGCAGGAGGTTGAAAGATTGTTTTTCATATACCATACGACACACGTTGTGAATGTCGCAATGGCTTTGAAAGAACCAGCGATGAAATACCAAATTAAACATGATGAACGCTACCGCGAAGTTGCGTTAAAAGCCATCGAAAATCTTATGAAATACCACGGTCAGCCAAACGGTATGTTCAGTGGAGATGAGCACTTGAACGGAAGGAAGACTACTCAGGGGACGGAGCTCTGTGCTGTTGTTGAATTCATGTTCAGCCTGGAAAATCTGTTCAGAGTTTTCGGCGAACCAAGGTTTGCAGACTATCTGGAAAAGGTCGCCTACAATGCACTACCTGCCACTATAAGGCCTGAATTCTATGCACATCAGTACGATCAACAAGTTAACCAAGTGTTGTGCACCGTACAAAAAAGAAATTGGTACAATAACAACGATGATTCGAACATCTTTGGTTTAGAACCAAACTTTGGTTGTTGCACAGCCAACATGCATCAAGGTTGGCCAAAGTTGGTTAAAAATCTTTTCATGCTTGATCAAAGCGATTGTTTTGTTGCGGTAGTTTACGCTCCATGTGTGCTGAACTATAACTGGCCGGATGGACATAGTTGTCAAATCTTTGAGGAAACAGATTATCCATTCGATGATGAGATCACCTTATCGATTTCTTCATCCAAAGATATTCGTGTTGCAGTGAGAATACCATCTTGGTCCAAATCAACGTTGATAGTATTGAACGGTGAAAGGAAGGAGGTTTTAAATCAGCCTCTTGTCGTGCTTCAGATACCAAAAGGTAAGAGTAAAGTGAGATTAAAATTTGACTTTGAAATTGAACCAGTCTCCTGGTCGGACCATACAGTTTACCTGCAGCGGGGACCATTGATCTTCAGTTTGAAAATAAAGGAAGAATGGAAAAAGATACAGGGTAAAGAGCCGTTTGCAGATTACGAAGTATACCCAAGAAGTGATTGGAATTACGCTTTGATCCTTTCAAAAGATATCAAATTGATCAAAACGACCATACCTGAAAATAGTGTTCCGTTCTATTCCAAGGATACTCCGATAAAAATCCGGCTCAAAGCATTCAAGGTTCCTGAGTGGACTTTAGTGAATGGCTCGGCAGCCGAGCCTCCAAAGGTTGATGAAAGTCATATTAAGGAAAATGGGATTAACGAAGTGGAACTAGTTCCATATGGATGTACGGCACTGAGAATCACAGAGTTTCCCTATGTGAAATTGGGGGGTTGATCATGAATAAAACATATACATACATCACGAGATGTGAAAAGAGTCCTGCCGCTGTTTTCAGACCACTTTCCCTTGAGCAGGTTCGTATTGAAGGTTATTTGGCTAGATATTTGAAAAGAGCGTTGGAGGTCACTATACCTGCTCAGTATGATCTTTTGGAAAGCACCGGTCGGATAGACAATTTCAGAAGAGCTAGTGGAAAAATGAAGAAAGATTTCCAAGGTTATTTCTTCAACGATTCGGATGTTTACAAGTGGGTGGAAGGTTGTTCTTACGCCCTTTTGTATGCAGAGCCAGCCCTCAGAGAGAAACTTGAAAAGTTGTTGAACAATGTGATTGACGAAATCATAGCAGCTCAGGATGAAAACGGATATTTGAACACTTATTTCACCTTCGAGCGGGCTAAAGATAGATGGACCGATCTAGCAAATATGCATGAACTCTACTGTGCAGGCCATTTGATACAAGCGGCCATAGCACATCACAGAGTGACGGGAAAGAGGAAGCTCTTCGATACCGCGTTGAAGTTGGCAAACCACATAGAGAATGTTTTTGGATTTGGAAAAAAGCGTGGAACTTGCGGTCATCCAGAGATAGAAATGGCTCTCATAGAGTTATTCAGAGAAACAGGAGATCTTGAATTTCTCAATTTGGCGAATTATTTCATCGCGGAGAGGGGGCACGGTTTCGCAGGTGGCAAAGAATACACCATAGACCACAGGCCATTTTTGGAGTTGACAGAAGTTACAGGACATGCCGTCAGAATGCTTTATCTTTGCTGTGGTGCTACAGATTTTTATCTTGAGACATCGAACAAAGATTTCCTTAGAACTTTGACGAATCTGTGGGAAAACATGATGACGAAGAAAGTGTACATCACAGGTGGTGTCGGTTCACGTTATGAAGGAGAAGCATTTGGAGAAGAATACGAGTTACCCAACAGGAGGGCTTATGCTGAGACTTGTGCATCGATCGCCAGTTTCATGTGGAATTGGAGAATGCTCCTAGCAACCGGTGAAGCCAAGTTTGCCGATGCCATGGAGCAGGTTCTTTACAACGGTTTGCTTTCGGGTATATCTACCGACGGTGTGCATTATTTTTATGTGAATCCATTGGAAGATCTTGGGAGGCATAGAAGGAAAGATTGGTTCAATTGTGCATGCTGTCCGACGAACCTCGCTCGTTTCTTACCTAGCCTTCCTGGGTATATCTACACTGTATCTAACGATTCTGTTTGGTTGCACATTTACGAACAGAGTGCTTGTGAGTTCTTTTTGAAAGGAAAGCGCGTAAAGATTTCTCAGCAGACGGATTATCCATTCGATGGTCATGTTGAGATAACTCTAGAGTGTGAAGAACCTGTTCATTTTGATTTGATGCTGAGGATACCTGCTTGGGCTCACGAAGCTTTTATTGAAGTGAACGGGACTCCAGAGAATGTCAGCTTGAACAAAGGATACGCAAGAGTAACTCGACTTTGGAGCGGTGCCAACGTCGTTTCACTGTTCATACCGTTCAACGTTAGGTTCATGAAGAGTCATCCATACGTGCGTGAGAACGTTGGTAAAGTTGCTGTTATGAGGGGCCCCATTCTGTTCTGCGGGGAGAAAGTTGATAATCCATCCATAGACGTCTGGACGTTTGCAGTTGATCCAGTTGGTGTCTGCGATGTGTACACTGCTTTCGATTCAATCTTGGGCAGAACACTTTTCATAAAAGTTAAAGGTGCCGAGGGGAAAAAGGTATCTTCTCTTTATGAACCTTATTCTAAAAGAAAGGTACTCAAATCTGGCGAGATCGTCCTTGTCCCATACCATCTTTGGGCGAACAGAGAGCAGGGACCAATGGTCGTTTGGTTGAACGTTGCTGAGTAATTCGATTCAAATGTGTCTATGAAACTTCGCGAAGATTCTGTAGCAGCATGGTTCACTAGTGTACAGTCTTTCCTAACTGATTTTACTCCTACGTGATGACATTACTTTTCTTGAATCCATGAACTGTTCCGTGCCTCGAAACGAAAGCATGTTTTAAACTAAGAAAATGAAAGATTAATTTCAATTTCAAGAGATATGAGCATGTTTTACGTGCTATTCGGATCAAATCCGATGATTTTTCTGAAAAAACAATCTTGTTGTTTTTCGTGGATGTAGAGTAAACTTTGTTGCTGGAAAGTATCAACAACACGTTCTGTTCAACTATATTGTTACGGTGAATAAACACCAACATGTTTGGTGAAAACTCTCACAAAGGGGGGATGCTTCGTGAAGAAGTTCTTTGTTTTACTGTTAACAGTTTTACTCACTGCATTGACTTTCACCCAGGTGTCTCTACCCAGGGAAGAAACGGTGTACGTGGCTGGTGCACTTTGGGGGCCGGCCACGACTTGGAATCTGTATGCAGCACAGTCCACTTGGGGAACTGACCAATTTCTGTTCGTGCCAGCGTTCATCTACGATCTTGGAAGAGATGCATGGCTTCCGATGATCGCAGAAAGCTATCGCTTTGTGAGCGATAAGACCATACGGATCAAGATCAGAGATCAAGCAAAATGGAGTGATGGTGTTCCCATCACGGCTCACGATTATGTTTACACTTTTGAACTCACGAAGAAGCTCGGAATAGGCCCTGGGACCGGTTGGAGTGACTACATCGAGTATGTGAAAGCGGTGGACACAAAGACCGTTGAGTTCAAAGCGAGGCAAGATAATCTGAACTACTTCCAGTTCCTCTCTTACTCTCTAGGTACAGATCCTATGCCGAAGCATGTGTACGAAAAACTTGAAGCTCAAGGTGTGAACATAAGAGACTGGGTCAACGATAATCCCAAAGAGCAGGTGGTCTCTGGGCCTTACAAGCTGTTCTACTATGATCCAAACATAGTGATTTACGAAAGGATCGACAATTGGTGGGGCAAAGACATATTTGGTCTCCCGAGACCCAAATACATCGCGCACGTGATTTACAAAGATAACCCCGCAGCGAGCCTCGCGGTTGAGCAAGGAGACGTCGACTGGGCTGGTTTGTTCATACCCAGCGTGTGGGAACTGTGGGAGAAGAAAAAACTTCCGATCGGGACATGGTATAAGAAAGAACCTTATTATTTGCCAGATGGTGTCGGTTTTGTCTACATCAACAACACCAAACCTGGTTTGAACAATTCAGTGGTGAGAAAAGCCATAGCTTACGCTGTTCCATACAGTGAGATGTTGAAGAAAGCTTACTTTGGATACGGAAGCCAAGCTCATCCATCGATGGTCATCGATCTGTTCGAACCGAACAAGCAGTACATCGATTACGAGCTTGCGAAAAAAACGTTCGGGACTGCTGATGGAAGGGTTCCGACAAACCTCAGTCTAGCCAACAAAATACTCGATGACGCGGGTTTCAAGAAAGGTAGAGACGGCATAAGAGTATCACCCGATGGTACGAGGCTGGGACCCTACACGATCTCTGTTCCATATGGTTGGACTGATTGGATGATGATGTGTGAAATGATAGCTAAAAACCTCAGAGAGATAGGGATAGATGTTGCGACAGAATTTCCAGACTTTTCAGTTTGGGCGGACAGAATGACCAAGGGAACGTTCGATCTCATAATCTCTTGGAGTGTCGGTCCCGGTTTCGATCATCCGCTGAACATCTACAGATTTGTTCTCGACAAGAGGCTTTCCGCACCTGTGGGTGAAGTGACTTGGGCTGGAGATTGGGAAAGGTATGACAATGACGAGATCGTGAAATTACTCGATTCGGCAGTTTCAACGCTCGATCCTGCGGTCAGAAAGAAAGCTTACTACAGGATTCAGGAAATAATCTACAGGGATATGCCGAGTGTTCCTGCGTTCTACACCGCTCACTGGTATGAATACTCCGAAAGATTCTGGATCAAATGGCCATCCGAAGAGAATCCATACTGGTTCAGACCATCTCCATGGCATGCCAACACTCTGCCAACACTGTTTGGAATATCTCCGAAGAGCAAACCACAACCTATTCCTTCTTGGTTTGAAACGACGGAAAAGGGTGGTTATCTGATACCTACTACCAAAGTTTTTGCTGATTTACAAGCGGCTGGCAAGTAAGAAAATTCCCCGGCCTCCCCCAGGGGCCGGGGTTCTTCCATTTCTGGGCTGTGAGGAGAAGGTGCCGATGGTCTCCAAGTCGATGGTCAGGTATCTCATTAGACGTTTTGTTTTTCTGCTCATTACTTACATCGTGGCAACCACGATCGTTTTCATTCTTCCACGTGCCATCCCGGGTAATCCACTTGCTCAAATTCTTGCCAATCTCTCACAGATCGCTCAGGCGAAACCTGAAGCGATAAGAGCAGCTGAAAAAACTTTGATGGAAGAGTTCGGACTCGGTAAACCTTGGTATCGTCAGTACATTGAATTCGTGAGTAAGGCTTTCAGAGGGGATTTGGGAACATCCATAACCTTTTATCCAAGAAAAGTGGTGGATCTGATAATTCCAGTGATTCCATGGACCTTGATGTTGTTGCTCCCGGCAACGATCGTTGCCTGGATTTTAGGAAACGGTCTTGGGGCTTTGGCAGCTTACAGGAGGAACACTTGGATCGATAAGGCAGTGCTCACCTCTTCGCTCGTGGTCTCACAGATTCCTTATTACTGGCTCGGCATGATTTTCATCTTCTTTTTTGCGGTGAGGTTGAGGATCCTACCGACACACGGTGCTTACTCTCAAGGGCTCATCCCGACACTCAGCTGGTCTTTTGTATTGAACGTTCTGAAACACTACATACTCCCCTTTTCTTCGATAGTGGTATCGGCCATGGGAGGTTGGGCCATTGGAATGAGACTGATGGTCACTTACGAACTTGGAAGTGATTATGCCATGTTTTCAGAGTATTTGGGCATGAAAGATAGAAGAGTTTTCAAATACGTTTTCAGAAATTCAATGCTTCCACAGATAACAGGACTCGCGTTGCAACTCGGGGGTATCCTTGGAGGTTCTCTGATCACGGAGATCGTGTTCAACTATCCAGGAACAGGTTATCTCCTTTTCAGGGCTTTAACGACACTCGATTATCCTTTGATACAAGGTATCTTCGTGATGTTGATAGCATCCATCTATTTGGCCAACTTCTTAGTCGACTTCATTTATGCCCTTGTGGATCCAAGGATAAGAATTGGGCAGGAGGAATGAAACGTGTTCGCAACGATGATCAAGCCTCTTTTCAAGAGCAAAAAATTCACGGTGGGATTTTCCGTATTCTTGTTTTTCTTGCTCCTAGGCATCTTCGGCCCATCAGTGTACAAGGTGGATCCTATGGAAATGAGCTGGGACTACGAGAAACCACCTTCAATTTCACATCCATTGGGTACGGACACCTATGGGAGAGACATCCTCGCACAACTTTTGAATGGCATACGTTCTTCCCTGTACATTGGTTTTCTTGCCGCCATAATTTCTCTGTCCATTGGAACCATCGTTGGTACCTTGTCAGCAGTTAAGAGAGGTGTGACGGACGATCTTCTCATGGCGGTGACGAACATAGTTTTGACAACGCCATCCATCTTGATAGCCATCTTAATAGCGAGTTATTTCAGAGTCAGAAGCGTTGAAATGATCGCCATCATACTGGGTTTGTTCCAATGGCCTTGGTTCGCGAGGGCTATAAGGGCTCAGCTCATGAGCGTTATGTCTAGAGAATACGTCTATCTTTCAATCTTGGCTGGTTATTCCGACTTGAGATTGATAGTTGAAGATCTGATCCCCACGATAGCGACTTACGCGTTCATGTCCTTTGTGCTCTTCATAAACGGTGGGATACTCGGTGAAGCGGCGTTGAGTTTGATAGGTCTTGGACCGACGAAAGGAACTTCCCTTGGGATCATGCTTCAGTGGGCGGTACTGATGGAAGCTGTGAGAAGAGGGCTCTGGTGGTGGTTTGTCCCACCCGGAGTTGCGATCGTTGCGATCACTGCATCTTTGATGATCGTGAGTACGGCGATGGACGAAGTTTTCAACCCCAGACTCAGGGAGGAATGAAGGTGAAGCAGATACTTTTAGAAGCAGAAGATGTGAAGGCCTATTACAAACTTGGAAGAATTTTCGTCAAAGCCGTGGACGGGGTGACTTTGGAAATCTTCGAAGACGAAGTGGTCGGTGTTGTGGGTGAATCTGGTTGTGGAAAAACGACTCTTTCGAACGTACTGTTCATGAACGTGCTGAAGCCACTCATTTTGATCGGTGGGAGGATCGTTTTGAAAGTGAATGGAGTACCAAACGAGATTTCTTCTTTGACTCGGGATGAAGTCAAGAAGAGATTCTGGGGTAAAGAAATCTCTATTATACCTCAGTCAGCCATGAACGCACTGATGCCTACGATAAAGATAGAAAGTTACATAAAACATCTTGCTGAGTCTCATCGAATACCAGAGAAACAGTTACTTTCGAAAGCTAGGGAGAGATTTCAAGAAGTCGGCTTGGACCCGGTGTGGTTGAAGAGATATCCGTTCGAGTTGAGCGGGGGTATGAAGCAGAGGGCTGTGATAGCCATAGCGACTATCTTGAATCCGAAGCTCCTCATCGCCGATGAACCAACTTCAGCACTCGATGTGGTGAATCAGAAGGTGTTTCTCAAAGTTTTGATGAAGTTGAAACGACACAATGTGATAAAAAGTATCCTCTTCATAACGCACGACATAGCCACCGTCAGACAGATTGCAGACAGGATGATCATCATGTACGCAGGAAAAATTGTCGAAATCTCTCCAATCGAGAAGATCCTCGAAAGACCGTTGCATCCATACAGCCAAGGTTTACTCAATTCTGTTTTGACACCAGAACCAGAAGTGAAGAAAAGGGGTATCGTGGTTGTTCCAGGGACGCCACCCAATCTGATAGATCCACCCTCTGGCTGTAGGTTCCATCCAAGGTGTGTTCATGTGATGAAAATTTGCGAGAAAGAAGAGCCTATCTTGAAAGAGATCGAACCTGGAAGAAAAGTTGCTTGCTTTTTGTACGCGGAGGAGAGAACATGAATAGACTCGTTGTCAGAAACCTTTCGAAGGTGTTCAATGTAGGTTTTTTCTCCAAGAAGCGCATAGAAGCCGTGAAGAATGTGTCTTTCGAAATCAACGAAAAAGAGATCATCTCGCTCGTGGGGGAAAGTGGTTCTGGCAAAACGACCACCGCCAAGATGATCCTGAGGTTGCTCCCACCAACATCGGGAGAAATCCTCTTTGAGGGAAAAGACGTTTGGAGAGATTTAAGTAACAAAGAACAGTTGAAAGATTTCCGAAGAAAAGTACATGCAGTTTTTCAAGATCCATTTGCGAGTTACAATCCCTTCTATCCTGTCGAGAGAACTCTGTGGCAAGCGATCGGTCTTCTTGAAAGAAAGCCTTCGAACAGAAAGGAAGCGATGGCGATCATAAAAGATTCACTCATCAAGGTGGGCATTGATCCGAAAGACGTTCTGGGGAAATATCCACATCAGATTTCTGGTGGTCAAAAGCAGAGGATCATGATAGCCAGATGCTGGATTTTAAGACCCCTACTCATCGTGGCTGATGAACCGACTTCGATGATAGATGCTTCCTGCAGAGGGGGGATAATAAAACTCCTCATGGAACTGAGAGAAGAACGGGGCACATCGATAATTTTTATAACCCATGATCTTGGACTCGCTTACTACGTTTCGGACAGAATCTTTGTCATGAAGGATGGTTGCATCGTCGAGCATGGTCACACAGATAAAGTCGTGCTCGAACCGACTCACAATTATGCCAAGACGCTGGTTGCCAGCATACCCAAACTTTACAGGAAATTGGAAGACGTGTGATGAGCACACGTGCTTTGCTTGGTTTGTTTGCGTGGGCGTTGGTGCTCGAGTTGTTTGTACTGATTTATTATCTTCAACGTGGAATTAGACCGTTCGAGTTCTATTTGAATGTAGTGCTTTTGATTCTCACCGCTCTTTTCTTGATCATTTTGATCTTTCGAGAAAAGCGAAGAAGGGGGCGTGACGATGAACCTGAGTGAGATTCTTCCTCGATTAACGCTGGAGGAGAAAGTGAGAATCGTTGTTGGAGTCGGAATTCCTGGTTTATTTGGTAATCCTGCCTCTAAAGTGACGGGAGTCGCTGGTGAGACGCATTCAATAGTCAGATTGAATATCCCTTCGGCGCGTTTGGCAGACGGACCAGCCGGGCTCAGAATAAGCCCGACGAGGGAAGGGGACGAACGAACCTATCATGCCACCGCATTTCCCATCGCCTCGATGCTCGCTTCTACTTGGAACAGAGAAATCGTTGAAAGCGTCGGTAAGGCTATGGGTGAAGAAGTGCGAGAGTACGGCGTAGACATCCTCCTCGCTCCCGCGATGAACATACACAGAAACCCTTTGTGTGGGAGAAATTTTGAGTATTATTCAGAAGATCCCGTACTTTCTGGTGAGATGGCTGCGGCGTTCGTCAAAGGAGTTCAGTCCCAAGGTGTTGGAGCTTGTCTGAAGCATTTCGTAGCGAACGAGCAAGAAACGAACAGAATGTCCGTAGATACGATCGTGTCAGAGAGAGCTTTGAGAGAGATATATCTCAAAGCTTTTGAAATCGCTGTGAAAAAGTCGAAGCCTTGGACCGTGATGAGTGCCTACAACAAGCTCAACGGAAAATATTGTTCCCAACACGAATGGCTTCTTAAAAAAGTACTCAAAGGGGAATGGGGTTTCGATGGTTTCGTGATGACCGATTGGTACGCTGGTGACAATCCTGTAGAACAACTCAAATCAGGAAACGATCTCATCATGCCTGGAAAAACCTACCAAGTGAACAGGGAAAGGAGAGACGAAATAGAGGAGATCTTACAAGCTATAAAAGAAGGAAGATTGAGCGAAGAAAAACTCGATCAATGCGTGAAGAACATCTTGAAAACTCTGATGAACAGTCCTTCATTTAAGAATTATCAATACTCAAACAGTCCAGATTTGAGCGCACACGCAAAGATTGCTTACGAGGCGGGTAGCGAGGGTGTAGTTCTGTTGAAGAACAAAGGTGTCCTTCCTTTGGATGAAGCTGAGAGGATCGCTCTATTTGGAACTGGACAAATCGAGACTATAAAAGGAGGCACAGGTAGCGGTGATACGCATCCACGTTACACTGTCTCGATCCTTGAAGGCTTGAGAGAAGGAAAGTTTTGTGTTGATGAAAAACTCGCAAAAATCTACGAGGATTACATCGAACAAATGCGTTGCAAAGAGGATTACAAAGTCAGAAGGGATCCTTGGGGCACACCCATAAGGCCAAAGCTTCCTGAGGATTTCTTGAAAGAAGAACAAATAGAAAAATTAGCTTCGAAGAACGATGCGGCGATCATTGTGATCAGCAGGATCTCTGGTGAAGGATACGATCGAAAACCTGTGGAAGGCGACTTCTATCTTTCCAACGATGAGCGAAAGCTTGTTGAAACTGTGTCGAGGATTTTCCATGAATCTGGAAAGAAAGTGGTCGTTCTTTTGAACATAGGTAGCCCCGTTGAAATTGCGAGTTGGGAAAATCTCGTAGATGCGATCGTTCTTGTTTGGCAAGCGGGTCAGGAAACAGGTAGGATAATCGCGGACGTTTTGTCTGGCAAGATCAATCCTTCCGGAAAGCTTCCAACAACATTCCCAATGGATTACGATGATGTGCCTTCGTGGAACTTTCCAGGTGAACCAAGACAGGATCCAAAGAGGGTTGTTTATGAAGAAGATATATACGTTGGTTATAGATACTACGACACGTTCGGTGTGAGACCAGTTTACGAATTTGGCTTTGGCCTTTCTTATACTAAATTTGAATACAGCGAGCTGAAAGTCTTTCTGGAAAAAAATGCATTGAAAATTTCTTTCGCGGTGACAAACGTTGGAAACTTTGCAGGCAAAGAGATTGCACAAATTTACATCAAAGCTCCGAAAGGAAGATTAGACAAACCATTACAAGAACTCAAAGAGTTCCACAAAACAAAGCTTTTAGTTCCCGGACAAACTGAGAGAATATCACTGAGCATACCTGTAAAAGACCTTGCAAGTTTCGATGGCGGAGAATGGATCATCGAGGGTGGTGAGTACGAAATAAGGATAGGATCTTCCTCGAGGGATATTCGCTTGAAAGGAACAGTTCCTCTCGAAGAAAAGAGGTTCAATCCCTAACATTGCGATTTGAACTACGCTCAATATCATTCGAAACTCTCAGATCGAAGCGAGCTTTGCTCGTGTTGCAAACTGCAAGGTTTAAATTTTGATCGATCTTGGGGTAGAAGTTTTGTAAACGTTCACGATCTTCACAGCGATGCTGTGAGTGTCATCGATCGAGCTTATTTCAATTTGCAGAACATCTCGATTCCATGAGACACACAACCGTAGAACTGTTGATACAGCTTCAAAAGAATATTTTTCAAGTCAAGTTGTGATTCTCTTTTGGTTCGGTTCCTCTTTTACAAACTTTCCATCCCTCATGATGAGAACACGATCTGCTCTTCTTGCTATGCGTTCATCGTGGGTGACCACGACCAAAGTCGTTCCGTGCTCGGCACGCACCTTATCTAACAACTCTATCACCATCAACCCAGTTTCGGAATCGAGATTGCCCGTGGGTTCATCTGCCCAAACGATGCTTGGTTTGTGTACCAAAGCCCTTGCTATCGCCACTCTCTGCTGTTCACCACCTGAAAGTTGTGATGGGAATCTGTTTATCTTTTCGAGCAGATCGACTTTTTTGAGCATTTCGATGGCACGTTCTCTTCCTTGTTTGTGATTTACACCGAGTATTTTGAGTGGAAGTTCCACGTTTTCGAGCACCGTGAGAACGGGAATCAAATTGAAAAATTGAAAGACAAAACCCATATGCTTCGCTCTGAGCTTGGTCTTTTCTTCCTCACCGAGCGAATGAAAAGCGATCCCGTTGAAAAAGATTTCACCTTTCGTGGGTGAGTCTATACCAGACAGACAATTCAAAAGTGTCGTCTTTCCAGATCCAGACGGTCCCAAGATCGCCAAAAATTCTCCACGCTCTATCGAAAGATTAATACCTCTGAGCGCTTCTACTTGGTTTTCCCCTTTACCGTAGACTTTGTAAAGATCTTTAACCTCGATCACAACGTTCCTCCTCACTCTGGTGTTCTGAGCGATTCGGCTAAGTTCGCTCGAAAGAACTTCACAGCTAGGAAGATCACCAAGATCACAACGACATAAATCGCCGATACCACACTGAAGAGTCGCCAAATAGGAAAAACAAAATGTTCAGATCCAAACATCCCAAGGATTGTCTTGGTGACATCCTTAGATTCGAGGAAACCAGCAAGCAAGCCAACTACTACACCCACAGAAGCTATCGTCAAACTTTCCAAAATGAAAGCATTTGCAACACTTTTGGATGTCATACCTATGGCTCTCAATGCTCCCGTGAGACGTCTTCGCACCATTATGTTCCTCAAGGTATAGAACGCAATTCCGCTGAAACCGCTCATCAATCCAAAGTAGAGCAGTGTTACACCCACTCGAACGAGCAAATCAACTCCAGAGAAGAGTCTGTTCAATTCTTCTGTTATGTGCACAGGAAAATCGAATCTTTTAGAGTAAAATTCCTTGACTTTTGAGACGGCTCGTGGTTCTACTTTCCCAAGAACGATCGGGATCGATCTTGCATTTTTGGGTAAACTGTTGATCGATGCGATGTATTTGACTGGGACCATCAATTTTCTCATGTCGAAAGTATCGATCACTTCGAAACTCATCTTCTCACTTCCACCGATCCTGAAGGGTGATTTGATGGTACCGCTGATCGTTTTTGCCAGATTTTTCTTCTCTTCATTGGTGTACCCCAAAACGATCGTGTTTGGATGTAGCAATCGTTCTCTCCATTTCTTGTTTGTCTCTATGGGCACAGTGGCTGTCTTCAAAAAATTTTCATCCACGAACGCGATGAGATCATCTTCGAATTGAGCGATGTACACCCTAGTGGGTTCGTTTAGATCTTTTGTGATGTCGATTTCTTCTTTTAAGAAAACAAGTTTCAAAGGATTGTAAATCACCATGAAGTTATAACCAAACAAGCCTGTTTTGAACTTATCTTCGATGAATCGTTCGACGTTGTATGGAATGGTGATGACGATGATCATGACAAAGACGATCAAACCAAACATTACAGCCACCACAGAAGTGCTTCTCAAGTTTCTTTCTACATAAGAAAGTGCAAGAAAAATTGAAACAGATTTCTTATGGAAAAATCGAGACAAAACCTTCCTTATAAAACTGAGCACGGGTAAACAAACCAACCAACTCGCCAGAAAGAATCCTACACCTCTTAGCAACAACTTCCAAGCCGTTATGGGTTGAGTTGTGGGTACAAACGTGAGTAAGACTATAACGGATAAACCCAAAAGGAAACTTAAAACCTTGATCGAACTGGAAATGCGGAGAGTACCTTGACTTCTCTTTGTGAACGTTTGAATCGGAGGTTTTCGAGTCAAACTCATTACCCTCAATGAAAACATGAATAGAGGAAGGACAAGTCCGGCAAAAACACCAATCAAAATCGTCGATGGAGACACATGAAATTCTAGCTGTGAAAAGATCGAGGCAAAACTGTCGATGAAGATGGTTGTAAAACTTTGTAACCTGTTCAGCAAGTACTTACCTAAAAAGATGCCCACAAGGCTTCCAAGACATCCAGCCACAAACATGTACACAGTCCCTTCAACCATGAGGGTTGAAGATATGTGCTTTGTTTTCATACCAAGGATTCTCATCGTCACTATAGTTGGATTGCGTTCTTCGATGAAACTCTGCGCGAATATGTATACCAAGACCAATGAAGCAACTATGGAAAAGCTACTGAATGCGATCGTAAGGTATCCCAGTGCTTTGCTGGCTGGGGAATTCAACAAACGCGTTTTCATAGCAACCGCGTTCACTTTGAATTTGCTTTTCAACGTCTCAACGAAGGATTCTTGTTGCTCGATTGGAAGGTTGAGACTTAGATAAACTCTCGTGGGAAAGGGAAACATCCCTTGAAATTGATCTTTGTCGATGAAAATCGTTCCAGCGTAGTGCAGATTTTCTCCTCGAAAGTTCAAAAAGCCTTCTTTGCCTATTTGGTGTACCCTCAGTTGTTTTCCCCCACTCCCAACGTTCAAATCGATGAGTTGGCCTTCAGAGATGTTCATAGCTTGTGCGAGGTCTTTTGAAACGATAGTACCTTTTGACAGATCAACGAATTTTCCAACGAACTCACTCAACGACTTTGGATCTACCATTATAACGAGGCAGTCTTTCAATTGACCGTTGAACTCGATTCTTCCGAGCGTCTCCCCTACCGGGAGAATGGCTGAGATTTCTTCTTCGTTTTTCAGTTCGTCCAAGATCTCTCGATCGAGTGGGAGTTTGAAAAATATGTTATTTCGCCTATTTTCCACGTAGGCATCCGCCGCACCGAAATTTGTGGAAAAACTCTTCTGCATGAAACGGCTGATCGAATCGTTGAGGGATAGTCCTCCGACGAGCAACATCGAAGGTACACAGATACCGAGTATGAGAACGAGGGTGGTTTTAAAACGCATCGAAAAATTTCTGAAAGCGATCTTCAAAAGCGTTTTGAGCAAAATTTCACCTTGCTTCCTTAAAAGGATTGTACCATTCAAGTGGGCTTTCTAGGGAATCCAAGCAGAAGTGTTCGGGGAGTTATTGAAACATCCTCACATTTCCTTCCAACGTTGCTTTCGAAAGAAAGTTTCTCCCAATCCTAACATTTTCAAAGAAAAGCTGGCAATTGCTGAGCTCCATTGCTGATTGGACATCCTCAAAAGAACAATCTTGCAAATGCACATTGAGTACCTTCGATTCCTCCAAACCTTTGATTCTTATTCCGTACTTGCCACGAATGCCCTTGAAGTTTCTCACAAAGATGTTTCGCACAGTGGGTGGAAAATCGCCGACCTCGTTGTCATAATCAAGGTGGATCACAATGAATTCTTCCGATACGTTCACTGCCACATTGTCAAAGAAATACACATCTTCGACGAAACCACCCCTTCTTGAATTAGTTTTTATTCTCAACACTCTTTCCAAGTTGATGAAAGAATTGTTCAACGCCATGAGTTTTCGTACACCGCCAGACATTTCACTGCCAATGACGAATCCACCATGACTTTTCTCGCTCAGCACAACGTTGTCACGTACTAAAACGTACTCGCACGGAGCGGCTATGCGTCTCCCATCTTCATTTCGACCAGACTTCACGGCGATCGAATCGTCACCCGTGTCGAAGAAACATTTTTCTATGAGGACATACTTGCACGACTCTGGATTTATCCCATCGTTGTTTGGTCCTCTGCTGCGCACCTTAACATTCCTCACTATCACGTTTTCACACAGCACGGGGTGAATGCACCACATAGGTGAGTTGATCAACTCGAAACCTTCCAAAAGTACGTTCTTGCAGTTGTAGAACTGAATGAAGTTTGGCCTCAAGAAATGGCCTTCACCGAAAATTCTTTCTTCGATCGGCACACCGTTTTTCACCATCTCTGTAAGTTTCGCCACATCTTTCAATTGATTTGGCATACCAACCTTCCAGCCGAACTCTTCTTTACCCTTCCAGATCCACCAATTCTCTTCGCTCGCTTGGCCATCCAGAACGCCCCGTCCCGTGATCGCTATGTTGGTTTTGCCATTCGCGTAAATGAGGGGAGAGTAGTTGTACAGTTCCATACCCTCGAATCTTGTCAGTACCACTGGTAAGTACTTTTTTGGGTCAGTGTAGAACTTGATCGTAGCGTTTTGAAGGTGTAGTTCAACGTTGCTCTCGAGGTGTATCGGACCAGTTAGGTAAACACCTTCGGGAATAATGATCCTTCCTCCGCCTCGTTTTGAAATTTCTTTGATGGTTTTGTTGAAAATCTCAGTGCAGTCGCTTTTACCGTTCGCAACAGCACCAAAATCGACGATCAGAAATTCTCTGGAAGGTATTTTTGGCTCAGAAACGTTGGCTAAAAATTTTTCATTGAACTCTCGTGCTACTTTCTCAGCCAGCTCGTTATGAAAACTCACCGGGCGAACCTACCTCCCAGGAACATGGTGAACCAAGGAACGTAAGTGACGAGCAACAGGATGGCTATCATGGCCAAATAGAAGGGTATGGATGCTTTCGCCACTCTCTCCATCGTGCTCTTTCCTATAGCGCATCCAACGAACAGCGTTGTCCCAACGGGAGGTGTACACAAGCCTATACCAAGGTTGATCATCATGACGATACCGAACTGTACCGGTGAAATTCCCAGCGAACGCACCAACGGCAGAAGGATGGGAGTGGTTATCAAAATGAGCGGGGCCATATCCATGATCATGCCTAAGAACAGAAGCATCAGGTTGATGAGCAGTAAAAGAACATACTTGTTCGTCGTAATGCTCGTCAGAGCACCAGCCACGAGCGCTGGCACCTTTAGATAAGCTAAGAGATAACCGAAAGCGGAAGAACTCGCTATGATGAACAGAACCATTGCGATGACCACAGCTGTGCTTTGAAAGGTTCTGAGCAGCTTCTTGAGATCCATGGTTTTGTAGACGAACGCGGTGATGAACAATGCATAAACCGCTGCCACCACGGAAGCTTCTGTGGCTGTGAACACTCCGAAGATGATGCCCGCTATGATGATGATACCAACCAGAAGGCCGAGGATGGAATCTCGTGTTATGATGAGCGCTTCTTTGAGGCCAACTTTACCAGCGATAGGATAATTTCTCTTCACTGAAATTATGTAAGCGACGAGCATCTGAGCCAATCCGACCATGATTCCAGGAATGTAACCGGCCATGAACAGTGCGCCGACCGAAACACCACCTGCCGCGAGCGAATAGATGATCATGTTGTGGCTCGGGGGGATGATGATCCCGAGTGTGGAAGAAGTTATCGTCACAGCGATCGAGAAGTCCCTATCGTACCCTTGACGGACCATCATGGGGATCAAGAAAGCACCGATGGAAGATGTATCAGCAACGGAGGAACCACTCACTCCTCCAAAGAACATACTCGCGAGTATGTTCACCATCGCAAGGCCACCGCGTACGCGACCGATCAGTATGTTTGAAAACTCCACGATTTTTTGTGCAATGCCACCTTCGGCCATGATTTGACCAGCGAGTATGAAGAACGGGATAGCTATCAGAGAAAAAGCGTTTATACCTGCGCTCATCCTCTGAAAAACTACCATGGCAGGGAGTCTCAAATATATCGCCGTTAGTAGAGCGGGAATACCTAAGCAAAAGGCTATGGGCATTCTGAACATCATGAAGAGCACAAAAGAGCTGAATAAAACAATCCTTCCCCCCTCTTCGCGAGGAACATTCTGTGTCATCGGTAATCTCAACATGAAAGCGAGTAGTATTCCTAGAAGAACGATCATGATCGCACCAAAGACGTACGAGAGAATCTTTTTCATTGTTTTCTCTCACCCTTCAGCAGAGCAAGTTGTTCTAAAATCTTCAGGGCAACGCACACCACCAATAAGACTCCACATACGGCCACTGGTAGATACATCCACCTCACGGATATTCCCGTCGCAGGCATCCTGTTTGGAAGTCTTTGAATCATGATCAGAGTGTATCGAGTCATTTGGATTCCAAAATATCCTATGAGGATCATGATGGCGATCTCAACGAGTCTTTGAATTGACTTTGGAAAAACGTTCATGAACACTTCAACACGCATGTGTATATCGTTTTTCAAGCCCACACCTGCCCCAAGCATGGCGATCCAAATCATCATTATCAAAGCGATTTCCTCGGTCCATCTTGGTGGTCTATTGAAAAGATACCTTCCTATTACTTGATAGAAAACTATGACAACCATGAACATCAAGCCGATGATGGAAAAATATACGATGACATTTTCAACCAAATGTAGCAACCTTTCCAGCGCTCTTCTCATGGTGTTCCACCTCTGAAAAGACTGGGCGCAGGAGTGCGCCCAGCTGAAGATCATTTGACTGCTTGGATCCTTTGGATCAGATCTTTATACTGTGGGAATTTGTCGTAGACAGGTTGCATGAGTTTCTGGAAAGCTGTGATGTCCGGTCTAAATATCTTCGCTCCACCTTTTTCAACGGCTGCGAGTGCTTCTTCTTCCATCTTCTTCCACAGATACTTCTGATATTGTGCCGAAGCCCAAGCCGCTGTTTTGAAGATTATCTTTTCTTCAGGTGTCAATTTGTCCCACAGCGCTTTAGGTATCAGCACGATTTCGGGAGTTCTCGTGTGACTATCCAGACAATAATAGGGTGCGACTTCGAAATGTCTCGCCGTGTAGTAAGATGGTGGGTTGTTTTCGGCACCATCTACGACACCCGTTTGCAAAGCCGTGTACACTTCGGCATAAGCCATCGGAACGCCTGTGGCACCGAGTGCGTTCACCATGGCTATCATGACTTCGTTTGCTTGCACTCTTATTTTCATACCCTTCAAATCTTCTGGTTTCTGCACAGGTTTTTTGGTGTAAAAGCTTCTTGCACCGGCATCGTAGTAGCATAGACCAACTAGGCCTATCTTTTCGAGACCTTTCAAGATTTCCTCACCTATCGGTCCTTCCAGGACTTTCCAGTAATGATCTTCGTCCCTGAACAGATAAGGCATCGTGAAAACTCCAATTGGGTTGTAGAACGTTTGAACCGGTGCTACTGAAACGCGTGCGATTTGAATCGCATTCATGATCGTTTGCTCGATCACTTCTTTTTCGTCTCCAAGTTGTCCACTCGCGTACACTTCGACTTTGTACTTACCGTTCGTCATGAGTTCGATGACTTTACCCATCATTTTGATGCCTTCTACCGTTGGATAACCATGTGGATGAACGTCTGCCGCTTTGAGCACGATCGGTGCAGCTATGCCGACAAAGACGAGCAGAGAAGCCAACAGTACAACCAGCAACCTCCTCATACAAACACCTCCTCACCCACTCATTGTGGTAAATAATCTTCTCTTATCGGTGTAAAGACATCCAGCAGAACACCATCTGTCAAGGCCTCGACTTGGTGTTTCACGTTGCTAGGCACATAAATGGCTCCACCAGCTTCCATGTGATATTTTTTCTCCCCAACGGTGTAGAGGAACTCCCCTTCCACTATGTAACTGATTTGCTCATGGGGATGACTGTGCAAATCTCCAACACTTCCTTTTTTGAAACTCACATGCGTCATCATGAGTTTTCCAGACCAAACTAAGACTCGCATCTCTATACCTTCTTTGACCTTTTTGGCAGTTACATCGTTTGCATGTCCGAACGTTCTCATCTGGACAACCAACCTCCATCCACTGGTATCACCGCACCAGTAACGTAGTTTGAAGCTTCGCTCGCCAAAAACACCACCACACCTTTCAGATCCTCCGGTAGTCCCCATCTACCCATCGGAATCCTTGAGAGAATCTCTGTGTATCTTTTTTCGTCTTTTCTCAAAGCTTCCGTGTTGTCAGTGACCATGTAACCTGGCGCGATCGCATTCACGTTGATGTTGTACTTCGCGAGTTCGTTGGCAAATACCCTCGTCAAACCAAGTATGCCATGTTTTGAGACGGTGTATGCAGTGGTGTAAATACCCCCCTGAAACGAAAGCATGGAGGCAACATTGATGATCTTTCCTTTTTTGCCGTGCTCTATCAAATATTTTGAGAACATTTGAGAAAGCAAGAACACCGATTTCAAATTCACATCCATCACTTCATCCCAATCTTCAACACTGTATTCCGTCACTGGGGCGCGCTTGATGATTCCAGCGTTGTTCACGAGAATATCCATCGTCCCAAACTCTTTCAAAGCGATGTCGAATATCGTTGATAGTTTATCAAGCTGGCGAAGATCGAGTGCAACCGCTACGTATCTTCTTCCAAGAGATTCTATGATCTGCCTTGTTTCTCGCTGTTGCTCGATGGTTCTACTCACACCCAAAACGTCCGCTCCAGCTTCGGCTAGAGCGATCGCCATCGCTTGTCCTAAACCTCTGGAAGCACCGGTCACTATGGCGACTTTGTCCTTCAAAGAAAAGCTTTCCAAAACTTTCATCAACTTCACCTCATAACGAGAGGTTATCTTCGATGTTTTTGATCATCTTAGTAGCTTGATCGATGAATCTCATGTCTGGATCTACGTAAGGTATCTGCACTCTTTCTTCTCCAGCCAAGAACCACAGATAGTAGACCGTGAAGCCCGGTGCGGCAACCGCTGTGTGATAGCCTTTGGGTATAAGATGCAGTGTGTCGTCTTTGATGATCTCTGCGAAGTTTATAGTTCCATCATCACTGTAGTGCCTCGCTATACCCCATCCTTTTGGATGATCTACTCGATAGTAATAGATCTCTTCAAGGAAAACCTCCTCTGGAGGATTGTGTCTTTCGTGTCGATGCGGAGGGTAAGTAGACCAATTTCCAGAGGGCGTGAAGGTTTCACCCACCATGAGCTTAACCGCGGGATGTTTATCATCCACAGCTATTTGATGATAAGTCCTCGAATAGTTCGAAATACCCCATTTGCCAGCTGCGACTTCGTTCGGTGTGATCAAATAGGCTGGTATATCACTCTTGACACCGACGAAGGCCTTGGCGAGCACCAATTCGCAAGTGAAACCGATGGCTTTGATCGAGTAATCCGATCTCGGTGGGATGTACACCGTATATGGTTTACCCAAAAATACACTTTTTCTCTCTCCAATCGAGGAAAAATCCTTGTCGTTGACCTTTACATCGCATTTTCCAGAAAGAACGACGAGGAAGATCTCAAAATCCCCGCTGTTGGCAGTGTGAGAATTCCCACACCCAAGGACGATCCTTTCGAAACCAAGGTATTTCATCCCATTCATTGGCGGTTCGCTGACAAAGTGTGGCTTTGAAGATGATATGTTGAAGAAATGCTGGTTCACAAAAAATCACTCCTTGCGATGGGTTTTAAGTTTCAAAATATTATTTTATCTGTCGGTCAAAGAAAGATCAACACAAACAGATTCGCATATTCTCTAAAAAGACGAACTAGTCGTTGAGAAAAATCTTTTTGCTTGTTCTTTTACCATTTTTCTCATTTTTTCATACTTTTATGCTTTATTCTAAGATCATTTCCTGTCAGTAAAGTTGAACAACATTTGCGATCATGTTCAGTCAAAAACTCTTCACACATTGGAGGTAAAATAATTCCAAACAAACTGTGGGAGGGATGTTCATGAGAAAGTTTTTTGTGCTTTTGATTGCATTGATGGTAGTGTTCGTACTCGGTGTCCAAAAGCTCAACGTGTCCACGTGGGGATTCAACTTGGATCTTTTAGACAAGAACATCACGAAACCTTTCCTCGAAAAGTACGGTATCCAGATCGAAAGAGAACTAGGCAACAACTCTGTGAGACTCAGCAAACTCATCACTCAGAAGGACAATCCCGTGATAGATGTGGTACATTTTGCGGATTATTTTGCCATGCTCGCTGTTAAGAATGGTTTGTTACAACCAATTGACGTTTCTAAGTTGAGCAATTACAAGGACATCTACGACTTCGCGAAGGATCCAATAGGTGGTAACTACGCCATAGGCTACACCGTTTACAGCATGGGCATAGTCTATAGAACGGACAAAATCAAAAGAGCCATCACTTCTTGGAAAGATTTCTGGTCGAAAGATGTGGCTGGACGCATAAGTTTGCCAGATATCACCACCACCCAAGGTCCCGTCATGATGATGCATTTCAACAAGATCTTTGCTGGGAACGCTTATGATCCTGAGTTGAAAGCTGCCTTCCAGAAAGTGGCAGAGCTGAAGAAGAATGTGGTGACTTTCTACAAAACTTCCTCCGAGTTGATCAACCTCTTCAAGATGGGTGAAGTTTGGATGGCCCCAGTCACGCGCTTTTCTTGGGGTCAATTCTTGGAGACCGGATTGCCGCTCGCTTGGGTGGTGCCCGAAGAAGGTATGCTCGGTTTTACGAACGTGTTGTGCATAGTGAAAGGTGCAAAGAATCTGGATGGTGCATACAAATACATCGATTTTTTGATCAGCTATGAAGTACAACTCGCTGAGGCGATGGATCTGGTCGATTCACCTGTGAACGTCAAGGTGAAAGTGCCACCTGAAATAGCTGAAAAACTCACCTACGGTGAAGAACACATCAAATCTTTAGTCTTTTACGACATCAAGTTCATCGTGGAAAATTACGACAAATGGATCAGCAAGTGGAATGAACTGATCGCACAGTGATATGAAAAGGTATCTCCTCCTGTTACCGTGTTTAGCTTTTCTCGTGATATTCTTCTTATTACCATTACTGGCGATGTTCGCTGAGAGTGTGTATCAACCCACCAAAGGATGGGTCGTACACAGGTACTTGGAATTCTTTAGACAGAGATTGTCGCGCACAGTTTATGTGAGAAGTCTTTTGATGGGATTTTCGGTAACTTTCGTGGCGTTACTTATAGGTTATCCTGCAGCCATGGCTGTGGTGAGTGTTAAGAACGATTCGCTCAGAAGTTTACTCATGACGCTGTTGGTATTCCCATTGATGACTAATCCCGTGGCCAGAACTTTTTCATGGCACGCCGTGTTGGGAAGAGAAGGTTTGATAAACAATCTGTTGCTCACTCTGAAATTTACGGACAGCCCCGTGCGCTTACTCTACACGCGCGGGGCTGTTTTCATTGGTCTGTTGCAGCTTTTTTTGCCTCTCATGGTCATATCCTTGACGAGCGCGTTGGAAAATTTACCTAAGGATGTGCCGTTAGCTGCGAGAAGTCTCGGGGCCAGCGCTTTCAATCTGTTCACGAGAATCTATTTACCCTTAACGAGTGAGGGTATCGTGACCGGTTGCACGTTGGTTTTCACAGGTTGCATCACTGCTTATGTGACACCAGCGGTCCTTGGAGGCAGTCGTGTGCTCATGTTGAGCACGTTGCTCTATCAGAAAGCTTCAATCACACTGGATTGGACCATGGCAACCGTGATAGCTGTGATCATGTTTCTCAGCACGGTTGCTGTTAACACTCTTTCGCGAGCTATCAGCACGATCGGGGTGAAAAAATGACGCAGAGCAAGTGGTTGGTGTTCTCCCTCGTTGTTGCGCTTTCCATCATGCTTGGTCCTTTTTTGATAATCTTTTTCGCTTCTTTCGAACCCAGCTCGACGCTCAGATTCCCACCCACCGGTTTCACCCTATCATGGTTTAAAAAAGTCATCGGTATGTCCATGTTCCAAAAGAGCTTGTTGTTGAGCTTACGCATCGCACTTTTAGCTTCTTTTCTATCACTCCTGCTTGGAGTCCCGACTGCGTATGCTACTTCCAGATACGACTTCAAGGGAAAGAGGTTGATCGAACTGATCAGCACTTCTCCTTCGATAGTGCCAGGCATGGTGGCTGGGCTGGCGTTACTCAGATTTTTCGTGCTGCTGCGTATATTTTCGATCGAGACAACACTGTTGATAGGCCATACGGCGATCGTTCTTCCATACGCTATCAGATCAACTCTCGCCAGCTTGGTGAACCTGCCAATCTCGGTCGAAGAAGCCGCTCAAAGTCTTGGCGCGAATCCCATCAAAAGCTTCTTTCTTGTGGTCTTGCCGAACATCAAGGTTGGAATGATATCCGCATTCATAATGACGTTCATCATTTCTTTCAACGAGGTTCCAGTGTCGTTGTTTCTCAGTGGACCTGGTGTGAACACTCTACCCATCGTCATGATGACGTACATGGAATACTATTACAATCCCAGCATCGCTGCACTCTCTACTCTCCTCATAGGCTTAACTTTGGTGATAGTGTTGATCGCTCAAAAACTCCTTGGAATCTCCAAATTCGTGTGAGGGATGAACCGTGGCTTTCTTGGAATTGATCAATTTGACGGTGGCTTATCAGAAAAATCAGCCAGTGCTGAAAAATTTAAACCTTTCCGTGCAGAAAGGTGAATTCGTTTCTCTCCTCGGTCCGAGCGGTTGCGGCAAGACTACAACGCTCAGAGTAGTTGCAGGTTTTCTCAAACCCATCGAGGGCAAGGTCATAGTGGATGGAAAAGACTACACGAACGTGCCTCCACACAGAAGGAACATCGGTATAGTCTTTCAAAATTATGCGCTTTTTCCTCACATGAACGCTTTTGAAAATGTTGCTTTCGGCTTGAGAATGAGGAGATTGCCAAAAGCAGAGATAGAAAGAAAGGTCAGGGATGCTCTTGAACTGGTTGGACTTTCAGGTTTTGAAGATAGACTTCCCTCAGAGTTGTCAGGAGGTCAGCAACAACGCGTGGCCATAGCCAGAGCTATAGTGATTGAACCAGATCTGCTTCTCATGGATGAGCCGCTTTCGAACCTCGATGCGAACCTCAGAGCTGAAATGCGCAGTGAGCTGAGACAACTTCAACAAAAACTTGCGATCACAACGATCTACGTTACTCACGATCAATCCGAAGCGGTGGCTTTGTCAGATCGAATAGTGGTGATGAGAGATGGAAAGATCGAACAAGTCGGTACTCCCCAAGATGTCTATCTCAATCCAAAAACCAAATTTGTTGCCAGCTTCATGGGTTTTCAAATGTTGGCGACAGGTCATGTGAGAACGATTCGCGAAAACTTCGCGGAAGTTATCTGTGGCGACAAATCGTTCATGGCACGCATCACCAGTGAAATCAAGCCTGGAGATAGAGTCGTGCTTTTCGCAAAACCAAGAAGAATGAAAATCGTTCAAAAGGAATCTCCAAATTCCTTCGAAGTCCAACTACTTTCCAAGTTGTACCAAGGTGAAACCGTCCTACTCATTTTGAAATTGGAGGAACGTCAATTTTCTGTCGAATCGGATGTTTCGTCGAATATTCCGGATAGCTCGAAGATTTTTGTGCACGTTCCACCGGAAGATCTTCTAGTGTTGAGGGAGGAATAGATATGGAGATTCAAAAGCATATACGCTGTAAGTTCGGTGACGTGGGAGAATACGTTTTCATACCGGGAGATGAAGCTCGGGCCGAGAAGATCGCCGAGAGATTGGAAAATGTTGTCTTGATCGCTAGGAATCGCGCTTACCATGTCTATACGGGAACGTTGAATGGAGTGAAAGTGAGTGTGTGTTCAACGGGCATCGGAGGTCCTTCGGCTTCGATAGCGATAGAGGAGCTCATAAAGGTTGGGGCGAAGACTTTGATCCGTGTAGGTTCGGCAGGTTCCAGACAGCCCGATATGCCCATAGGCTCACTCGTGATCGCGACGGCAGCTTATCGTGGTGAAGGTACATCCCATGCTTACGCTCCGGCGCCATTCCCTGCCGTTGCCGATCTGAGGGTGACTTTGGCTTTGATGAGAGCGGCAAAATACTTAGGATACGATTTCTACCATGGCGTTGTCTATACACGGGATGCTTATTATGTTCAAGATCAGAATCTGAACGAGTTCTTGAGGGAATGTGGTGTTGTGGCTGCAGAACAAGAGTGTGCCATAACGTTCATCCTAGGCAGTGTGAAACACGTTCGAACTGGTGCGATCTTGGCAACGGATTCGAACATATGGCTCAAACCTCAGCCAAGTTTGGAGGAAAAAGAAAAATTGTTCCGTGTGGCGGAGAAAAGAGCCATCGATGTGACCATCAAGGCTGTAGAGATATTGATCGAGGAGGATAGGAGTGGAAAGAAAGATATTCTTTAATTGTTCGATAGTGGATGTCACCACTCAAAGAGTTTTTCATGGTTGGTTCTCGGTGAAAAACGGCAAGTTCGAGTTCGTCGAAGAAGGTGATGTAACCATCAATGAACCTGTTGAAGTGATCGATCTGAAAGGACTTTACTGTCTACCAGGTTTCATAGATGCCCATATGCATGTGGAAAGCAGTTTGATAAGATGTAACGAGTTCGCCAGGATTGCTCTGAAGCATGGTACAGTTGCTGTGCTTCAAGATCCACACGAGATGGCCAACGTTTTTGGAATTGATGGCGTTCGTTTCATGTTCGAAGAAGGCTCTTTACAACCTTTGAAATTCTACGGAGCCATTCCGAGTTGTGTGCCACCAACTCGTTTCAATCTTGAAACGCCCAACGCTTCGATCACCCATGAAGATGTTGAATTTTTCGCGAAAATGCCTGATGTTTTAGCACTCGGTGAGTTGATGGATTATCGTGCACTTTTGAATGAAGATGAGGAGCTTTTGAAGATCGTTGAAACTGCAAAGAGATTTGATTTACTGATCGAAGGTCATTGCCCAACGCTCACTGGTGAAGAACTCTCTAAGTACATTTCCTACGGTGTGAGCTCAGATCACACACTCACGAATCCGAAAAAACTGTCCGAACAGCTACGTAAAGGCATGTGCGTGATGCTTCAGGAAAAATCGCTCAACGAAAAAAACGTTGACTTCGTCAGGAATCTAAACGATCGTTCGAGGATTTTGATCGTCACCGATGATGTTCCAGCTTCGAAGCTCGTCGAGGGCCATTTGAATCTTTTGGTTTCAAAAGCTATCGAGCTCGGCTGGCCCGCCATCGATGCGATAGCCTCAGCCACGATCAGACCAGCGATGTATCTTGGTTTAAAAGATTTTGGAGTCATAGCCCCAGGAAAGAGAGCATGTTTCTTCACGTGTGAAGATCTAACCAATCTTAAGCCAAGTGTAGTTTATGTGAACGGTGTTGATATTGAAAAGCTGGAGTTTCCAAAGCATTCCACCTCCTTGCCCAATTCGATCTTCATCGATCACTTCGATGTGGATGATTTCAAACTGACAAACGTTTCAGATGGTGTTCGAAAACTGAGAGTTATTGTCGCGAACGATGAGAACAATTTCACTGAGCTGAGCGAAGAAACACTCACTGTTCAAAACGGCTTTGTTGATGGTGACTTTGTCAACGTCGCTGTGTTTCACAGAAAATTTTCTAAACCGAAGGGACACGTGGGTCTTCTGAAAGGTTTTGGCCTGAAACGTGGTGCCATCGCCTCGAGTTTTGCGCATGACGCTCACAATATTTTAGTTGTCGGTAAATGTGCTAAATGCATGGAATTTGCTGCCAATGAAATGCTCAAAATGAATGGTGGTGTTGTTTTTTATGATGGACAAACTTTGATGAGATTGCCTTTAAAAATTGGTGGGATCATCAGTGATCGAGCTGTAGAGGAGGTATCATCAATTTTGAAAGGTATAGAAGAAAAGCTAAGAGAAAACGGCGTACGACACAGAAAACCTTTCTTGTTCTTTTCTTTTCTCACCCTCACCCTGAGTCCCAGATTCAAATTCTCTGACCTTGGCATCGTGGACGTAGAATCTTGCAAATTGTTGTCCAACTCGATTGTATAATCTTTCTTGGTATGTACGACAAACATGGGAGAAACATAAATTACCTACGTTTATCTGTCAATAGTAAGTGCAACTTCGATTGCTTTTTCTGTTCTTCAAACAGAACGATTATTCACGAATTAACTTTGAACGAATTGAAAAGCTTTTCTGAGCTCTTCTCCTTGTTGGGTATAGAACACGTTCGAATCACAGGTGGAGAGCCTTTAATCAGACAAGACTTGCCACAGATACTCGAGCTGTTCTCAAAGAATTTTCATATTTCCATCACTACCAATGGATCTCGCTTGAAGGAATTCGTCAAGATTCTCAGTAAATTCCATGTGCGCAACATAAATCTCTCGCTTCACAGTCTAGATGAAGAAATCTTTTACAAAATCACGAAAGCGAAATTGAGTGACGTTCTGGACGGCCTCAAAGCTGCTTTGAAAGAAAAACTGAACATTAAACTCAATTGCGTTGTGAATCGATACAACGTGGAAGAAATTCCAAATTTGGTTCGATTTGCAAGTAAATTGAAGATTCCCATCAGGTTCATTGAGCTGATGCCCATCGGTCAAAATAATGAGAGTGTTCCTTTGAGTGAGATCATGAAGCGTTTGGAATCTTTCGAATTGAAGCCTGTGAACGTGAAGCTTGGTTTTGGACCTGCGAGTTACTATGTTACGAAGAACGGTAATTACGTTGGCATCATCGCTGCTCTCAGCAAGAATTTCTGTAGTTCGTGCAACAAGATCAGAGTGAGCAGTGAAGGTAAATTGTATCCATGTTTGGGTTCGAGCTTCTGCATAGATTTGAGAGAACTTTTGAATCGAACTGGTTCAAAAGAAGAACTGTTGATGATTCTCCGCTCCACTGTGGAAAGCAAACCTTTGAGGCACAATATGAACGAAAGTTTCGTTCAAAGCAACATGAGAGAACTTGGAGGTTAGAAAATGGAAAGTTTTTCACATTTAGATGAACAAGGCAACGCGAAAATGGTCGATATCTCTCAAAAGATGGACACAGAAAGAACGGCGATCGCTCAAGCAAGGGTGAAGATGAAACCTGAAACACTCAAGGCTGTTGTAGGAGGTTTCATCAAGAAAGGCGATGTATTCACCGTTGCGAAGATCGCTGGTATAATGGCTGCCAAGAAAGCTTCTGAGCTCATTCCGCTTTGTCACAATATAAACCTTTCGCATGTGGATGTTCAGTTCGAGGCAAATGAAGAGAATGGAATTTTGATGATAAAAACCACGGTCAAAAATGTTGGAAAAACGGGTGTTGAGATGGAAGCACTGCTTGCTGCCTCTGTTGCTGCGCTCACTGTCTATGATATGTGCAAGTCGATCGATCGGGAGATGGTTATAGAAGAGATCTGTCTTCTTTACAAAGCGGGTGGAAAGTCTGGTGAATGGAAAAGGTGAACTGGTCGGAGTCGTTCTCTCTGTGAATCTATCGAAAGTGAAAGGTGTAAAGAAAACACCGCAAGAATACATCATCCTAGTGGAAAATCACGGTGTTCACGGTGATGCACACGCTGGAGATTGGCACAGACAGGTTTCGATGCTCTCTAAAAGTAGTATCGACAAAGCTAGAAGTTGGGGTATAAAAGTTTCTTTTGGAGATTTCGCCGAGAATATCACCGTCGATGGTGTGGAAGTTTATAAACTCCCAATCGGAACGAAGGTTTACATAAACGAAGCCATCTTGGAAGTGACACAAGTGGGCAAGGAATGTCATGATCGTTGTGCTATAGCAAAGTCGGTGGGGAAATGTGTTATGCCCAGTGAAGGGATATTCCTCAGAGTGTTGAAAGGTGGTGTCGTGAGGCCCAAAGACGAGGTTTTGTTCGTTCTGCCGGAGCGTTGAGGAACAATTTTTCAACCTCTAGAACAATTCATTGGAGGTGTGCTCGTTGCAGAGGAGATGTTTGCTTTCGGTGGCGATGATCGTGAAAGACGAAGAATACAACATAAGACGAGCTTTAGACAGTATCAAGGATGTTGTCGATGAAATCATCGTCGTCGACACAGGTTCTAAGGATAGAACACCACAGATAGTGCGTGAGTATACAGATAAACTCTACTTTCATCCTTGGAAGAACGATTTTTCTGAAGCGAGGAATAATTCCCTGAAGTATCCCAGTTGTGAATGGGTGTTCATTTTCGACGCGGACGAAGAAGTTTCCGAAGAATTCAGGAAGAACATAAGATCCTTTCTCCAAAGCCTACCAAAGGATGTGAATACAGTTTATCTACCGACCTTGAGTTATCTGGATTGGGATTTCAAGAGAACTGAAACTGCCTCTACACCACGCATCTTCCGAAACGGAACAGTCTATTACAAAAATATCGTGCACAACCAAGCCATCTACAAACCGAAGGTGGTGAACGCGAACTTTTTAATCTACCATTACGGTTACATTTGGACCAGAAAGTTGAGAAAGCAGAAATATGAACGTACTGGAACTTTGATAAGAAAACATCTCCAAGAATGCAGAAATGATCAAGAAAAATTGTACTACCTTATACAACTTTACAAGACGGAAAAAACAGGCGGTAGACTCCATGAAGCTGCAGCTGTGGGATGGGAAGCGCTGCAAGTTCTGAAAAGACTCACCTCGATACCCGCCATAGGTTTAGAGTTCCTCTATTTGTTCTCCATAGATCTTTTGAACGCAGGTTTGTATGAACTTGCCCAACAACTCGCAAAAACTGCGGTTCAAGCCGTTCCAGAATATCCAGATCCGTATCTTGCTTTGATACATGTCGATTTCAAAAAGCGTGACTGGAAATCGCTTTTGAAACACTACGAAGAATTCAAGAAGGCTGTTGAACAAGCTTCTGCAAACATAGAAAAGTTCGGCTGGACTATCATGAGCTTTAAGGATGTACCCACCGCAGATATTCTAGCTATGATCGCTTCGATCGAGTTGGAAGAATACGACCGTTTTAATCAACTCGCCTTGGAAAGGTTCGACAGAGACGAAGACGTTCGAGAAGACTTAGTCCAATATCTGCTCATCAAGGCGAGTAGCAAGGATGTCGAGAAAAGCTTCACCGGGCTGAAAAAACTCATAGAATTCGCAAGGAGAAAGAATCTACAGCTCAATGCACAACCTCTTTACGAAAAAATCGTAGAGAAAAACATTCCAGTGAAGGTTGAAGAAATAGTTCTGAAACAGATCACACCGTTTTCCTACTACCTGCTCAAACGTGTACAAACTGGAGAAGACCTTTTACTCGAGTTCATTTGTCAATCTCAACTCGAAAAACTCGTCAAGGAAAACGGTGTGGGAGGTTTGCTGTTCGTCTACACAGTCCTTCCAGAGGGTGAAAGAAAACGTTTCGTGGAAAAATTTGTGGAAGATGACGACGTTTTAATAAAAGGAATTGCGAAGGCGTTGTTTGCAGATCATCTGTTGAAAGAATCAAAGTTTCTCGAAGCGGTCAGAGCTTATAGAGACGCCTTACAGCTCGTCCCAGAGCTTTCTCAGTTTATAAAACCCATCGTGGAGGATCTCAAAACTAGACTCGATCCAACCATCGAGGGTGTTTATGAGGAACTTTACAAATTCTACGCCAGCCAAAAGGAGTTCATGATAGATTTCAAAAAGTACGTTGGTAACGAATTGTCCAAGCTTTATTTGATCTCAAGTAACGATGTGGCACTCTACGTATCTGCAGTGCATACTGAAAAACCAGAAAAAGCCGTTGAACTTTTGAATAAAATCAAAGATCCTTCGAAGTTTCCGATGTATCACTATCGGCTCGCAAAATTTTACAGCAAGTTCGACAAAGAAAAAGCGATCACTCACCACATAAAGGCCGTTGAGGAAAATGAAAAGCTTGCAGACATAGCTTTTGGAAGATTCACTTACAGTGGACTTTATCCGAACACAACGTTGAACTGGTTCGGCAAGGAAGATCCTATCGTCTGGGTTGGAAACGTGTCTGAGAAATTCTCCACGCTCGGTGTTATACATCCAGTGAGAGTATGGAAGAGATCTAAAGACGGTTTACTCTACGCCATACCTTTTCCCGTGGATGAATCCATAAAAGCTTACAAAGATCTTGAGAAAGAATTTGGTATAGAATCGCACGTGAAGGTTAAAGAAGCCCAACTTCGTGAGGTATTACTCGAAACGCACTGGGACAATGTTGAAAAAACAGACATTTTGGAAAGCTTCCATCACATCTTCGAAGATCTTGGAATAGAGCTCACAGTCGGATCTGGTAAGCGAATCGTTGTTGAGGGTGTTGAAACGAGTGTTGAACTTAACAAAATTCTTTCCAACGCCGAAGAAGCCTTGATTTTTCATCATTTTCCCAACCTTTCAGATGGAAACGATCCCGTTTGGTATTATCCAGCCTTCAGGATCCTGCGCTCAAGTGCTCGAATGAAAAGAGAGCTTTCTGAGCTTGGTTACGATGTGATCAAGGAATTCTTTTTTGATCGTGGTTTGAGGTGTGTATGGGTGAAGAGAAAATAGCAAAATTTAAACACAAAAAGGGCGCGCTTGCGCCCTTTTTCACATTCGATTCACACATCAAAACTTGAACTTTCTCACCTGTTCCACCAAACTCTCAGCTATCGAACTCAACT
>JANXCS010000004.1 GCA_025060105.1 Pseudothermotoga sp. | reverse complement strand
GCGATCATGAACGGTGACAAATCCGCGTTGATAGAGTTCTTGATGAGAGATCCCAGAACAAATTCTCTCGAGCAGGCTGAAGGTGTGATTGAGGAAATACTGGGCTTGGAGGAGAATCAAAAAATGAGACTACATTACGAGAAAGGCATGAAACTGTGATATACTCCTTTTAAGATTGCTAGAAAGGAGGAGTTGAGATGAGAAAGCTCATCGTTTTGACTGTCGTACTCTTTTCTGTACTAGCCTTGGCAGGAGTCAACCTCGATGTCTTTGGAGGTTATCACTTCACACTCAGTGCTAGTCCAACTGTTGGAGCAAGCATAACTTACTTGAGCTTTGGCTTGCAACTAGCGTATGAGGTTACTCAAGGCGTTCAAATTGGCGGAGGTGTGGGTCTGGCATACTTCCTTCCAGATGCGACGACCGCAACAGCGTTCTTAGGTGCGGCAAGTTCAACGCAGTACACGCTTGACTTCATCGTGAGTGCTAAGTATTTCATACCGATCAATGATTTTTCTGCCGTCATGGTTAGAGGCTACGGTGGACTATCCATACCTGGCTTCAAAGAATTCAACAAACTCGGCTACATAGTTGGAGCAGGTGTGTTCTACGTCTTCGATATGGTAGATTTCAATGTTGGCCTCGGTGCTAGTATTGAGATGAGAACTTACAAGAGTTCTACGATCACCTCAATTCCGGTGGGAGTCATAGCGAGCGTAAGGTTCTAAGGTAAAATGAAAGCCCCGGTTTTTGACCGGGGCTTAATTATGGTCAGGAATCACTTAACAACCTTAACATGAGCAGCCTGGGGACCTTTAGGACCTTCTTGAATTTCAAACTCGACTTCCTGACCTTCCTTGAGGGTTTTGAAGCCTTCCATTTCCACAGCTGACCAGTGGACGAAGACGTCTCCACCCTCCTTCTTGGTTATAAAACCGTACCCCTTTTTGGGGTCAAACCACTTAACAGTACCTCTCATGACACAACTCCTCCTCACCGAAAAACTGCCCTTTTGGGGCTTAGCTCAATTATACACCCCATGGCTGGAAAAAGTAAAGATCAAACTGATAGCATCAAGTTCGCTATGGTGAAGTATATCCATATGCCCATTAGGTCCACGATCGTCGTCAACAAAGGCCCCGCCATGATGGCAGGATCGATCTTCATGGCTTTCGCAATGAAGGGTAAAGAAGCTCCTATTATGTTCGAAATCACGACCACTACGAACAGAGCTGTAGAAACAGCGAGCATGATCTGCGTTACTCTGGTGATGAAAATGGCGCGCAACAAAACGGTTATTGCCAAAATGAATGCTAATATGGCGCCAATGAGCAATTCTCTGAGAATAACCCTCCACCAATCTTTCTGTTCGATCTCTCCGAGCGCCATTCCCCTTATCACGAGTGCAGATATCTGTGAACCGATGTTTCCTCCTGTATCGACCATTGCAGGCATGAACGCAGCGATGATAGGCAGTGTGGCAAGCAATGCTTCGAATTTCGCTATGATACCACTGCTCAAAGTACCCAACAACAACAGCGCCACGAGCCACGGTAAACGATTGACAGAAAACTGCCAGACAGAAGTGTGAAAGTATGGTTGTTCAGTAGTGACGATGGAACTCATCTTCTGAATATCTTCAGTCGCCTCTTCGTCTATGACATCCACGACGTCGTCTATGGTGATGATACCTACGAGTCTTTGTTCACTGTCAACAACAGGAACAACGAACAAGTCGTATTTTCTCATGATCTGAGCCACTTCTTCTTGGTCCGTGGTCGCATAAACGTAGATGGGTTGATCGTCCATCACTTGTTCTACGAGCGCGTCTGGATCAGAGAAGATCAAATCTTCGAGTCTCACCACACCCAGAAGTTTTCTTTGTCGATCTATGACTGGCATCAAATAGATCGTTTCCTTGTCCTTGCCCTCCTTCCTGATCTTCTCTAAAGCTTCCTTCACGACAGTGTCTGGGTACAACTCGACACATTTTGGGGTCGTCAAACGGCCAGCTGAATTCTCAGGATAGTTGAGCAAAGACAAGGTTTCTCTTCTTTCCTCGGGGGTCAAATAAGACAGAAGTTTGTTAACAACATTTGCAGGCATTTCTTCGAGTAATTCTGCGCGGTCATCTGGACTCATGGAAGAAATGATCTCTCTCAGCTTTTCTTCTTTGAACAGTTCTATGAGTGCGATCTGATCGTCTGGTTCCAATTCACTGAAGACTATCGCAGCTTGATCTTTTGGAAGTAAACGAAAAACGACAATTTTTTCATCTGGGGGCAACTCTTCAATCATTTCGAGTATGTCTGCAGGTTCTTGTTGAGAAAGGATCATCTTCAACGTGCGAAAATCTCCTCTTTCAATGAAATTTTTGATGTCCAGTTTCACCCTAACCTTCATCGGATCACCTCCAGACACGATTTATGGCGGTAAACTCAGAGAACTACTGGTACCTTCCAAGGAACTTCACCTCCTCAAAAAAGACTTCTTCAAACTTATTTTACGTTTTGGACCACCAGCTGGTGCTGTTTGAAAATTGAAGATATGCGAATGAAAGAGTTAAGAGTTTTGTAAAAGTGAAATCGGTTTGCATCGGCTGTGAGTTACTGATGAGTAACATTAAAGAAAATAACATTGCACTTTCGTGCATATGTGGTAAAATACAAAATGTAAAAATATACTGAATCTATTTGAAAGGAGTGATCTTTTTGAAGAGATTCCTCATTCCATCTTTGATCACCGCTCTTTCGTTGGTCTTGATAGTGTTCATGTATGGTAACAGTGCGAGCAAGGTTCATAGGGATGGAACGTTCGTCGCAGCTTCTCAGGGAGACAAGTACGGTTACGTTGTGGTGACTTTAACTATCGAAAATGATAAGATCAAGAACGTGGCGATCAAGGAATTCGATGGTTTCGGTGTAGAAAAACTCTACGATGTTTATGGCGCATACTTTCCAATATTGAAGCAAGCTCACGAAACACTAGCAAAACGCATAGTTGAAGCAAACAGTTGGCAAGTGGACGTGTTCACTGGAGCAACTGGTACTTCTAAGAAAGTGATGGAGGCCGTCAAGTTCGCTCTTGAAAAAGCCAAGGTTGAACCGTCCCAGACAAAGTATTTGAGTGGAACTTTCATGGGCGTTTCTGACTTCACAGCCAGAGGTCATGCGGTCGCTTGGGTCACGATCGAGAACGACAAGATAATTAAAGTGGTCTTCGAGGAAACGACGCCTTCTCTCAAAGATGGTAAACCTGTTTTGGATGCAGCTGGTAGACAGGTGTGGGTTTTCAAAGGTGGAGATTATCCCTGGCCAGAATTTCATCAGGCCAAGGAAGCCATAGCCAAGGCCATCATTGAGAAACAAACGTATCAAGTGGATGTCTATACGGGAGCCACATCCAGTTCCAACAAATTCATTCAGGCTGTACAGAGAGCTCTAGAATGGGCAAAGGCACGTCAATGAGTGAGAAATGAATCTGAATCTTGAGTGGGGCGCTGGAAGCGCCCCTTTCGTTTTATACTTGAACTGGAGGTGGCGAAATATGCCGATTTACAGATACATTTGTCCCAAATGTGGAGAAGAACAAACCTTCTTGATGCGCATGAATGAAGAAAATCCCAAGTGTCCAAAGTGTGATGTGGAGATGGAAAAACAAATTCCCCGGGTTCAATTGAAGGGGACAGCTGGTTCATGTAACGTTAGTTGCTCTTCTTGCTCTGGTTGTTTTTCGCGCTCTTGAGGGTGGGGTGTTTTCGATGATGAAAGTTTCTCACCGTGATCTGGCTTACAAATGTCAGTATCTGCCGAAATTCAAAACGACCGAGGAAATAGAACCGGCGCATGGATTCATAGGACAAGATCGCGCACGGAAGGCAGTCGAACAAGCTTTAGAAATAAAGGAGAAAGGTTTCAACGTTTTTGTGGTGGGATTGCCGGGTACTGGAAGGAGGAGTTTCGTTACATCTTATCTGCAGTACGTAGCTGCGTCGATGCAAACGCCAAAAGATTGGATATACGTGTACAACTTCTCCAACCCATCGGAACCTGAGGCGATTTCTTTGGAACCTGGCAGGGGTAGGACTTTCAAGCAAGATATGCAACAGCTCATCGACGAAGTGATGGATGCTTTGGAAAAGATATTCGAGAGCGAGGAATATGGGAGGAAAAAATCTGAGCTTGAAGATGAATACATACAGAAGAGAACGAAGCTTTGGGAAGAACTGAAGCAAAAAGCCACGGAACTAGGTTTCGCAGTTCAGGTGACTCCAACAGGTGTGGTGAGCGTGCCTGTTTACGATGGAAAACCTGTCACACCTGAGGTTTTCGAATCTCTGCCAGAAGAGATACGACAAGTTTTCAACGAGAACAGTCGAAAGCTGAAGCTCATCGTGGAGGGTACACTTTACAAATCGCGTAAACTCGACAGAGAGTACAGAGAGAAGCTCATGGCCCTCGACAAAGAAGCCGCCCTGTTCACGATCGGCGCGATGTTCGAGGAATTGAAGAGTCAATACGAATCGAACTCGCTCATTTTGAGATATCTAGCGAACGTCCAAAACGACATACTTGAGAATCTAACACAGCTGCGCAGTGAGGATCAAGAAGTTCGTCAAGCTTTCAAGAAGAGATACTCAGTCAACCTCGTTGTAGACAACTCCGCTACGGTGGGTGCACCGGTCGTATTCGAGAGAAACCCCACCTATGCCAATCTCGCGGGAAAAGTTGAGTATTACAGTAAGAGCGGGATGCTTTTTACTGATTTCACGATGATCAAGCCTGGAGCTTTCCACCGTGCAAACGGAGGTTTCCTCATATTGGAGGCGGAGAACGTCTTGAGATATCCTTACGCTTGGGAATACGTTAAAAGATGCCTCATGACGGAACAAATAGTGGTGGAGAATTTGGAATCTGCCCTCGGTCTGTCGAGCATCGTTTCTCTCAGGCCTCAGCCTATACCGTTGAATGTTAAAGTCTTTCTCATATGCTCACCGAGACTCTACTATTTGCTTCACATTTACGATGAGGATGCAGAAAAATTGTTCAGAATAAAAAGCGAGTTCGATTGGGAAATGGAGGCAAACGAGGAAAATGTGAGAAAGTACTTGGGCTTCATCTCTTCCACTTGCTGTAGATTGGACACACCCCACTTGGAGAGGGCTGCAGTGGAAAAGGTGCTTTGGTATTCATCGAGGCTCGCAGGTGATAAAACGAAGCTTTCCGTCAGATTCGGTGAGATAAGCAGTCTCGTGAGAGAAGCGTGTAATATCGCTATCAAAGAGGGTTCAAAAGTGGTAAAAAAAGAACACGTCGATGAGGCGATGAAACAACGTGAAGAGAGGGTAAGTTTGCTACAAACCAAATACGATGAACACATTAAAACCCGAGACTTGATGATCGAAACCGAAGGAACTCGAGTGGGACAAGTCAATGGTCTCACGGTGATAGATTTGAAAGATCATTCTTTCGGCGTTCCGGTGAAAATAACCGCGAAGGTTCACTTGGGCGAAGGCGGAGTTATAGATATACAAAGAGAAGTCGATCTGAGTGGTAACATCCATAACAAGGCTGTACTGACTATAGAGGGTTTCTTCAGAGAAAGATATTCTAAGCACGTTCGCCTAAGTCTCAACGCAACTTTGAGCTTCGAACAAGTGTACAGCATCGTGGAGGGAGACAGCGCTTCTATCGCGGAAGTTCTAGCGTTGATTTCAGCCATTGCGAATGTGCCTCTGAGACAGGATATAGCCGTCACTGGTTCTATGAACCAGCACGGTGAAGTACAGCCAGTCGGTGGTGTTACTGAAAAAGTTGAAGGATTTTACAGAGCTTGTAAATTGCGCGGATTTACGGGAACTCAAGGTGTCGTCATTCCAAAATCGAATCTGAAGAATTTGATTTTGAAAGATGAAATTTTAGAGAGCATCAAAAAGGGAGAATTTCATATTTGGGCTATAGAACACATAGATCAAGCCATAGAACTCTTCACAGGCAAAAAAGCTGGAGAGATGACCAAAGATGGTACGTTCGAGAAAGACTCGGTGAACTACCTGGTGGTTCAAGCTTTGAAGCAAGCAAGAAAGGCTGAGCAGGAGAGCACGAAAATGAAACGAAGGCGTAGAAAAAAATCCTAGCCTTTCAGGCGCTTTTCTAGGTTCATTTCGGCGATCGATTTCTGTAGATACATCGGCTCAACTTGGTGCGGTTCAAGCACCAAGTTTTTTTCGAAGTTTCTCAGAGTTTCTTTGAGTAACAATTCGCCTCTAAGGACTTCCAATTCACTGGGTACCACTTCACCGTAATTCTTGAAAAAGTCCTTCGCATCCCCAACGAATATGGGATTTTCCAGAGTGGAAACCGTTTCGATGGCTTCTTGAACGCTGAGTATTTTGGGAGCCACCGTTTCTTCACCTTTTCTATAGCAAGAAAAATAGACAAAGCCCTCTCGAGCGTGCTTCACGACGACTATGTCTCCAACATGATAGATGAAATTCATAGCCAGTATTTTTGAAGAAACTACTGGGACGATCTTCTTTTTGAATGCACACGCTATACCCTGAACGGTGGCGATACCTATCCTTAAACCAGTCAAACTGCCAGGTCCTATGCCGCACGCCAACACGTCTACTTCTTCGAAATTTATACTCGCAAGCTTGGAGAAAGATTCTATCATCGGTGCGAGTTTTACGATGTGCCTTGATTCACCAGAGTATGAGGCAGAGTACGTATTTTTGTTATCACAGTAAGCGAGACAGATCTGTTCGGTGGATGTGTCGAGCGCGAAGATTTTCATCTCAACATCTCCTCAAGAAGGAATTTCACATCTTCGGGAGAATCGATCCTTGCGAAGAAAAATCGGTTCGATCTGTACTGCTTGAACAATCTTCCATCAACACCAATGAACACAGAGCCATTTGCTTCCACCAGATTCAGTCGGTCATCTACCTCTTTCAGAAAGCGAGAGAAGCTTTCTTCAATTAAGCACCCGTCGAAAGCTATCATCGCTATCTTTCCATCCAAAGAGAGATGTTGTTTGAGAATTTCTATCTCTAAGTCGTTGAGCCGTCTGCTTTCAGCGAAACTCGTTTTTTTCGGAAGGGGCAAGATCACAATTTTCTGTGCTGGAACTTTTTTGAAGTATCTGTTGTTCAGTTCGATGTGAATCCCAACAGTTTTGGAAACTTCTGAGAGCCATTTGTTGATTTTGGGTTCATCGTTGTCGTGACTGACGTCCAGAAGCATAGTTTCTCCTACGATTTGTGTTGTGCCTCTCCAACCTAATAAGCCGTTGATATCGATGCGAACATCGATGAGACCAGAGGTCAAATCACTGTAAGTTTTGTTGAAAGTGAGTTTGCTTCTTGGCTCCATTTTGGTCGTAAATGTTTCACACTTGTTGGCGACAGTAATTTTTATTTCGGCTTCGGTTGCCTCATTAGAAATGTTGACCAGATCAAAGGAAAGGTTCAGCGTTTTTGGCTGGTTCGTGATCCTCACGTTGAGTGGGTAAATATCCAGCTTTCTGAGCCATATGGGTGAAGAAACGATCCTGTCTCCATCCTTTTGAACGGCGAAAACGAAGTACCACTCGTTGATGTCTGGTGTGACCAACTCTATCTCGACCTCAAAGTAAGGTTTTTGCACTGTCCATTCTGTTACTGTGCCGCTCTCGGAAATGAGGTACAGTTTTTCAAAAGGTTCATCGTCTTCACAGCGAATAGCGAGTTTACAACGTTCGCGCGCCATCACGATCGAACCCATGGGGAAGGAATCGCACGAAAACCAGAGTTTCGCATCTTTATCTTCGGAAGCGTAAGTACGTCTGTTCCACAGAGCTTCGAGTACCGATTCGAAAGTCAATTTATCTGTCAGTATGACTGTGCGTGTATCGTTCGAAGATCCCCAGTTACCCTTGTGGTTATCCTGCCCTGCCGTAGCGCCGAGATGCCAGCCTTTTTTCAACGCCAGAATATAATTGGATAACATTTCGTCGCTCATCGTTCGACCTCGCCAGCTTCCGTTGCCAACTTCGATCAGGTTGATGTATTCGTCTACTTTTGGATCGTAATCAAAATCGTAGAAAGTTCCGAACGTGGCGATGGGATGGTTGAACTGCGCGAGGGCCTTGTTCTTAATGATCCAGCCGTACAGTTCATTCAAATTGTACGTTCTATCTATCCACTCGTCCGTACAATAAACGTTGATGTGACCAACTCCTCCAGTCCATTCAAAACCCCACAGCGCCAAGAACCGATCATCTTCCGATGCTGTCAGCGCAGATTGTTTGATGAGACTCAACTTATCTTTGCCGTTCAATTTTTGTGAGAAGTATTCCGCGTGATCTGTTATTGCTTGAATTTGAACGTAGCTTTTTGCATGTTTGAAAGCTTCTTCGGGTGTACCTGTTCCATCCGAATAGGATGTGTGAGCATGGAGATTTGCAAAATAGAATCGATATCCAAAACCCAAAGTAACTGTCACTAGTAGAACAGTTAAGAACAATTTTCGCACGTTATCACCTCAAAACTTCCTTGAGAAATCTTCCTGTGTGTGACGTTTCTACCTTTGCAACTTCTTCAGGAGTGCCACAGGCCACCAGGAATCCCCCATCGTCGCCACCTTCTGGTCCAAGATCGATCACGTAGTCTGCGTTCTTTATGACATCGAGGTTGTGCTCGATGACTATCACGGTGTTTCCCTTGTCGACCAACTTGTGAAGCACACCTATCAACCTTTTGACATCCTCAAAATGGAGGCCAACGGTTGGTTCGTCCAATATGTATAAGGTCTTACCAGTGGCTACCTTTCTCAGTTCAGAAGCGAGTTTTATTCTCTGCGCTTCTCCACCAGACAGCGTCGTTGCCGCTTGACCCAGTTTTATATACCCCAACCCCACCTCGTTGAGTAAGCTCAGCGTTCGACGAATGGTAGGTACATTTTTGAAAAACTCCAAAGCTTCCTCCACCGACATTTCGAGCACCTCGTATATGTTCTTCCCTTTGTATCTGACTTGAAGCGTTTCTTCGTTGTATCTTTTGCCTTTGCAAACATCACATTCAACGTAAACGTCTGGTAAGAATAGCATCTCGATCTTGACCAAGCCGTGTCCCTGACAAGCTTCACATCTTCCACCTTTCAAGTTGAAACTGAACCTGCTTTTGTTGTAACCCTTCGCTTTCGCTTCCGGAGTCATTGCGAATAGTTCTCTTATATCGTCAAAAACTTTCGTGTAAGTGGCCGGATTACTGCGGGGAGTTCTACCTATGGGTGATTGATCTATTGCGATGATCTTGTCTATGTTCTCCAAGCCTTCTATTCTGTCGTGTTCTCCAACGGGTAGCTTGGTCTTGTAAATCGAATTCATGATCGCGGGATACAGTGTATCTATGACGAGCGAAGACTTTCCCGATCCCGAAACTCCCGTGATACATATGAATGTGCCGAGTGGAAACTTGACGGTGATGTTCTTCAGGTTGTTGTGCCTCGCACCCACCACAGTCAAGAACTTCCCATTTCCCTTCCTCCGAGTAACTGGGTATTCTATCTTCCTCATGCCCGATAGATATTGCCCAGTTAAAGACCCGTCTGGGTTCTCGATCAGATGCTTAACGGTTCCAGTGAAGATCACTTTTCCCCCGCGATCTCCACCGTACGGGCCGAGATCGACTATGTAGTCGGCGTTCTTTATGATTTCTTCGTCGTGTTCGACGACTATAACGGTGTTACCAAGATCTTTCAATTTCTTGAGTGTGTTGATCAATCTCAAGTTGTCGCGCTGGTGCAAACCGATCGTGGGTTCGTCGAGTACGTATGTGACTCCCGTCAGCCCAGAGCCAATTTGAGTTGCGAGCCTGATCCTTTGAGCTTCCCCACCAGATAAGGTGTTGACTGGCCGAGAAAGGGTCAGATATCCCAAGCCAACGTCGATCATGAATTGTAGTCTTTTTCTGATCTCCGTCAGAAGATCGCCAACGATTTTGATTTCTCTCTCAGACAAAGAATTTTGTAAATCTTCGAAGAATTTGTGAGCTTTGTCTATAGTCAAATTCGTCACATCGATTATGTTGAGACCCCTGATGGTGACGGCGAGCGCCTCAGGCTTGAGCCTTTTACCGTTACAAACAGGACAGATCCTTTGTACGATGAAATTCTTTTCTATCCATTCTTTCACGTCTTGCGAGGCGGTCTGCTCATAGCGTCTTTCGACGTAATTGACTGCACCTTCGAAATCTGCATAACCATAGAGAAGAGCATCTTGAACAACTGATGGCAGTTCTCTGAATGGAACTTTGGTGGAAGCACCAAACAGTTTCACAATTTTGCTCACGATGGAAAGATAATACTCACTCTCACCGAAGGGTAAAAGTGCTCCTTCTTCTATACTCAAGTTCTCGTTCACAACGAGTGAAGGGTCTATCTGGAGGTTGTAACCCAATCCATGACAATTCGGGCAGGCACCGTAAGGGTTATTGAACGAAAAGAGTTTTGGATTTATCTCTGGAAGGCCTATACCACAGACAGGGCACATCATGTGCTCACTGAAAAGGAGGTTTTCGTTCGTATCGGCATTCTTGATTTCCACAAAACCGTTGCTCTCTCTGAACGCGATCTCTATATCGTCTGCGATCCTGTGTTTCTCGTTCTCAGATAGTATCAATCTATCGATGACGAGTTTTATCGTGTGTCGCTTGTTCTTGTCCAATTCGCCCACTTCTTCGATTCGAAAAATCTGTCCATCGATTTCAACACGAACAAATCCTTTAGAAGCGAGTGTTTGTAACTCTTTCTTGAATGTACCTTTCTTATCGATCGCGATGGGTGCAAGTACGTAGACGCGTGACGAAGCTGAAAACTTTGAAAAAACGTCTTTGACGATTTCGTCTATACTCTTCTTTTCAACGGGTCTACCGCAGGAAGGACAGTGTGGTTCGCCTATTTTTGCGAACAAGACCCTCAAATGGTCATAAACCTCCGTCGTTGTGCCCACCGTAGACCTCGGATTGTGTGATGCGCTTTTTTGATCTATCGCTATGGCTGGGGAAAGACCTTCGATAGAGTCTACGTCAGGTTTTTTGAGCTCCCCCAGAAACTGTCTCGCGTAGGCTGAGAGCGATTCTAAGTATCTCCTTTGGCCTTCAGCGTATATCGTGTCCATGGCGAGGGATGACTTTCCTGAACCTGACAATCCAGTTATAACCGTGATGGTGTTCTTCGGTATTTCCACGTCTATGTTTTTCAAGTTGTGTACTTTTGCACCTTTTATTCTGATGGAATTCAAAACTTTTTGACACCTCCGCACCAAATATCAATTATGATCCATGCGCGACAAGATCTCATTGAAGCTACTTGAAAATTGTTTTAAGTATGGAGTTCTTTACGATCGAAAACAATGAAAAAACCCCCTGTGACACAGGGGGTTATCTTTGGAGCGGGCGACGGGTTTCGAACCCGCGACCTTCTGCTTGGCAAGCAGACGCTCTACCGCTGAGCTACGCCCGCAATTTGGTGCGAGAGGTGGGACTTGAACCCACACGGACTCATCGCCCACTGGATTCTAAGTCCAGCGCGTCTGCCAGTTCCGCCACTCTCGCCCTGGTGACCCGCCTGGGACTCGAACCCAGGACCCCCTGATTAAAAGTCAGGTGCTCTGCCTGCTGAGCTAGCGGGTCAACCAGTCGACAGTGCAAGTACAATCTTATCACAGGACCTTGGGTCTTTCAAGAGGTGAAAAGGTCCGTCAAATCTTTTGCAACTTTTCAACCAATTGCCTCATCACTTCACTCTCATTGGTCTTCTTTGTGAAGCCGTGAACACCGAGCAAATTGTATTTCTTCTTCAAAGACCTCGAGACATCTTCAGGTTTAGTCACTTCCGAAACGGTCACGAGTAATATTTTCGATGGACCGAAATGTTCAATGAAAGTCCGTGCAGCTGGTGTGATTGATCCGGCCCAGATGGGTGTGATCAGAACGAATCGATCAGCGTTGAGCTCTTCTTCAATTTCGATCTTCGTTCGCCTTCCAGTCAAAGCGTAGAAACCTGCCTTCATGAAACCAAGAAAGCCAGACCAATTCACATCATCGTACAACCTGACAGCGCGAAAACCTGTCGTTTCAGCGATCTTTTTTGCTATTCTCTCGCAAGTTCCACTTCTCGTGAAATACACTATCATCCATTCCATAGCTTTCACCAAAGAGATTATACAAAAAGCTTTCAAACTTGGTGGAGTAAGTTGAAACGAATCAAACACCGTTCTTGACAGTTCTACAGTTCTTTCTGCAAAGTTTTTCGTCAAAAACTTCAGATGATACCACCTAGAAAGTGATTCGGATTGAAATACAGTGTTTGTCGAGTAACATCGCCATTTTCCTCAGTTTTTTGGATCGACCATCGAATCTGATAGCATCATCGATCATCAAATAAACTTTTTGAGCAACTCGTTGTATCAGAGGACAGACAACAATGAAATCAGCATCGTCCAGATCCATTTTTGGTTGAACCATTCAGCGTTCGTAAGCTCTATCGTCTGGAAATCTTTTCAAAAACCAGCGTTTCTAATCAAGATGGTTTTTTATTATCCTCTCACTCCCGTTGGATCGGACCAGCTCGAGATCATTCTTGGTTCAGTTTGTACTGAATTGACTCGGCAACATGTTTGTACTCGACATTTTGTGAATTTTCTAGATCAGCGATAGTCCTTGCGACCTTCAAGATTTTGTCTATCGATCTAGCTGACAAATTGTACTTCGAAACTGTGAGCTTCAAAAGTTGTTCTGTTTTCTCATCGACTTTGATGAACTTCTTGATCAATTTAGAGTTGAGCTGGGAGTTCGTTGAGATTTTGACATCTTTATATCTTCTCTTTTGGATCTCTCTCGCTCTGCAAACACGCTCTCTTATCTTCACACTGCTCTCGGAGGAATCCTTTGAAAAGTACTCTTCTGGATCTATCCTTCCTACATGAACGAGTATGTCAATCCTGTCCAGTATAGGTCCAGAAATTTTCTTGTTGTACCTGATGATGTCGTAAGGCGAACAGTTGCAAACGGTTTTCGGATCACCGTAGTTTCCACACGGGCAGGGATTCATTGCTGCGATGAGCATGAAACGGGCAGGATAAGTCACAGTTACCTTGGCCCTCGCGACCGTCACAGAGCCTTCTTCGAGGGGTTGTCTGAGAGCCTCTATAACGTCTCTGCGAAACTCAGGTAATTCATCTAGAAAAAGCACACCGTTGTGTGCAAGACTTATTTCACCCGGTCTCGCGTCGTTCCCTCCACCTATGATGGCCACACTCGATGCGGTGTGGTGTGGTGCACGAAAAGGGCGTTTGAGTTTTTCAAAATCGATTTGACCCACCGCACTGTAAACCATCAAGGTTTCCAAAGCTTCCTCCTCAGATAAGGGTGGCAATATCGTGCAGATCCTTTTTGCAAGCATGGTTTTACCTGCCCCAGGGCTTCCCTTCATCAGCACGTTATGTGCGCCTGCGGCAGCGATTTCCAAGGCACGTTTAGCGAGAGTCTGACCTTTCACATCGGAGAAATCGAGATCTTCATCGTAGGAGAATGGCGGAAGTCCTTCGAACTCAACAGGTTCATGGACGATCATTCCGTTGATGAACTCAACGACCTGTTTCACGTGGTCAAAACAGTAAATCTTTAGATTTTTCACCATTTTGGCTTCCACTTCGTTTTCTTTTGGAACGATTATAGGCTTTGAGAATCCACCCATTGAGAGCTGTAATAACATGGTGAGCACGCCCTTGACCTTTCTGATTCTACCGTCGAGCGATAGCTCTCCGATGCAAAGAAAGTCAAACTTTTTTAGATGTCCACAAGCTTGCAGAACGCCCATCGCTATCGGTAGGTCCAGAGAAGTACCTTCTTTTTTAAGATCCGCAGGTGCCAAATTGACGATGATCCTTCCGTGTGGAAAATCGAACCCAGAATTTTTCAAAGCGCTCTTGATCCTCTTCTTGCTCTCTTTCACTGCGGTGTCCCCAAGTCCAACGATGTCCACATCGTGTATGACACTTCTTCTGTCGATATCCACTTCTACTTCGACTGGAAAGACATTCAAACCAACGAGTGTTGCAGAAGAGAGCTTTGCAGGCATTGAAATCCTCCTTCACCAAAGAGGAATTCTCGCTGGTAGAAGGTGAGAGACGATGAACCCTACCGCAATACCAGCGAAGGCTTCGAGCCAGGTGTGGCCCAAATCTTCCCTGACGTAGGGTCTCAAGTTGACCGCGTCCGACACGACAACCATGAGCAAAGCTACGGCAACTGCCGTGATGGGAGATGCGTAGCCTAGACATCTTCCAAGTGTGAATGCGAGTCCAGCCATAGCTGCCGCATGACCTGACGGCATACCACCGTATTTTTTGAAAGCCTTAAAATTTCGATGTGTGACGATCTTTATGAGCTGCGCAACCAGAAAAGAAAGAACTGTCGCAACCAACGGCGTATTTTTCAGAAGATCAAGCATGGAAGAGAAAATGGACAACGTCTCCCTCCCTGATCAAATAATCCTTACCGTGTGATTTAACCGCGCCTGCTTCACGTGCTTCCTTGAAGGAAGAATAGTGAACCAGTTCTTCGAAAGGAATCACTTCAGCTTTTATGAATCCCCTTTGGATATCCGAATGGATCATCCCTGCCGCATCGTACGCCGATGTTCCTTCAGGGATCAACCAGCTCCTCGCTTCATTTTTTGTTGCGGTGAGGAAGCATATGAGCTTTAGGGCGCGTTTGATCTGTGTCAAGAACCTTTTCTTAAGGTTCTCTCTGAATCCATAAGCTGAGAGTAATTCCATCGCTTCTTCGGCCGAGAGTTCTCTCGCCTCGAACTCCAACTGAGCATTAACCGCGAGAAAAGCAGAGGATCTTTCGTTCGCCATTCGCTCAACGATTCTGTCCAAGCCGTTTTCTAGTCCCCAATCGTCGACGTTCGCAACGTACACGATCGGTTTTTCTGTGAGGAGAAACAAGGAATCCAAAATAGATTGTTCTTGTTGATTCCTCTGAAGGGTTCTTGCGAGTTTGCCAGCTCCAAGATGTGCTCTCAATTGTTCGAGAAAGTGAAGCTCAAATCGCGCGTGTTCTTCCCCAGCCTTAGCTTGTTTGGAGATCTTTTCGATCCTTTTGTTCACTGTCTCTAGATCTTTCAGTATCAATTCGACCTCCACTATTTCGATGTCCCTCGCAGGATCGATACTGCCCATGGGGTGGGAGACATCGTCGATTTTGAAACAACGAACAACATGAAAAATCAGATCCACTTTGCTTATATGATCGAGGAACTGATTACCCAATCCTTCCCCTTTGCTCGCCCCTTTCACTAAACCGGCGATATCGACGATGTGAAAAAAAGGATGAACTTGCTGTTTGGAACCTTCCATCCGAGCGAGCTTTGTCAATCTCTCATCCTCAACGGCGAGTATTCCTACGTTGGGATCTATCGTGCAGAATGGGTACTTTTCTGCTGGGACACTTTGATCCGTCAGTGCGTTAAAAAGCGTTGACTTTCCACTGTTTGGGAGGCCAACTATGCCTGCCTTTTTCATGTTTTTACCTCTTTCGTCTTGCTGTACTGATTGAAGTAGTTCAGTTTCAAGTTAGCCAAGACCGCTTCGAGTTCTCTTTTGAGATCTTCTTCCAGATCATCCTCAATCGCTTTCAAAACCGCATCGAGTACATCGATGCCCATCCTGGCCTCTTTGAGATCTTGTCTCAGTTCACCGTATTCGTCTCTCGTGAGGCCCAATCTTGCCCAACAGCGACCAGCAATGGTGTTGAAGAAAAGAACTATCAACTCTTGCATGGAAAGTTTTACAACTTCTTTCTCCTCGTTCTGCACCTTCTCACCTCCCGCTCCTTTCAAAAACGGAGAGAAAGATTCTACTCGTCTCCTCATCTATGTTGCAAAGCCTTATGAGTTTCAAGCAAGTATTTTGCCTCTCTGTGAGGAAATCCGTTATGGCCTTAAAAAAGACCTCGGCACACTGATCCTTCGGAAAACCGAAAATACCGCTACTTATAGCCGGAATACTGATCGAAGTTACACTCATTTGCTCCGCCTTTTTCAAAATGTTCTGAACGGTTCTGTAGAGTTTTTCGTGTTCGTTCCCCTCACCCCATCTGGGACCGACAGCGTGAAAAATGTATTTCGCTCTCAGTTTTCCTGCTTTAGTGACTGCTACCTCTGAAACTGGAACTGGTCCATTCTTTTTCACATATTCGTCGCTTTCCTTTTGTATTTCTTCCCCACCTGCGCGGACTATCGCGCCGGCCACGCCTCCACCGTGTTTCAAATGAGAGTTAGCGGCGTTCACTATGACCTCGGTGTCCTGTTTCGTGATATCATCTTGAACGATTTCGATCGTTGTGCTGAAAAATTTGAAACTCGCTAAAAGCATGAGTTCACCTCATTCATAGATGATCTCGTAAGTTAGATCTGCGGATTTTTTCAACATACCAGAGACGCTACAATACTTCTCCTGTGAAAGCTGGACAGCCTTTTCAACCTGTTCTTTGAGTGGTTGGTTTTTGAATTTGAAGATATACTTCAAATGGATCTTCGTGTACACTTTTGGATGATCTTGCGCGCGATCCGCTGAAACTTCCATTCTAAAACTTTCCACCTCGTCGATCACTTTCATTTTGGAAAGTATCGAGATCACATCAATACCGGTACAACCTGTGAGTGCTGCGAGTACGAGTTCCATCGGACTTGGTCCTGCGGATAAGCCTCCGTTTTCTTTCTTCGCATCCATCAAAATTTGCCTGTTTGAATCTGTGTAAGCAAGAAATGCCATCTTACCAAGCCATTCTGTTCTCAATCGAAGCACCTCCTGTATAATAATAACAAACGAAATTCGAAGGGGGTGTAGAGAATGAAACGAGTTCTCATACTAACGCTACTCGTAGTGGTTGTATCTTCGATGCTTTGCTCCCAGCTCAACGTGGCAGTTTTAGGTGAAGTGAGGTCTTTGAATCCCTTTTTGGTAAAATCTTCCGCTGAGCGCATCGTCGTTGGTTATCTTTATGAGACGCTTTTGACGGAACGTTCTGGTCAAATCGTGGGAGCTTTAGCTCAAGACTTCCAGGTGGACTTTTCGAACAACAGTTTGATCTTGAGGTTGAGAGACAGAAAATTCCACAACGGTTCACCCGTTACGGCCGACGATGTGGTTTTCTCGTTCAATTACATCCTTCAAAAGAGACTCCCACTCGGTCCGATCCTTGCTTACCTGACAGGTGCTGAGAAAATGGACGAGAAAACCGTGAAGCTCACTTTCAGAACGATGAACGTTTCGATGCTCTCTTTTGCACCCATGGCGATACCGATCATCCCGAAAGCTGTCTGGGAAAAGATCGAAAAACCACTGGAATTCCCGAACATTGAAAGACCAATCGGTAGCGGTTTACTCGCTTTCGAAAAATTGACTCCACAGAGTGTTGTTTTAAAGTTTTTCAAAGATCATCCAGATGCACCCCAGTATTTGCAAACCGTAGTTTTTCATACGGTCCAAGATGAGACCATGGGATTTTTGGGATTAGTGAAGGGTGACTACGATTATCTTTTCTGGAATCTTGATCCAGAGTTGGCTAAACAGGTCATGGAGAATCCCACCAAGTATCCCAACGTGAAGGTTGCTCTCATCGAGGGTGGCGTGGTGAACGTAGTGATGTTCAATCACAGAAAAGCCCCGATGAACGATGTGAATTTCCGAAAGGCTGTACTCCATGCTTTAAACTACGTAGAGCTCGTAGAAAAAGTTTACGGTGGTCTTGCAGACATCGCATCACTTGGACTGATACCGAAAAGAGCGAAGGTCGTGTACGATGAAAGTGTGGGGACTGTTCAACAGAATCTACCGCTGGCCAAGGAATTCTTGAAGAAGAGTAACTACGATGGGAGAAAACTGACGCTTTTGGTTTCTTCCGATAGGAGATCGATGGATACAGCTGAGTATATCAAACTCTATCTGAAAAACGTCGGTATTGAGGTTGAATTGGATGTTCAAGGGCCAGAAGGTTTGACGACGAAGTTGAAAAAGGCTGACTTCGATCTGGCACTGCACGCTTACAATCTTGGGAGCCATCCAGAAATGGCATTCTACCATCTACATTCATCTAGAGGTACGATGAAGGATGGTCAAGTGACGGGGTTCAATTACGGCGGTGTGAGTATTAAGGAGCTCGATTCGGCACTTGAATCTATATGGATGGCATTCTCTGAAAATGAGCGCATTCAAGCTTTTAAGAATTTACAAAAACTCATTGCAGAATTCGTCCCCGTTGTGCCTATACTTGTGCCTGTGGATATAGAAGCCTACAGTGTTAAGAACTTCACAGGTTGGATTGTTTCACCAACGGAAGGTGTGATGAATGTAGAATCGTTGAAATCGCTTAAACCTGTAAGGTGACATTCTCATGAGTTTTTCTTACCTTATAAAGAGAATAATCCAGATGTTTTTGACGATCATACTCGCATTGACTGTAAGTTTCATTCTCATAAGGGCTCTGCCGGGCGATCCGGCAGAGCGTTTTTATGGCGATCCCAGGATTCCTGAAGAAGTCAAGCAGGAGATAAAGGCCGCTTTCGGTTTGGACAAACCTGTGCTCATTCAATATTTGAGCTTTTTGAAACAGTTCTTCAGAGGAAACCTTGGAGTATCGTACACTTACAACAGAAGCGTCGTGAGTGTGGTTTTGGAACGACTACCCTGGACGTTGTTGCTCACGGCTGTTCCAACGCTTCTCGGTATGCTGGCTTCATTGCAACTCGGTGTTTATATAGGTTGCAAGCGGAATTCTTTCGCAGACAGATTCGTTCGTTATGTGGCTTTTGCCCTCCATTCTGTTCCCACGTTTTGGTTTGCGTTGCTGTTAGTACTTTTGTTCTCTTTCAAACTCGGTTGGTTTCCACTTCAGGGAATGATCGATTCGAACGCAACAGGCATTTCTGCGTTTTTAAGTTTGCTTCGGCATGCCTTTCTCCCTTGGCTTGTGATTTTCATGGTGAACGTACCGGGATTCGCTATGTATGTTAGAAACATGGTTATTTCGATTCTCAACGAAGAGTTCATTCTCACAGCTAAGGCGAAAGGATTGAGCGAACGGCGGATAAGAAAGAGGCACATCCTCAGGAACGTCTTGGGTCCTCTTTTTTCCATGCTCACGCTTCGTATCGCTGGTATGCTGGGTGGCGCTGTGCTCATCGAGACCATTTTTTCCTGGAAAGGCATGGGTCTTTTAGTACTCGAAGCTTCAAGGAACTCAGATTATCCTTTATTGCAAGCAACGGTCATCATAACGATCGTTTCTGTAATTCTCGCCAACTTCATCGCGGATGTGTTGCAAGCAGTGTTCGATCCAAGGGTGAGATTTGAATGAGACGCAGAAGAATCTTCTACTTTTTCTATGAGCTTTTCAGTTCTTTTGAAGGAACGGTTGGGTTTGTGATTCTTTGCTCATTCGTCTTCTGTGCAATCTTTGCACCACTGATTGCTCCTTACAATCCTTACGATATCACCCAAAGAGGTCGTAGGCTTCAACCTCCTTCAAAGCGACACATCATGGGCACAGATTGGTACGGTGCTGATATCTTCAGCCAGATCGTTTATGGAACTAGAACTTCACTGACTGTAGGAGCTTTGACAGCTCTCGGTGTCACCGTCGTTGGTGGTTTGCTCGGAGTGATCGCGGCCGCTTTTGGTAAGGGGATCGACACTTTAATAATGAGGACCGTCGATTTCGTCATGGTGTTACCAGGTCTTCCGATCATGATAATGATCCTGACGTATCTGGGGAGTAGTTTTTGGACTTTAGTGTTCGTACTGGTCATCTTTGGTTGGGCTGGCGTTTCGAGGGTGGTTCGCGCAATAGTTCTTTCTGAAAAAAAGAGGGGTTACGTTGAGGCGGCCTTTTGCGCTGGGGCGAGCAAGTGGTACATCATCAGGAAACATCTATTGCCTGCTTCATACCCCGTTTTAGCGGTGAACGCGGCTTTTTCCGCCGCCGGTGCGATGCTCGCGGAAGCGGGGTTGTCTTTCTTGGGCTTTTCAGATCCAAGGGTTGTTTCATGGGGCAAGATGCTGAGCTTGGCGAGAACGTGTAACGCACTCGTTCTTGGTGCATGGTGGTGGATCGTTTTCCCAGGGTTGGCCATCTTTCTTGCTTCTTTTTCGATAATGTCGCTCGGTGTGGCGAGTGAAAGGATCTTGAATCCCAAAATTTCTAACAGGAGGGAATGATATGAAATTCACAACCAACAACGTTTTTGTGAATGTTCACGGAGAGGAAAAATGTTACAAGCTTCACGAAATGGATGAAGCATTTTTCAACTGGCAGATTCAAACACGCACCAAGAGTTTGAAGATCTTTCTAGGTTTGGAAAAGGGTGTGCCGAATTTTTCACCACACACCGTTGTCATGTCAACTTTCTCGAAGGAGGGTGAGTTTCCAATAAACAGTTGCATCAAAGGACTCGGCTTGGTACCAAAGCAGGAGTATCTTGAAGAACTCGCAAACAAGGCGATCAACCTCATAGAGATGGCGAGACAAAAGGGTGTGAACGAAACGTTCAAAGAAAGAGTACAATTTTTGCTCGATCTGTACGAAAAACCTGAAATTTTTGATAGAAGAATACTTTCAAGTATAGAAATGTTCTATAAAAACAGTTATCGAAATGTGCTGAAAGATCCCAGAGCGACGTTGTTGTTTTACGATCAAATGAGCGGTTACAGCGTAATGTTCAATGTCGTAGTAGAACTCGTTCCCCGTGGAGACACGTTCTATAAGTATGTCACCGCTGTTCACGATTTATTCCACGTACCAAAGGATCCGAACGTGAAAATTGATAGGTACGAATACGTTTACAGATTCTGGCCGATCGAGGCGTACGACAAAACTCCAGGTCCCAAGGCGAGTAGCAAGATATTTTGAGTCAATCAAGATGACAAGTGTCGTTCAAATAAACTAACCGCGATCTACTCTGCGTTTCAACGAGACTGATTGAGGCGTTGTCCAATTTAAAATTTTTGTGCTCTGTGAGTGGTAACTTCAACACCCAACAAATGAACGTTCGAAGTATCAATGCGTGTGACACCACCGCAACGGACTCGAAGGCTTTCTTGTTGATCTCTTCAACGAACCGCAGAAAACGATCTTGAACTTCTTGGAGGGATTCTACACCTTCGATCTCAGCGTTGGGTTGTGTTGACCAAAGCGTGTATTCGTTGTAGTACCTTTCGAGTGTTTCTTGCATCGTCAGACCATTCCACAGAGATATCTCACACTCTCTGAGCCGTTCGTCGATAAAAAGTGGAACGTTCAACATCTCCGAGATGACGGAAGCGGTCTGCTTGGCTCTCAAAAGCGGACTAGTGTAGATCGCTTCTACATGTTGCTTTGAAAGTTTCTGAGCGATCTTCTTTGCTTGTTCAAAACCAGCTTCGTTCAGAGGCACATCGGTGTTTCCCTGCCAGAGGCCTAGATCGTTCCAATCGGTCTTGGCATGTCTGATGAGAAAAATTTTCAAAAACATCACCGTCCGGAAATTCCACCAAGATTTGGATTCCATTCAATTATATTGATGATCGGTAAGTTTTGCTTGGCTATTTTCAACAGGATGTGTTAAATTGAGTTATGTAGGGGTTGAAAGCTTGATCATGATCGGTATAGGTGGAGGAACTGGTTCTGGGAAGACTACTGTTGCGAGAAGGATCGTACAGCATCTGGGTGAAGAGAGATGCGCGATATTACCAATGGACAACTATTACAAAGATATGAGTCATATGCCACTGGAAGAACGCAGAAAAGTCAACTATGATCATCCAGATGTTATAGAGTACCAACTGCTCGTCGAACATCTGCGGAAGTTGTCTTCTGGTCACACGGTTCAGGTTCCTACCTACGATTTTGTGACCTACACTAGGAAGAATGAAACGATCAGTTTTTCACCAAGGCAAGTGGTTTTGGTCGAAGGCATCTTTGCGCTCTATTATGAAGAACTCAGAGAACTTTATGAACTCTCAGTTTATGTGGATGCCGAAAGCGATATCAGATTCATAAGAAGGCTCATGCGTGACATCAAAGAGAGAGGAAGAAACGTTGAGAACGTGATAGCGCAATACCTTGAAACTGTTAAACCTATGCACGATGCCTACGTGGAGCCAACGAAACGCTACGCAGACATCATCGTGCCAAAGGGTGGTTACAACGACAGGGCAGTGGAGGTCGTTGTCAACTACATAACTAAAAGATTGGAGAGAAGCGGATGAGATCGTTACACTCGTTTTTCCTTATCATCGTTGCTTCCACTCTCTGGGCAGCAGGAACTTTCAACATGTTATCCACAAAATATCTGGACATACTTTACGATGATGGTTTGGCAAGATCGGCGTACAGATTGTCCCAAAAAGCAGATGAAGTGTACGAGAACTTCACGGCTGAGTTCAAATCCTCCTTGCGGAAGCGACCGAAAGTTTATCTGCTCAAATCTGATCTTTCTAACGGTTATGCAAATCCATTGAACAACGTGATCGTCATCTACGTGAGCGATATGGACCCGTACCAATTCACACCAAACTATGAAGACTGGGTTGTATTCTGTTTCAGACATGAACTTGCTCATCTTTTTCTTGCCAATAAGTTCGCACCTTATGCAGAAAAACTCTCGATCTTTGGGCATTCTGTAGCTGCTGCCGTTCAATCGATCTTGACTCCCATGTATTTGCACGAAGGAGTCGCAATAGTTTACGAGTCGAAAGAGCAGGGAGAAGGTAGGGCAAACGATGTGATTTTCGATCTTTACAAACAGAACGCTTTGTCCACAGATATCGGTTTGAGATACGCTTCCTCCATCAACACAACGCGTTTCACACCTGGTGGAGCGAGTTACACTTTCGGCTACGCTCTGCTCGAAACGATTGAAAAGAAAAAGAGAGGGGCAACTGTCCATTTGGTGGAGGATTTCTCCAAAGATCCACTCGCAACATTCTATAGGCATCTCAGGAAAATTGCTTCTCCCAAAGAGCTTGAAGAAGCTTGGTCGAACGTTGAGCGTTCCTTTGATGGTGAAAAGCTGACCGAACTTTCCCTGCTGGCTTCAAAATTGAACTTGGAATTGTGGAGAGTTTATTACATCTTCAAAGGTTATGATGAAACAAGTGCGATCTATTTCTACGATATCTTCGAAGGCAAACATCACAAGTTGTTGGAAACTCCAAGCATAGTGAGTTTCTCGGTGAATTCTCGAAGAGAACTCGCAATTGTGAAAATGGTAGTTGAAGAAGGAAGGTACGTTTCTAAACTGTTGCTCTGGAACGGTTCTGTGAATGATTTAAATGTGAAACATGTGATCGACGTATCGTGGGTAGACGATGAGAGGTTAGCTTTAATCGTTCAAGAGAACGACATAAGAAAGATCAAAGTTTTGGATGTGAAAAGATCCATCACTCAAGACGTTGTTATTCCACACAACTTAACACCGCTTCAAATCTCCGCTTCGAAAAATCGCATCGTTTTCACAGCGAAGGATGCTAGAAATGTTGATCTTTACATGCTTGAGAGTGAAAGATTGATCAAACTGACGAGTGATGGAAAAGCAAAGCTTTCACCTGTCGTTCTGGGAGATGTGATTTATTTTGTCAGCGATCGAAAAGGTGAACTTCGAACGTTCAGGTTAGATCTTCGAACGAATCAAATCCATGAATTGGGTGTCAGCAACAGTATCTCTGCTGTACAGTATGAAGGATACATCTTTTCGATCAAGCCACTCCCAGGCGGTTATGCACTGTTCAAGGAAGATGCCAAGATCGTTGAGCAGCGTATCGAAGAACCCAAAGTGATTCTCGGTAATGACTGGTTAAAGTTGGAAGATGTGGAAATTTCTTCAATACAGTACCACGATGCGTTGAAGATGAGATTCTTACTGCCGTTTCCATGGATAGATTTGATTCAAAAGGATTTTGGAGCAGGCGTGATGGTTGGTTTTTGGGACGATTTGATGGATAACGTTCTTGCGGGAGCATTTGTGAAAACTGTCAACATGCATTATGGTCAAGTGTTCTTCAACAGTTCAAGGGGATTAACGGTATCACTTTCGACGTTGAACCAAAGGTTAACGATCGACTTAAGTATATCTAGCAAAACCTCAAAGAGTTTAAAAAACGATGTGTTTTCCGTGGCGATGGGCTTGGACATATCGAGTGATGGAACGATCCCAAAACTCGCGTTCGGATATGCTTTAGGTAGTGTTGGAGGACTTATACACCTAAAAAGATTCGCTGATTTTTCTTTCACCGTTGGAATATTGCCAAGTATGTACTTCGGACTCTCGAAGGCGTTCTTATTCAAAGGATTGTTGCTGGAAGTGAGCGGGAGGTTGGGGCTTGAAGGCCCAGTGTACGAGATGGAGGTGGTTCTCCCGACGATAAGAACAAATTTTGGTAGCTTCGACGGATTCTTTGCGCTCGACGGTCTCGCACTGAGTTTTGGCATGTTGCGTGGCACAGATGAAGAGTACTGGGCTAAGTTGTACTTCAATGGGCATATCTCTTACCAAATTCCGTTGATACCTTACGTCAAGTTGGGATTGAAAGATGGAAAATTTTTCTTTCAAGTTGGATTGGAGGAAGTTCTCAGCAGTCTTCTTCAGTTTCAAAAGGATCATGCTATAATTCCGACAGCGAGGTGAAGATATGAGGGTCGCGATGATTGCTTATGAAGTTCACCCCTTTGCCAAAGTTGGGGGACTTGCCGATGTGATTGGTGCTTTGCCCAAAGCGATAGAAAAAAGTGGGGCTAAGGTTTCGATCTTCATGCCCTTGCACAAGCTGGTTCTGAAGAATAGCGAGAAGTTTGGATATCGAATCGTGGAGGTTGCCAAATCTATACCCGTTGAGAACGTACAAACGCAAGAAAAATTCGATCTTTACAAATCGCAGTTGCCCGGTTCCAACGTCACTGTTTACTTCATAGCGAACAATTACTATTTTTCAGCGGACAACGTGTATGAAGGGCCTGATCTCGCGGAACAAGCGATATTTTTCTGTGCGGCTTCTATTCAAGCGATAAAGCATCTTTCTGAGCAATTCGACATCGTGCATGCTCATGATTGGCAGACGGGTTTGGTCCCAGTTTATTTGAAAACACTCTATAGAGTCGATCCTTTCTTCAGTAGAACCGCGATTGTTTTTACGATCCACAACCTCGGATATCAAGGTGTTTTCAGCCCGAATTACATGAAGTTCGCTGGCCTTCCAGGATATCTTTTCAACATAGATGGATTGGAATTTTACGGTCGTATAAACTTTCTGAAGGGCGGAATATTGTTCAGCGATGTCATCACCACCGTGAGCCCAACCTACGCGCAGGAGATCCAAACGGAAGAATACGGTGAGAAACTCGACGGTGTGCTGAGACTCAGAGCGGAAGATCTCTACGGAATTTTGAACGGGATAGACTACGAAGATTACAATCCTGCGACGGATAAAAAGATTTACGTCAATTACGATCTGAACAGTTTGGAGAAGAAATATGAGAACAAAAAACGTCTACAGAAAGATTTGAACCTCCCGGTGAGGGAAGACGTACCCCTCATCGGTATGATAAACAGGTTGGTAGATCAGAAAGGACTAGATTTGATTGAAAAGATCGCAGATTACCTTTTCTTGTTCGATGTGCAGTTCATAGTTTTAGGTACCGGCGAAAAAAGATATGAGGAAATGTTTCAAAGGCTTCAGAAGGATTATCCAGACAAAGTTTCAAGCAATATAAAGTTTGACATAGAACTCGCGCAGAAAATTTACGCTGGTTGTGATATGTTCCTCATGCCTTCAAGGTATGAACCTTGTGGGTTGGGTCAAATGTACAGTTTGAGGTACGGCACGGTTCCAATAGTGCGCTATACAGGAGGTTTAGCTGACACTGTGAAGGAATACGATGCACAGACAGGCCTAGGTAACGGTTTTGGCTTTAGAGAGTATGACCCTGCTCATTTACTCCTGGCAGTTGCGAGGGCGATTCATTTCTACCGGAATGAAAAGCACCATTGGAAAAGAATTATTCAAAACGCGATGCAAACGGATGTCTCTTGGGAGCGTTCTGCCAAGCAATACTTGAAAGTATATCAAGAAGCTCTGAAGAAGAGAAGAGTTTGAGGAGGATCGAACATGCCCGAGTTCAGAAAAGATCCGGTGTTAAAACGCTGGGTGATCATCGCCACCGAACGTGCGAAACGACCACACGATTTTGCTAGGCCAAAAGTCGAAGAAAAAGCTGCGTTCTGTCCTTTCGACTACGGCAACGAACACACGACACCGCCTGAGGTTCTCGCGTTCAGGCCAGCTGATACTGCTCCAAACACACCTGGTTGGTGGGTGAGGATCGTTCCGAACAAATTCGGTGCTGTGAATCCTACTCTTTCCCCGAAACGGTATGGAGTTGGCATGTTTGACGCGATGGATGGGTTTGGTTATCACGAAGTGATCGTTGAAACTCCTGATCACAACACTCATTTGGCGCTGATGGATCACAAGCAAGTCGAAGAAGTTGTTTGGGCTTACAAGCTTCGATATGAGACCATAGCCAAAGATTCGAAGGTTCAGTACATCCTCATTTTCAAAAACCATGGTCGCGATGCTGGAGCTTCGTTGCTCCACCCTCACAGTCAACTGATCGCATTACCCATTGTTCCGAAAAGAGTTCAAGAAGAGCTGTCTGGTTCTAAGGAATACTATTCTTACAAAGAAAGGTGTGTTTTCTGCGACATAGTCAGCCAAGAACTGGAAAGAAAAGAAAGGGTCGTTGAAGAAAACGAAGATTTTGTATCGATAGAACCCTTTGCGGCGAGATTTCCATGTGAAACTTGGATACTTCCAAAACGTCACATGCACTCCTTCGGTGACGTAACAGAGAGGGAAGTAAAGAATTTTGCAAAGATCTTGAAGAACACGTTGTATAGGATTTTTGCCGCACTGGATAATCCTCCGTACAATTTCATGCTACACACTGCCCCAACGGACGGTGAGGGTAAGATTTATTACCATTGGCATTTGGAAATCGTTCCACGTCTCACGAACGTTGCTGGATTCGAATGGGGTTCTGGATTCTACATAAACCCGATGCCACCGGAAGAAGCCGCAAAGTATTTGCGGGCAGTTGAAATAACTTGAATGTATGGTAAAATCACTCGTAGCACAGTACCCTTAGAAACTGTGCACGAGATATTTTTACAGATCAAGGAGGATTGGTCGAATGGAGATTTTGAAAGTCAGTTCGAGTTCGAATCCGAACAAGGTGGCTGGAGCCATCGCAGGTGCTCTGTCGAAATCGGACAGAGTCGAAATCCAAGCGATAGGTGCGGGGGCTGTTAACCAAGCTGTCAAGGCAATAGCCGTTGCTCGCAGATTCCTAAACGAGAACGGCAAAGATCTTTACATGGTACCCGGTTTCATGGAAGCCAAGATCGAGAACGAAACGCGCACTGGCATATCTTTCAAGGTTTTTGTGACGGCTAAGCAAGCTTGATGAATGGACGATGTGCTCCTGCAGATCGCAGAAGCTTGTTTGCACGATGAACGATTGATCGAAGTGGTGAAAAGTATTGCTTCCATGGCAGAGGTGGAAAAAGAGCTTTTCAAAACCAGGTTGAAAGTTTATTTTTTGAACAAAACTGGGGAAATCGATCTGCAGGCATATGAATTTTTCAGAATCTTGTTGCAGGAAAACAACGCCAAGCGTGTTTTGGAACTGTTGAAAGAAAAGTTTTCCACGAGCTGAGTTTCCGTCATCAGTGTTGATGAACCACTCGAATGTGGTATAATTATTTTTTGGCGAGCGGGCGTAGCTCAGTGGTAGAGCATCAGCTTCCCAAGCTGAGGGTCGCGGGTTCGACCCCCGTCGCCCGCTCCAGACCTCAACTCGGATGAGGGTGAAATTCCCCTTCTGGGTTGAAGGCTGTAAGAGGTGGAGGTGTATGCATGGACAAAGAGCAGAAGCAACAGATCATTGAACAATTCAGAATCAACGAGAAGGACACAGGTTCAGTGGAGGTACAGATCGCACTTCTGACGGCTCGCATCAACCATCTCACTGAGCATTTGAAATTGCATCCAAAGGATTTTCATTCCAGACGAGGCTTAATGAAGATGGTCGGAAGAAGGCGAAAGATGCTGAGATACCTCAAGAGAGTGAATCCCGAGTCCTACAGAAGCTTGATTGAAAAGTTGAATTTGAGGAAATGAAGAGGAAAACGAAGGAGAGGGCGGGCGCTGGCCCGCTTTTAGTTTCTTGATGGAGAGGTGATAGTTTTGAAATACTGGCATCGAACCATTTTGGGGAAAGAGTTTTATGTTGAGCATGGAAGGTTGGCGAAACAAGCCAACGGAGCCATTTTGGCGAGAATTGGTGACACGACCGTTCTAGCAACTGCGGTCATGTCTGATCAAGTGACCGAGGGTGTCGATTTCGTGCCGCTAACTGTAGAATTTCAAGAACGGTTTTACGCGGCTGGAAAGATACCAGGAGGGTTCATTAAACGTGAGGGTAAACCGAGCGAAGCTGCCATACTTTCAGCCCGCACCATCGATAGACCTATAAGGCCTCTGTTTCCGAAGCATCTTAGAAATGAAGTTCAAGTGATAGTCACCGTCATTTCAGCTGATCCAGTCAATCCCCCAGACGTGGTTGGTGTGATGGCTGCATCCTTGGCGCTCAACGTATCAGATATACCCTTCAACGGCGTGGTCGCTGCCGTGAGGGTTGGACTCATCGATGGAGAAGTGATTTTCTTTCCAACGGATGAACAAATTGAAAGAAGCTTGATCGATATCGTGGTCGCTGGAACAGCGGATGCCATAACGATGGTTGAGGGTGAGGCGAAAGAAGTCAGTGAAGAGCAGATGATAGAGGTTTTGTTCAAGGCTCATGATGCGATCAAGAAGATCGTTGAATTCGAGCAGGACATCATCAGTGAATTCAACGTATCCAAAGTTCAAATCGAGGAGAAAAAGTTACCCGAGGAAATCGAGAAGGATTTCCTCTCATTGATCGATGAAGCAGAGCTCCGTAAGAGATTACTCACACAAGGCAAAAAAGCAAGGGCTCAAGCAATCGGTGAATACTACGAATCGATCGTTAATCGTCTCAAGGAAAAATATGCTGAAGAGTTGCTGAATCAATACATCATTCAACTTAAAGATCTGTACGAGGAAAAAATGAAGCACAGAATGAGGAGAATCATCGTTGAGGAAGGCATCAGGCTAGATCTGAGAGGTCCTAAGGATATCAGACCGATAAGTTGTGAAATTGGTTTGTTACCGAGAGTCCATGGTTCCGCGCTGTTCACCAGGGGAGAAACCCAAAGCTTGGGTATCGTAACGCTGGGTGCCCCGATGGACGAGCAGATCATCGACACGATTCTGGAGGAAGGCACCAAGAGGTTCATGCTGCATTACAATTTCCCACCGTTTTGCACCGGGGAAGTGAAACCACTCAGGGGACCAAGCAGGAGGGAAATAGGTCATGGACATCTCGCAGAACGTGCTTTGAAATTCGTTTTACCATCGGAAGATGAGTTCCCTTACACGATAAGGGTGGTCTCGGAGATACTCGAGTCCAACGGCTCATCATCGATGGCTACAGTGTGCTCAGGTTCGCTCGCACTCATGGATGCTGGTGTACCTGTGAAGAAACACGTCGCTGGTGTTGCGATGGGTTTGATCATTGAACCTGATTCAGAAGTGGTGTTGACAGACATAATGGGTGCGGAAGATCATTGGGGTGATATGGACTTCAAAGTGGCCGGCACAAAAGATGGTATCACCGCTTTCCAAATGGATTGCAAAGTTTCGGGTGTTTCAAGGGAACTCTTGTATCGAGCTCTGAATCAAGCCAAAGAGGCAAGATTGTTCGTACTCGAGAAGATGTACAACACCATCGACAAGCCCAGATCTAGCCTTTCTGTGTATGCACCCATCATAAAAACGACGGTTGTTGACCCGACGAGAGTCGGAGAAATCATTGGACCGGGTGGGCGTGTAATAAAAGGCATCATAAAGGAATTCGACGTTCAAATATCCGTGGACGACGAAACTGGTCGTGTGAGCGTTATAGGTAATAGCGAACAGAAGGTTGATTCAGCGATCAACAAGATAAACGAAATAGTCAGAGACATAGCAGTTGGAGACATCTTCGAAGGTAAAATCACTCGCATAGAACCTTTCGGAGTTTTTCTGGAAGTCGGTCCGGGCAAGATAGGACTTCTGCATCAGAGCAAAATAGCAAGCAACATTAAAACTCTAAAGATCGGCGACACGTTGAAAGTTAAAGTGTGTAACATTGACAATCTGGGCAGACTCCAATTCGAAGAAATACCATCTTCAGACCATTCTGAAGGGGAAAGAAAGCCGACCCGGGAAAGATTGATGAAGGAGGAAAAAGGCCCAGTACGCCCCAGAAACAAGCCAAAATCGGACGAAGATTGAAACGGAGGCACGTGTCATGAAAATTGAAATCACAAAGGCTTCAAATGGGCACATTTACTACGTGCCCATTTCTTCAGTCAAAACACTGTCGCTCGCGTTCATCGTACCAGTTGGCTCTGCCAATGAGGAGCCAAATGAGGCTGGCTTAGCCCATCTCATTGAGCACGCTGCGTTCAAAGGTACCAAAAAGTTTGATGAATTCACATTGAAATTCAATCTTGAGATCGTTGGAGGGGGTCTAAACGCTTTCACGACGAAGGATTTCACCGTTTACTTCGCGAAAGTACCTCACGACCATCATGAGAAAGCCATCGAAATTCTCTCGGAGATAGTTTTCAACCCCCTTCTGGAAGAGAGATCGATAGAGCTTGAAAAATCTGTTATAATTGAAGAAATAAAAACTTACAACGAAGATCACGAAAGTAGAGTGCAGGATCTATTCGCTGAGACTTATCTTGAGGAACCGTACTCGCGGCCGGTGAGTGGCTACAAAGAGACAGTCGAAAGACTCAACAGAGAAAAGGTCCTAGCCTTTCATTCGTCGTACTATGGAAATGTAGACGTAGTTGCTGCCGGCAAAGTGACCAAAAGCGTTCTAGAAAAGTTGAAGAAAGTTCTTGAGGCAAACAACAGAGGTATCGATCCTCCGAAGATTGATGTTCTTTTCAAGCCAGAAAGAACTGTTTGTGAGGGTAAAAAAGACCTGACGCAGGTACATCTGATAAGTGGGACGCGTCTCGATTGTGGCGTATCCAGTGAAGATTATCCTGCATTCATGGTATTGAGCACTTTGCTTGGTAGCGGTATGAGTTCACTTTTGTTCATGCGGATAAGAGAGCAACTTGGACTCGTTTACGATGTGGATGTCTTGAACACCGTCTGGAAGGACAAAGGTATCTTCGGTGTGTACGCTTGCACGAGCTTGAACAAATTGGAGAAGTATGTTGAAGAATTGAAAAAAATAGCGAAGCAAGACATAACCGAGGATCTGTTCGAGTACGGAAAACAGCGCCTAATGGGCAAACTCAAGATGATGACCGAGAGTGTCTCGAGCATATTTGGATATGTACTAGAACTTTTGATGGCGAAAGGTGAACCATTGACCGTGGACGAGATGTTGAAGAGGATCGAAGCAGTTACTCTAAAGCGTGTGAGGACTCTTTGGAGGCAGATTTGTGAAAGACCGTGGCACTGGGTAGGTGTAGTGCCGGCCGGCACCGAAAGTGGTGTGGTGAGGGCGATTGAAGATTGAAGCCTCACAGATCATTTTGAAGAGTGTGGAAGCGCTCACGGGAGTAGAAGTTTCCCTGGAAACTATCAAGGGCCCAGATGGACGGATCTTGATCGACGCTGGAAACAATATCACACCGGACAAGATCGAGATTCTCAAACTCAACGGCATCGATCGAATCTGGGTCAAGGTGAACGAGTTTTTACCTCCGGTAGTTGATCCGCAGAAGATCGAAACGGCCAAAGAGGAGATTAAACGGGTATTCATTTCCGCCGTTGAAAAATTCAAAATAGATAGTGAACAAGTTTGGAGGGCTTCACAGACTATCTTGAGTGACGTTTTAAAAAGCTATGGTGACAAGTTGTCACTCGTCTTTCTCGTTCAGCAAACTGACGAGGAGTACACGTACACCCACGAAGTACACGTGAGTATGATTTCAACCCTGATCGGATTGGAAATGGGTTTAAAACTGGAGTCACTCTCTCATCTTGCTTTCTCTTCCATGATCCACGATGTGGGCAAAGTTTTGGTCCCACGAGAAATACTCTTAGCGCCAAGGCGGTTGACACCCGAAGAGTTCGAAATCATGAAAAAACATGTGATGTTCGGTGAGAGAATTTGCAGAAAATCTGGTTTGAACGATGAAAATGTTTTGAGCAGCGTTAGAGATCATCATGAGAAGATCGATGGATCTGGTTATTTAGCTGGATTGAGAGATCAGCAGATAAGTTTGTTTGCACGTATCGTGAGCGTCGTTGATATCTACGATGCACTCGTTTCGAGTAGATCTTACAAGCCATCTTGGACGCCGTACAAAGCCATATCAGAACTTGTGAAATTGGCTTCCCTGGGAAAACTGGATCCCAAGGTGGTACAGACCATGATCTCCATACTGGGACTTTATCCTATAGGTACTACAGTTATGCTCAGCAATGGACACAAGTCCATCGTGGTTGGTGTGAATAGAAACAATCCTTTAAGACCGATTGTTCAAACGGAGTACGGTGAGATCATCGATCTGACCGAGGTGAGAGATCTCAAGGTGGCTTCAGTGATCGAATGAAATTTGGAGGTGAGCACTGTGGAATTGAAAGCAAGGTTGAGTCAAGATCTAAAAGATGCCATGAAAAACAAAGAGGAAGCGAAAGTGAGGACTTTGAGAATGATTTTAGCGGCAATCAAAAATTTTGAAGTTGAAAAGATCGGACCAGCCACGGACGAAGAAATACTTCAGATCATGCTGAAAGAGATAAAAAGAAGGCAGGAAGCTATAGAAATGTACGAAAAAGGCGGAAGACAAGACTTAGCTCAAGCAGAGAAAGAGGAAATTCAAATTATACAGTCCTACATGCCTAAGCAAATGAGTGAGGAGGAAATAAGAGAGCTTGCCAAGAAGATCATCTCAGAATTGAAACTGGCCGGACCAAAAGACATCGGAACAGCTATGAAAGCCATCATGCCACATGTCAAAGGAAGAGCCGACGGTAAACTCGTCAACAAGATCGTTTCCGAACTTCTCGCTGGGAGTTGAGAGATTGTCAGATACAATAGCTGCCATATCGAGTCCCAGAGGTATCGGTGCAATATCGGTGATTCGTTTGAGCGGCCCGGATTCTTGGAAGATTTGTCTCCAAACCCTCAGCAGTGTACCAAGCACCATTGAACCACGAAGAGTTTACCATAATTTTGTCTTGGACGAAAACGGCCAGGTACTGGACGAAGTTGTGGTCGTCTTTTACAAATCTCCCAACTCTTACACGGGTGAAGACATGGTGGAAGTGATGTGTCACGGTGGACCCATCGTGACCCAAATGGTTTTAGAAAGATTTTTGCAAACTGGCGCGAGACTTGCGGAAGCTGGTGAGTTCACCAAGAGAGCTTTTTTGAATGGCAAGATGGACCTGACCAAGGCTGAGTCTATAAAACAAATTATAGAAGCAACATCGAAAACAGCAGTTAAAATGGCAGCGGCGAATCTTTCGGGCAGATTGGCCAAGCTGGTTGAACAGTTACGAGAAGATCTTCTAGGTGTGCTTGCCCAGATAGAGGTTGAGTTCGATTATCCTGATGAAGTTTTGACCGAACCAACGCAGATGAAGACGATGCTTTTAGAGCTTACCGGCAAAGTGGATGAAGCTTTGAAGAATGCGGATAGCAGATTGGCTATCTCGAAAGGTTTGAAGATAGTCATAGTAGGTAAACCTAACGTTGGTAAATCGACCTTACTCAATGCCTTACTCAATGAGGAAAGAGCGATCGTGACGGAGGTACCGGGTACAACCCGTGACATCATAGAGGCCAGTGTAACTATCAAGGGTATCACGTTCACATTGCTCGATACTGCGGGCATAAGGGACACACACGATAGGGTTGAAAAAATAGGTGTAGAAAGGGCTATAAACGCGGCAACTCAGGGGGATTTGATTCTTTTTGTTCTCGATGCGAGTTCCCCCTTGGATGAGGACGATTTGAGGATACTACAACTCATAAAGCAAAAAAGATACTTGGTTGTGGTGAACAAGGTCGATGTGGTTGAAAAGATAGATATCGAAAGCCTAAGAGAAGCGCTTGGAACGAACGCTCACGTTCTAGTGATCTCTGCCCTTAAGAGAGAGGGTGTGGAGCAACTCGAAGAAGAGATAGTAAAACAAGTTCAAGATCTTTTTGAAAACAGTGAAGGCTATATCACCACAGCACGCCAGTACGAACTTCTATTGTCATGTCAAACAAACCTCGAATCGGCGATCGAAGAAATGAATCTCGAAAAGTTGGATATCGTAGCAGAAAGATTGAGAGAATGTCTCAAAGCACTCGATAATTTGCTGGGGAAAGAATACACGAGTGATCTGATCGAACGTATATTCAAAGATTTCTGTGTTGGAAAATGAGAAGGGGGCTAGGTGGCCCCCTTAAACTCACTTAACTTTTTCCTTCAAGACTTTGCCGGGTCTGAATTTTGGTACTTTCCTTGCGGGTATCGTGATTGGTTTCTTCGTCTGTGGGTTCACACCCTTCCTCTGTGCAGCTTTGCGGACCTCGAAGCTTCCAAAGCCAACGAGTTGGACCTTCTCACCCTTGGCCAGAGCTTCAGTGATGGACTCGAGCATCGTGTCGACAATCTTCTTGACATCTTTCTTCTTGAGTCCGGCTTTCTTCGCGACCTTGTCGACGAGTTCCTTCTTGTTCATCCTTCAACCCCCCTCCTTACAGCGATTTCGGGAGATCATATCTCCCTCTTGCTTGTATAATAGCACTTTGGGGCGAGTCATTTCAAGTGGGTCTAGAATTTTTCGATGAAAACGTTGAATGAAGTTATAAGAAATACGGTGGAAACAGGAACTAGATGAAGCCAGAGAAAAATTCTCGCCATATTTTCAAATTTTTGGAAATCTAGAGCCTGATATTGGCTGATTTTATGGTATTATTGAGTGAAAAATCTTGTAGGGAGGTATCCCGATGAGAAACTTGATCGTGCTATTGATGCTGACAAGTACGATTTTGTTCGGCATCAGTGAGTTCATTCCTGCAGGTTACGACTCAATACTTTTGAGTAGAAACAACGCCAAGTACTATGATCAAATGAAGAAAATACCTCTGTTCGACACACTCATCAACGGACTCGGTCTTGAAAACATGATCCAAGGTGTTGTGGCCAGTCAGCTTGTGAAGTACGGCACAAAAATTGAACAGTTCAACGAACTACTCTCAAACCAAATTCTGCTTGTCCAGAAAGGAGAAAACTTTCTCTTAGCCGCAGGTCCCGCGAAAGAAGCAGAAAAGTTGGCCAAAGCTGTTGGTGATCTACTGGGCAGTGAGATGGTCTCAAAAGCTCAAAAAGGTTATGTGTTCATCTCGAACAAGCGTGAATTTATAGATCTATGCTTAAGTGGTGGTGGCAGTGTACCGAACGAAGTGCTCAAATGGTTTGAGGATAATTCAGTATGGGCTGTTGGCTACGCTCCAAAACTCAATTTGAGTGGGGCTGAGTTCGAATCCGTTTTTGTGGTGAAAGTCGAGCAAGATAAGCTGACCGGTTTTCAAAGATTGAGGGCAAAGAATGATGCCGCAGTCAAAGTTTTGGCAGACGCAAAACCAGCGTCTTCGTATGCGCTACACAGAGATACAAATCTCTCTGGAGAGATCTTCATCTTTTCGAACGTTCAGAGCGCCGCAAGCTTAAAAGGTACTTACGAGCAAATTTTTGGCACCATACCTGCAACTTTCTCCGGTATGATCGCACAAACCTTTGGAATTTCGAACGATCTGGGGAACATGGTTGAAAAGATCCTCGGCCTTTCTGAAAAAACCACAGGAAGAATGGCTGTGTCGATCGGCGTGGCACAGTTCATACAGAGCCTTTTCGAAACTCAAAAGGAAGGTAAAGCTACTAACCCGTCTTTCTATGCGGTGATCGAATCAAAAATTTCGATACAAGAGATAGCCAAAACTCTCGGTCGAGGCGAGATCGTAGCAGACACTCTGAAAATTGATAATTTCACCGTGAAGAGTGATGGCAAGTATGTTAGAGTGTTCAGCGATCAGCAGAGCAAAGAGAGGTTTTCTCTAGAAAAAGCTTTGAAAATTTTTGATCCTGCGAAGCATTCTCTGTTCGTCTTCGTGGACCTTGCTCCCATCGTTGAAAAATTGCTCGGGATAGCCTCTCAATCGGTTTTAGTAGTTGTTGGCACAGTGGAGAACAACAGTTATACTACAAACTGGTATATCAAATGAGGGAGGTGTTTTGATGAACAAGAAGTTGGTTTATTTCTTTGCCGACGGTTCGGCTGAAGGAAACGCTGAGATGAAGGACATACTCGGCGGTAAAGGTGCGAACCTAGCAGAAATGACGAACTTGGGAATACCAGTTCCCCCTGGATTCACTATTTCCGCTGAGGTGTGCAGATACTATTATCAACATGGTTACACTTATCCTGAAGGTCTTAAATATCAAGTTGACGAAGCGATGAAGAGGCTTGAGAAGGTCACAGGTAAAGGTTTCGGTGATCCAGACAAACCACTACTCGTGTCGGTTAGATCGGGCGCAGCCATATCGATGCCAGGTATGATGGACACTATTTTGAACCTCGGATTGAACGATCGAACGGTTAAAGGTTTAATCAAAATGACGAACAATCCACGGTTTGCCTACGATGCCTACAGAAGGTTCCTGCAGATGTTCGGTGACACGGCGCTTGGAATTCCGAGGAGTAAATTTGAAAACGCACTCGAAGAAGTCAAAAAACAAAAGGGTGTCAAGCTGGACATCGAGCTTGATGCCAACGATCTGATGAAATTGGTCGATATTTACAAAGGCATCTACGAAGAAGAGGGTAAGGAATTCCCTCAGGATGTAGAGAAACAACTGTGGCTTGCGATCGATGCGGTATTCAGAAGTTGGATGAGTGACAGAGCTGTCAAATACAGGGAAATACACAACATCAAAGAGGATGAATTGCTCGGAACGGCTGTCAACGTCGTTGCCATGGTTTTTGGGAATATGGGTGAGCGATCTGGAACAGGTGTCGCTTTCACACGCAATCCCAACACAGGAGAAAAAGAAGTCTACGGAGAATTCTTGCAAAACGCGCAAGGTGAGGATGTAGTTGCAGGGATCAGAACACCAGTTCCACTTGCGGAATTGAAACGTTTGATGCCAAAAGTTTATGACGAGCTGATGGCGATAATGGACAAACTGGAGAGACATTACAGAGACATGCAGGATATAGAGTTCACGATCGAGGAAGGCAAGCTCTACATGCTCCAGACAAGGAGCGGAAAGAGAACCTCTAGAGCGGCCATCAAGATCGCTGTGGATATGGCGAAAGAAGGTATCATCACCAAACAAGAAGCCGTACTGCGTGTCAAACCTGAAGATGTGGAACGTGTACTGCATCCTCGTTTTGAGGATAAAGCGAGAGCGAAAGCAAAAGTGATAGCGAAAGGTTTGCCTGCTTCTCCTGGTGCCGCGACTGGTATGGTTATTTTCAATTCTAAAAAAGCTGAGGAAATGGGGAGAAGCGGGCAAAAAGTGATACTCGTCCGACCTGAAACGAGCCCTGAGGATGTCGGGGGAATGGCGTTCGCACAGGGTATACTCACTTCCAGAGGTGGTATGACATCCCACGCAGCAGTTGTTGCCAGGGGTATGGGTAAACCAGCGATCGTTGGTGCAGAGACGATCGAAGTCAAGGAAGAAGAGGGATTGTTCAGGGTCAACGATATCTTCGTCAAAGAAGGTGAGTGGATATCAATAGACGGTTCCACAGGAGAAGTCCTCCTTGGAAAAGTTGATACGATCAAACCTGTGGGTCTCGAAGGTGAAGTGGCAGAGCTTTTGATGTGGGCAGATGAAATCAGAAAACTCGGTGTTAGAGCCAATGCCGATATACCAAGGGACGCCGAAGTGGCGAGGAAGTTTGGTGCAGAGGGTATAGGACTCTGCAGAACCGAGCACATGTTCTTTGAGAAAGATAGAATACCTAAGATGCGCAGGATGATCGTTGCGAAGACGAAGGAAGAAAGGGAAAAAGCACTGAATGAGTTGTTACCATTGCAGAAGGAAGACTTCAAAGGCTTGTTCAAATTCATGGCTGGTTATCCCGTCACGATCAGGCTGATAGATCCACCACTCCATGAGTTCTTACCGCACGACGACGAGCAGATCGAAGAGACGGCGAAGGAGCTTGGCATATCACCGAAGGACTTGAAAGACATCGTTAAATCTCTGACTGAGCTGAACCCAATGCTCGGTCATCGTGGTTGCAGGCTCACCATAACTTATCCTGAGATAGCAATCATGCAGACAAAGGCAATCATAGGCGCTGCGATCGAATTGAAAAAGGAAACGGGTATGGATGTCATACCGGAGATCATGATACCTTTGGTGGGACACGTGAATGAGATATCGTTCTTGAAGAAGATCATCAAAGAGGTTGCTGACAAAATGATAGAAGAGTCAGGTTTGAAGATCGATTACAAAATAGGAACGATGATCGAAGTACCGAGAGCTTGCGTTACAGCCGATGAAATAGCAAAAGAGGCAGAATTCTTCAGCTTTGGGACGAACGACTTGACACAGATGACATTCGCGTTCAGCCGAGATGATGTTGGTAAGTTCCTGCCGGAATACTTAGAAAAGGGTATACTCGAGCACGATCCATTCAAGACACTCGATTACGATGGTGTTGGTGTGTTGGTTGAGATGGGTACTAAGAAGGGGAAACAAGCGAGGCCCAACTTGAAGGTCGGTGTGTGTGGAGAACATGGAGGAGATCCAAGGTCCATCCATTTCTTCCACAAAGCTGGCTTAGACTATGTGAGTTGTTCACCGTACAGGGTACCTATAGCGAGGCTTGCAGCGGCTCAAGCTACACTCATTCACGACAAAAAGTTGACCAAATCTGTTGACTGAGAGCTGGGGGCCAACGGCCCCCTTTTGTTTCCATGGAGCACTATTACGTTGAAAAACCGAGGTGCGAATTGAGGATCAAAACAGCCATATTGAAACTGAAGAACGGAAGAATTTATCAATTCCAAACGCCGTCTGGCGTTTTCAGTTTTGGTGAAATAGACAAAGCTACACGAATATTGATAGAACACTGTCAGATCCATGGTAAGAAGGTGCTCGATCTTGGTTGTGGTTATGGTGTGATCGGTATTGTGTTGAAATCAGAATATCCAGATTTGGAGATATACATGAGTGATATCAATGAAAGGGCTGTGGAGTTCGCCAAGATAAACGCGAAGAAGAACAATGTAGATGTCGTGATCAAGCATGGAGCTTTCTTCGAACCGTGGAAAAACGACACTTTCGATCTTATACTCATGAATCCACCACTCGCTGCAGGAAAGGAAACTGTGCTGAGACTGATCAAGGGATCTTTTGAACATTTAAACAACGGGGGGTCTCTTCAAGCGGTTGCACACCATAACAAAGGTGGCTCTTACGTGAAACGAACGATGGGGGAAGTCTTTGGAAACGTCGAAGATATTCACAAAGAAGGTGGAATACGCATCTACAAATCTGTAAAGGTGTGAATCATGCTCGAACTGATCGATGTCAGTTTCAGTTATGGCGATGGTTGGGCTTTGAAGAACATCAATTTGAAGATAGAGGAAAATTCATTCGTCCTCGTTGTCGGGGCGAACGGTTCTGGTAAGACCACTCTGTTTAAACTCCTCGCTGGTTTACTACCACTTCAATCTGGGTTTATACGTCTGAATGGGAAAGATTTGAAAGAAATCGATTTGAAAAAGATTTGTTGTTATGTTTTCCACAATCCATTCGATCAAATCATTGGTTCCACCGTTGAGGAAGATATCGCATTTGGATTGGAAAATTTGGGATTGAGTAGGGATCAGATACGAGCAAGGGTACAGAAAACGCTTGAAAGTTTTCAACTTGACGAAAGAAGGCATGATGATCCTTTCACACTTTCTGGTGGAACTGCGCAAAAACTTGCTGTGGCATCTTTATATGCACTTCAACCAGAAATTTTCCTTTTGGATGAGCCCACATCCATGCTGGATGATGAAGGTGTATATGAGATACTCAAAGCTTTGGAGGAGCTCAAAAAAATGGGCAAAACGATCCTCATCTCTACGCATGAGCCAAAGATTTTCTTCAATCTCGCGACGCAAATCATTCATATGAGGAGAGGAAGCGTGGATTTTTTCGGAAGCTTAGAGGATTTTTTGGAAGAAAGGTTCGAAGATGTCGAATGTTGAATTGAAATTGATTGGAATCACTTTTGGATACGATGAGAATAAAAAGTTGTTCGATGGTTTCAGTATAACGGTACGGGCAGGCCAATTACTACTCATTCGTGGGCCAAATGGAAGTGGTAAATCCACTCTACTCAAATTGATGGCTGGTTTGCTCAAGCCTCAATTTGGATCCGTTCTGCTGAATGGAACCCCTTTGAAACGAGAGGATTTCAAAAAGATCGGTTATGTCATGCAGAGGGCCGAGGATCAGTTCTTCTGTGAAACAGTGTTTGAGGAAATAGCCTTCTCAGCGCGCAATTTTGGCTTTGACGACGTCGAAGTACGTGTGAAAGAAGCGATCAATGCCGTCGGTCTGACCGACAAGATTCTCGAAAAGAGTCCATTCCAACTTTCTGAAGGTGAAGCTAGGCGCGTTGCGATTGCGTGTGCTCTCGTTCATGAACCGGATCTTTTGCTCTTGGATGAGCCACTCATAGGTTTGGATCGGATGGGAAAGGAGAGCGTGCTAGAGATCCTCAAGGCTCAGAAGGGATGTGGAAAAGCCATCGTGGTGACAGCCCAACGATCGAATGTTTTTCATAGCTTAGCGGACATCATTGTGGAGCTTTGACCGGGCACACGTTGAGGTGTATAATTTGCTTTGTGCGGTACATATTGTTGGGGGGTTGAGAAGATGAGGAGATTTTGGATCGTGTTGGTTTTAATCGCGACAACGTTGATCTTTGCGCAGATCAAGAATCCTGACACCATCATAACTCTCACGATCGGCGAGCCAGACACATTGGACCCACACTTCGCTTATGATACGGCGAGTGGGGAAGTTTTAGGGCAGATCTATGAGTGTTTGATCGAGTATGTTGGGTCCAGTGTTGTTGAAATGGCACCGAGACTGGCCACAGCTGTACCAAGTTTGGAGAATGGTCTCATCAAAGATGGTGGCAAGACGTACATCTTCCCGATCAGGAAAAATGTGAAATTCCACAACGGTGCAGTGTTGACGCCAGAAGACGTCGAGTACAGCTTCGAAAGAGGTTTGCTCTTCGACCCATCTGGTGGACCCATGTGGATGCTTTGGGAGGCTCTGTTCGAGGTTTATTCGTTGGATGAATTCGTTGAAAAAGTTGTGGGCAAACCTCTCAGCGAATTACTTGATCGAACGACGAAAGAACCTTTGCCACAGTATCGTGATGCGCTGATCAAAGTTTACACGGACTACATCGATCCTGCCATTGAAGTCAGTGGTGACAGTGTGGTCTTCAAGCTCTCCAGACCATTTGGTCCATTCCTTTCAATCATATGTGGTTTTGCGAACTGGGGCATGATTTTGAACAAACAGTGGGCCATTCAGCAAGGTTGTTGGGATGGTAAACCTGACACTTGGTGGAAACATTGGGACCTTCCAAAGGAAGAATCTCCTCTGTACGCGAAGGCAATGGGAACAGGGCCGTTCAAGCTTGTCGAGTGGGACAGGGCTCAGATGAGGGTTGTTCTCGAAAGATTTGATGGTTATTGGAAAGGACCAGCGAAGATAAAAAGGGTGATCATCTGGACGATCGAAGAGTGGTCTACTAGGAGAGCCATGCTCGAAAAGGGAGATGCAGATATTGTTGCTGTTCCATCACAATATCTGCCACAAGTTGAGAACATGCCTGGTGTAACCATCACTAAGGGTCTTCCTATTATAAGCGTTACATCACTCCACTTCAATTGGAACGTGAAGCCGGATAGCAAGTACATCGGTTCTGGTAAACTGGATGGCAACGGTATCCCACCAGACTTCTTCAGTGATGAGCATGTTAGAAGGGCGTTTGCCTACGTTATAAACTACGATGCTGTGATAAAGGACGTTCTGCGCGGTCTTGGAAACAGAGTGCCCGCGGACTTACCCAGCAGTTTACTTGGTTACGATCCAAAATTGCCCATGTTCGAGTTCAGCATCACCAAGGCTACCGAAGAGTTCAAGAAAGCATGGAATGGAGAGGTATGGAGAAAAGGTTTCAAGCTCACTTTACTTTATAACACAGGTAACGAAGCGAGAAGGACTGTGGCTGAAATGATAAAAACCTACGTTGAAATGATCAATCCGAAGTTCAAGATCGAGGTGCGCGGTGAACAATGGCCAACCTATTTGACTTCTTACAAGCAAGGATATCTACCAGCGTTCATCATAGGCTGGCTTGCGGACTATCCAGACCCCCACAACTTCATCCAGACATACTATCATTCTGCAGGTACTTATGGTTTCGCTCAGGGCGAGAATTTCAAAAAATTCGTTTCGACACCCACACCCGAGCTCGGTGGTAAGAGTTGTAACGAACTCATAGAAAAAGCTGCCATAGAAACAGATCCCAAGGTCAGGGTGGATATCTACAGGAAAGTACAAGAGTTTGCGATCAAGCATGTACTTGGTGTTGCACTCTATGAACCTCAAAGTTTGAACGTGAGAAGGAGCTGGGTCAAAGGTTGGTACTACAATCCAATGATGCCTGGTGCAGCTGATTATTACACATTGTGGAAGGAAGAGTGATTCAAAGAAATCAAACCCCGGGCTTGAAGCCCGGGGTTTTTTCATTTCACAAGATGGCAAGCAACCGCATGACCTGGTGAGATTTCCCTGAGTTTTGGTTCGATCTTCGAGCACACGTCAACAGCCATATAGCAACGTGTGTGGAATCTACAACCGGGTGGGGGGTTCACCGGGCTTGGCACATCACCTGTGAGAATGATCCTTTCTTTCTTGATGTTTGGATTGGGTATGGGAATAGCACTCATCAAAGCCCTCGTGTACGGATGCAACGGTTTGTCGAACAACTCTTTTTTACTCGCCGTTTCGACGATTTTACCAAGGTACATCACGATTATTCTATCGCTCACATATTTTATAACGGCAAGATCGTGAGATATGAAAAGATAGGTCAATTTGTGTTCACGCTGGAGGTCTTTCATGAGGTTGATGATCTGCGATCTTATAGAAACATCCAAGGCTGAAACCGCTTCGTCTGCTATCACGAGCTTCGGGGAGAGCGCGAGTGCTCGAGCAATACCGATTCTCTGTCTTTGACCACCGGAAAATTCGTGTGGAAATCTGTACATATAATCGCCACTGATGCCAACATCTTCGAGCACTGATCGAACCTTATTTATGAGCTCTTTCTCACTTTTCACCAACCTGTGAACTGCAGGTCCTTCACCGACGATGGATTTTATCCTGAGTCTGGGATTGAGTGAACTGTACGGATCTTGAAAAACTATTTGAACGTTCTTTCTGAACTCTCTACGTTTCTCATCCATGCTTGATAACAATAACGAATAAAATTTCCTGGCGGAAGACCTGGCTTCGTTGAAGAACAGTTTCGCGTAGATTTTATCCACACCTTCAAGCGTATCGATGACTGCATCTTTAGATCCCGCATCTTTCAACAACTTGTTGAATCTGTCTATGTATGTTCTTTTCAAATAAGATTTTGCGCGCAGAGGTGGCATGAAAAAATAAGTGGTATCTTCGTTGGCAATTATGATTCTGCCGGAAGTAGGTTCGTACAATCTGAGTAAGACCATACCTATCGTAGTTTTACCACAACCAGACTCTCCAACGAGGCCCACGGTTTCTCCTTCGTTGATCTCGAATGAAACATCATCCACCGCTTTGACCCATCCAACGATACGTTTGAAAACCCCGGCCCTTATGGGAAAGTATTTGACCAAATTTTCAACTTTGAGGATCACACTCATACAAGCTCACCAACCTCTCTGATCTTGGCCTGCTCCACCTTCTGCCAGAAGAAGCACCTCACAAGATGGCCCTCGTCAACCTCGATGAGCCTGGGTTCTTCAGCGGTGCATCTGTCTTCTTTGAATTCACACCTTGGGTGAAACTTGCATCCGTTTGGGAAATGTAACGGGTCTGGCACCACACCGGGTATGTTGTATAGTCGACTTTGCTCAATATCCAGCCTTGGAATTGCATGCAACAAACCCCACGTGTAGGGATGCTTTGGATCGTTGAAAAGGGATTTGACATGAGAGTACTCCACAACTTTCCCTGCGTACATCACTACCACTCTATCAGCGTTCTCTGCAATGAGCCCCAAATCGTGGGTTATCAATATGATCGCCATACCATATTCCCGTTGAAGCTGTTTCATCAGTTCCATGATTTGCGCTTGGATAGTCACGTCTAAAGCTGTAGTTGGTTCATCCGCGATCAGTACTTTTGGCTTACAGGATAGTGCCATCGCGATCATCGCGCGCTGTCTCATTCCACCAGAGAGTTCGTGTGGATATTGATCTATTCGTTTTTCTGGTTCGGGTATACCTACTTTTTTCAGCAGATCTATTGCCAAAGATCTTGCGGTTTTCTCATCCAATTTTTGATGGAGCATGATCGCTTCCACGATTTGTTCCCCAATGGTGAACACTGGATTCAACGCGACCATGGGTTCTTGAAAGATCATGGCTATATCTTTGCCTCTGATTTTTCTCATATCCTGTTCGTCCATTTTGGTCAGATCCGCCCCATCGAGTAGGACTTGTCCATCCACTATTTTTCCCCTTTCGTCGAGTATTCTGAGGATCGACAAAGCTGTGACGCTCTTACCACAACCTGATTCGCCTACTATACCTAAGGTTTCTCCTTCATACACATCAAAATCAACACCATCAACGGCCTTCACCACACCATCCTCGGTTTGAAAGTAAGTTTTAAGTCCTCTGACGGTCAGTATCGGTTTTTTATTCACGATCGATCACCCTCTCAAGCGTGGATCGAAGGCGTCCCTCAACGCGTCTCCGACCAAGTTCCATGCGAGCACGAACAGAATCATGGCTGTACCCGGATACACTATCGCATACCAATACTTGAAAGCCTCTCCTGAGGCTCCTAAAAGCCAGTTTCTTGAGAAATTCAAAAGTGATCCCCAGTCAGCATACCCAACGGGTGCTCCAAGTCCGAGGAAACTCAGCGCCGCAGCGGTGATGACCAACGAACCTATTCGCATGGTTGCTTGAATAACCACAGGAAATATGGTGTTCGGCAATATATGTTTCGTTATGACCAAGAAATCGCTCACACCTAGAGCCCTTGCGGCCAGCACATATTGTTCTTCTCTAGCCTGAAGTATGTTCGCCCTGATGAGCCTCGCGGTACCCATCCAACCGAACACGATCAAGGAAATCATCACCTTGTCTAGACCCATCCCGAGGAAGGCGGTCATGACGATGGCTGCAAGTATGTATGGAATCGACAGGAATATGTCTGTAATTCTCATGAGAATCTCATCGAGCCAACCTCCGAAATATCCCGCTATCGAACCGATTACGAGTCCAACCAATGTCGAAGTTAAAGTGACGATCAACCCCACTTTGAAGGCCGTTCTGGTGCCCCACACAACACCGTAAAAGATGTCTCTACCATCTATGATTCCAAACGGATGGCCTTTCGTCGGAGGCTGTGGAGTCTTATCCCAAGTTACGATTGGTATCATGTATGGATCGTAAGATTGTGGTGGACATATGAGCGGTGCGAGGATGGCGACGAAAGTGAAAAAGATCAAGAGTGCGAATCCCAAAACGGCTGAAGGATTTCTCAAAAGTCTTCTCAACATCCTTTTTGTTTCGATCTTCATGCTTCGGCCTCCCTCAACCGAGTCTGACACGCGGGTCAACCACGGCGTACAGTATGTCTATCACAAGGTTTCCAACGACGAGTATGAACGAATAAAAAAGTGTGGAGGCCATTATCGATGCATAATCTAATTGTGTTGCTGCTGTGGCTGTGAAGCTTCCCATGCCGGTCCTGTTAAAAACTGTTTCGACGATCACAGTACCGGCGAACAGTTGAATGACCATGGCTCCTCCCACCGTGACTACCGGTATCATCGCGTTTCTCCTTGCGTGTTTGTTTATGACGATCCTTTCTGACAGTCCTTTGGCTCTGGCTGTTCTGATATATTCTTTCGTCAACACTTCTAGCATGCTAGAGCGCGTTATTCTCAATAAGTACGCCCACCAAAGCCAAGACAACGTGATGATCGGGGCGATCAAGTGTCGTACAGCGTCAACGAACACGTCGAATCGTCCATTCAAAAGAGCATCTATCGTTATCAAGGATGTGAACCGTTTGAATTCAGGAGATTTGACGATTTGATCGGCCCAAAGGCTGAGGTTCCCCGGTGGGAACCACCCAAGCACACTGTAAAAAATCATGAGTACGATCAATCCAAAAACAAAGTCAGGAAAGCTCCAACCAACAACGGCAAAAATCCTGACGAAGTGATCAAGAAACTTATCTCGGTTCACAGCAGCGATAACACCAAGCCACACTCCCACGAAAACCACAGGTACGATTGAGTACAGAGCGAGCTCTACCGTCCAAGGTAGTCTGTTCAGTATGGCATCCCTGACGGGTTGTTTACCCACCAACGACCATCCAAGATCGCCTTGCAATGTGTTCTTGAGCCATTTAACATAACGAATCATCATAGGATCGCTCAATCCATACTTTTGCTTTATCTTTTCTAATTGAACTGGTGTCAGTTTGTCCAAAACTCCCGGATTCACGTAAGCAGCCAGGAGTCTATCTGGTCCAAGGCTTTGGATCATGCCAAAGACGATCAGGGATATACCGAACAGTATCAAAGGTAGCAAGAGCAGTCTTCTGATAATGTATGTTATCAAGTAGGTCACCTCCACCTAATACCTTCACAACAAACATTCTACCAAAGTGATAACAGGTAATGAAAACGAGTAAAAAGGTGCGGAAAACAGAGATAGGGAAAAATAGGGCGGTAATTTCCAAGAAATTCGTGTGAAAAACTTTTTTGTTTGATTGTGGTTAACCGTTGCTCGAGAAAATTGAAATAAAAAACCATTTTGATTTTGAAGGAGAAAGTCTTGTGGGTCGACATTTTGAAAGGTGGATTATATTCCATTGTTGTTGTGTGGGCCATTTGGCTTTTGTTCACAAAGGTTCTTGGTTTAATGCTCCCAGCCGGTCGTTTGATCTGATTGTTCTTGCCCCTATTTTCTCTTCAGAAACGCCTTGTAACGACTTCGTCGACAATATGTCCAGCTAGCGAAAGAGAATGAGGATATAAATCTCACAGAGAGGTGTGGTGAGTGAGTCGCAGCGTTGTCATAGATGGTTCTGTTATCTACACGAACTACAGTCAGATCATGGCACAGAAAAAGTTTGAGCAATTGCTGAAAGAGTTCATAGAGATACTCAGAGAGAAGCGAAGTCCATTGCTCAACGCTTTGAACGCTTTCAGATTGGACGGCGATTACGATTTGAGAAGGTTCGTTGAATATCTGCATCTTTTGACCATGAGAAACATAAAGGAGTTAACGAACATCATTTATTATGTGAATCCGCGTGATCTCGAGAAATTTGTCGAAGCTTTCTATTCATTCTGGCGATCGAAACACAGGTTCATGGTCCGTTATGAAAAATATTCCGATGATCATGTGAGACGCGCGAGCATCGAGTACACAGTCACAGAGATCAGCGATCAGTTCAAAGCCGTTATTAAAAATTTGTACCGCGAGTTGGTGATGAACATCTCCAACTCATTCCCAACAGTGATGAGACAGCTTCCGAGCGGTGCTCAGGTGGTTTTTCTCGCTGAAGAATTGGAGGATGAAAAGTTCGATCGAGCACCTTGGATCAGGAGGATTCCAACCGTTTGGGGGGCCGTGTTCGATCCTCCCGTGATCTTTTATACAAAATCGAACAAGAGAAAAGGAGTCGTTCCGGTAGTAGAAGAAAAAATACTGGACAAAGTCGAGTTGAATCCTAAAGACTGGTTCAGATTCGCTATTTTCGTTGGTGATCTACTGTTTTACAATTTGGTGCATGTGGATTTTCTTGCACACGGAGCTGGTTTGGCTAACCTGTTCGAGCTTGCTAGTCCGAGGGACTTGAGGCAGAGAGAGCCTGACGGAATGTTGATCTTCGGTCTAGAGCCTGAGAGGATCCCCGGTTTCAACGATCGTTGGAAAAACGGTGTGATCTTCAAGGACGGAAAAATGTATATTGGTATCATTCCTGCTTTAGACGAGAACGATTATTTTGGTTATATGAAAAAAACAACTCTCACTCTTCACAATTTGATCAGGATCGATCAGGGGAGATTGCCCATACACGGTTCGATGGCCCGTATACTTCTGAAGAATGGGAAGATGGCCGTTGCCATGTTCGTGGGTGACAGTGGAGCAGGAAAGAGTGAAACGTTGGACGCTCTGAGTAGGCTCGAAGAAGTTGCTCAAGTAGATACGATCATAGATGACATGGGAAGTCTTACTGTGATGGATGGTCATGTGGTCGCATACGGTACAGAAACGGGAGCTTTCGTTAGACTCGATGACTTACCACCTGGATATGCTTATTCAACCATGGACAGAAGCATATTCATGAATCCAGATCAAATAAACGCAAGAGTTATAGTACCTTTCAACAATTACAGCGAGATAATCACACCAACACACATCGATTTCTTCTTCTACGCGAACAACTACACTGAAGTCGACAAAGACGAAGACAGGATAGTTTTCTTCGACAATGTGGAGGATGCGTTGAGGGTCTTTTCGGAAGGCAAGAGAATGAGTAAGGGCACCACCTCAGAAAATGGTCTCGTCACGTCTTACTTTGCGAATCCTTTTGGAGCCGTTCAGAGGCAAAAAGAACACCACAAGCTCGCAGAATATTACCTCAAGAAAATGTTCGAAACAGGTGTGAAAGTTGGAGAGATAAGAACGATGCTCGGTGTTGAGGGGTACGAAAAAGAAGGAACGATGCTCGCCGCAAAAGCTTTGCTGAAGCTGATTGAAGAGCTTTGACTTCACACTGCTGAATGGAAGATTAACATGAAGAAACTGTACACAACGAGCGCTCCAAACATGATGGCTATCGTTCTCCAAGCATAAAACATAGATCTCCTTCTGCTGTAAATAGCCGGCAGGGGTTTAACGAGATAGCCTATCAGTACACCTGCAAAGAAGCCTCCAAGATGTGCCGCATTGTTTATGCCGCTTCCTGGAAGGAAACCAAACACGACGTTATAAATGATCATGGGAAGTAAAGCATAACCTGTGAAGGATCTTGCATAAAAAGGTGCGTCACGTTTGAAACCCAAAATGAAGAGCATACCAACGAGTCCAAATATCGCCCCACTTGCGCCTACTGAGACGGAACCATAGTAGAACAACTGGGTCGCAATGTTCCCAATGAGACCTGACGAAAGATATGAGGCTACGAACTTTTCCGAGCCATATATGGATTCAACTATGGTACCGAAATAGAATAAAGCGTACGAATTGAAAAGAAGGTGCAAAATTCCACCATGAACGAAGATCGCGGTGATGGTTCTGTACCATTCTCCTCTCGCCACGAGTGGACCGAACTGGGCACCGAACTTCAAAAGGAGATAGGCTTCGTTTCGAAGCATAGAAGTCGTTCTCGTCATCAACATCAATATAGCGATCAACACGTTCATGACGAGGATAACGTGGGTGATTTTGAGATTTCTCAAGCTGCGCCCTCCCTTGAAGATTATAATCGGTAAACCTGAAAAATTGTAAAGATAGTCTGCAACAACGTTTGTTTTTTTCAAAATGAAGATTTTGATGAGTTCTCCCCTCTGGATCTTCGTATTTTTGAGAAGAGTACTTGAAGAGGAGTCCCAAGTGTGGTACAATTTTTTCAAACTAAGACAGAGGGGGGATAACGCGTGAGAAAATTGTTGGTCTGGACACTCGTGTTGTTCATGTTCGTCGTAGCCTTCGCCAAAACGCCTAAAGATACGCTCGTCATCGCTGCTAACACAGAGATATTCATCACACTCGATCCTGCAGTGTGTTATGAAACGTTCGCCGCAGCCGTTGTGACCGCTGCGTATTCCGGCTTGACGAAGCTAGAGCCTGTCAATGGTGTTATAACACCCGTTCCTGATCTTGCTGAGCGTTGGGAAGTCTCACCAGATGGTACAGTGTGGAAGTTCTACTTGAGAAAGGGTTTGAAGTTTTCCAACGGTGATCCACTCACAGCGGAAGATGTGGTGTTCTCTTTCAGAAGAGTTCTCAAGATAAGAAAGTCTCCGGCTTGGTTGTTCGAGTCCCTAGGTCTCACTGCAGACAACATGGAACAAACGATTTATGCTGAAAATGAGCGCACGGTGGTTTTGAAGACGAAGCCGTTGGCTCCAAACATCGTGCTTTCGATCATCGCACCACCTTGGGGAGGTGTGGTGAACAAGAAGGTCGTTCTGGCAAACGAGGTGAACAACGACCTTGGGCAAGCTTATTTGACCGATAAATCGATAGCAGCTGGTGCTGGTCCATACGTCATAACTGAATGGAAGAGAAGAGAAATCGTTACTCTCGAGGCCAATCCACATTACTGGGCAGGTCAGCCACCACTGAAGAGGATCATCATTCGTGATGTACCTGAGGAAACCACACAGTTTTTACTTGTTCAAAAGGGTGATGTGGACATAGCTTGGAACATCACCACAGAGCAAGCTGCCCAGCTCAAGGCAACTAAGCCTGCGAACATAAGATTGGTCACCACGCCAGGTCAAGCAAACGAATACATAGCCATGAATGTTGGTTGGGGACCGTTCAAGGATGAAAGGGTACGTTTGGCGATCAAATATGCTATCGACTACGATGCGATCATCAATTCAGTTATGAGAGGATTTGCAGTGCTGAACCAGAACTTTATGCCTATAGGTTATTTTGGTTACATCGAGCTCAATCCATTCAAGCGAGATGTGCAGAAAGCAAAGCAGCTGCTCGCAGAAGCAGGTTATCCAAACGGATTCGAAGTTGAGTTGATCACGAGCACCACAGAAATAAGGAGAAACGAGGCAGTAGTTGTTCAAGCCAATTTGGCGGAAATTGGAATCAAGGCAAACATCGTGCTCATGCCGTCAGGTGAAATGTACGCAAAATACCGTCAACAAGGTCACCAAATGATCATAGCAGGTTGGGGTATCGATTATCCAGATCCAGACGCCTTGGCGAAACCTTTCGCTAATCATAGAGTTAGACAACTTGCGTGGCGCAACATGTGGTACGATGACTACGCTGCTGATCTTGCGGAGAAAGCAGGCATAGAACAAGATCCAGTGAAACGCGCCCAACTTTATAAAGAACTTCAAGAGTACTGGATATACAAAAGTCCGTTCGTTATGCTGTACCAGCCTGTGATATTCTGGGCAGTCAGCAACGATGTTTTAGATTTCGAAAAAGCTTGCGAGGGTTACACTCTCGTGTTCGACTTCACAAAGATCAAGAAGAAATGATCGATGCGGCCGGCTCATGCCGGCCGTTTGTCTCTTTCCTCGAACTCTGCACGAGGGGGTCTGTATAAACACATGAAGCTTGTGTCCTTCATAGTGAAGCGACTGTTCTTGATGTTACTCGTTCTCTTTGGGGTTTCTGTGTTGGTTTTTGTCATTTCAAAGGTGATACCTGCAGATCCAGTCGGTGCGATACTCGGTGGAAATGCACCAGTTGATCTGGTCGAAGATCTGAAGAGAAGGCTTGGTTTAGATAAACCACTCATCAATCAATTCCTAGATTATATGTCTGGGCTTTTGAAAGGAGATCTCGGTAAGTCTTTAAAGACCAACAGGCCTGTAGTTAAAGATATAGCGGAATTCTTCCCAGCCACACTGGAGTTAGCGATATCTGCCACACTGCTCTCTGTGATATTGGGTATCACGCTCGGAATTTTTTCAGCTGTCCACAGGAACAAGTTCATAGACCATTTTTCACGGGTTTTCTCCATACTTGGCGTTTCTATGCCTGTATTCTGGACAGGTCTTTTGTTACTGCTTCTTTTTTACTATCGTCTTGGCTGGTTGCCAGGTGGGGGTAGGTTGAGTTTGTTCACTATCCCACCGACGAGGTACACAGGTTTGCTCTTGCTCGATGCACTTTTATCGAGAAACATGGAAGCTTTTAAAGATGCCTTGGCTCATTTGGTCTTACCAACGATCGTTTTGGGCTACTCTGCCACAGCATCTATTGCGAGGATCACCAGAGCGAGCATGCTCGATGTCTTGCGCCAAGATTTTATTAGAACTGCAAAATCGAAAGGCATAGGTAGACGTTTTGTGATATACAGACATGCTTTGCGGAATGCGTTGATACCGGTTGTAACCATAGTAGGTTTGACGTTCGGTGGGTTACTCGAGGGAGCAGTTCTGACGGAAACGATCTTCAGCTGGCCTGGACTCGGGAGATACATAGTCAACGCACTGTTGGTACTGGATTACCCGGCAATCATGGGTGGAACATTGTTCGTGGCGGTTATTTATTCTCTCGTGAACCTCGTGGTGGACATCATCTATGCTGTGCTCGATCCGAGAATGAGGATTTGAGGGGTGATCAAGTTTGGAGAACACTCAGTTAGAGAAAACCACGATGTCTCGTTGGAAACCAGTGATTGAAGATTGGAAACACACCCTCTATCTCTGGAGAAGGACCAAACTCGCCATGGTCGGCACTTTCATAGTCGTTGGCTTTCTGTTGATGGCACTTTTGGCACCTCTGTTAGCACCATACGATCCTGTGAAGGTGGATCTTGTGAACAGGTTGAAACCTCCCAGCGCGCGGTATCTTTTTGGCACAGACCAATTTGGTAGAGATATTTTGAGTAGGATATTGTACGGCGCGAGGATCGAAGTGTGGATAATCTTTCTAGTCACAGTGATAAGTGGAACGATAGGTACGGCGATAGGTATCACGGCAGGTTACTTTGGGGGTTGGCTCGATGAGGTGCTGATGCGCATCACGGATATTTTTCTTGCCTTTCCGAGGTTGATACTCGCTATGGCACTCTCAGCCGTGTTGGGTCGCGGTTTGACGAACGCCATCATTGCGATATCGCTCGTGGAATGGACGGTCATTGCAAGGTTGGCCAGAGCTGAAGCTATGCGCATAAAATCTCAACCGTTCGTAGAAGCAGCTAAGGCTGTGGGAGCGAGCGATCTGAGAATCCTACTTCTTCACATACTTCCCATGTGCCTTTCCCCCGTCCTCGTACAGCTCACGTTGAGGATGGGTACGATCATCCTCACAGCGGCAGGTTTGGGATTCTTGGGACTCGGAGCTCAACCTCCTACACCAGAATGGGGCGCAATAGTGAGTGATGGTAGAAGCTATCTGATTCAGCATTGGTGGATATCCACTTTTCCAGGACTCTTCATAGCTTTGGTGGTGCTCGGTTTCAACCTCTTGGGAGATGGCATCAGGGACATTCTAGATCCAAGGCTGCGAAGGTGATTCTGCGTGCGTGGATCACTTTTGAATGTGAAAGATCTGAGAGTCGTTTTCTACACGTACCGTGGTGTGATCAAGGCGCTCAATGGGGTTAGACTGTGGCTCAACGAGGAGGAAAGACTCGCCATCGTTGGTGAAACAGGTTGTGGAAAATCCGTGACCGCTCTGTCCATCATGAGACTGATAGAATCCCCTGGAGAGATAAAAAGCGGACAAGTTGAGTTTCTCGGCCGAGACTTACTCCAACTCTCTGAAGAAGAGATGGAAAAAATAAGAGGAAAACACATATCCATGATCTTCCAAGAACCCGTTGCGGCGCTGAACCCAGTTTTCAAGGTTGGCTTTCAAGTGGCTGAAGCGATAGCGCACAGTCAAAATATATCTCTGAAAGAAGCTTACGATTTGGTTCCAGAAGCTCTCACCATGGTGGGGCTCGATTGGAAGAGAACCATTGATTTGTACGCCCACGAGCTGAGTGGAGGTATGGCTCAAAGGGTGATGATAGCTATGGCGTTGGCCGTTAAACCCAAGTTACTGATAGCGGACGAACCAACTTCAGCACTCGATGTGACAATACAAGCTCAAATACTCGAATTGCTTGATAACCTCGTTAAGGTTGGTAAGAACGCGGTGATTTTCATCACTCACGATTTGGCGATTGCCTCTGAATTTTGTGATAAAGTGGCGGTCATGTACGCCGGAAACGTTGTGGAAGTTGCCAACAGTGATGAAATATTCGCTCGTCCAATGCATCCTTACACGGTTGGTCTGATAGATTCGATACCACTTGTTGGACAGAAGAAAGAGCTGAGGGGTATACCAGGAATTGTCCCGGATCTGGTCGATCCACCGAGTGGGTGTCGTTTTCATCCAAGATGCAAGTATGTTTTTGAAAAGTGTAAAGTGGAACTCCCTGAGTTGGTAGAAGCTTCGAACGATCATTTCGTGGCATGTCACTTGTACAGTGCGGGGGATCAACATGGCAACCTTGATTAGGATCGAAAATCTCAAAAAATATTTCGAAGTCAGAAAATCTCTGCTTTCAAAGCCAATTTATGTGAGGGCAGTCGACGATGTTTCTTTCGAAATAGAAAAGGGATCCATTTTTGCCGTTGTCGGTGAATCCGGTTCGGGCAAAAGTACGTTGGGTAGGACCGTGATCAAACTCATCGAACCGACCTCGGGGAGGATATTGTACGATGGTTGCGACATAACGAAACTCAGCAAGAAAGATTTTCTAGAGTACAGGAGACGCATGCAGATCGTCCAACAGGATCCTTACAATTCTCTGCATCCACGAAAGTTAGTTAAAGACATCATCGGTGAGGGGTTGAAAATCCATTTTAAAATGCGCTCTGACGAGATATACTGTCGGATCAAAGAGATACTCGAGATGGTAGGCATGAGGGAGGAACACATGTTCAGATACCCTCACGAGTTTTCTGGAGGGCAAAGGCAGAGGATCGCGATCGCGAGGGCTCTGGTTTTGAAACCGGAATTCCTCGTGTTGGATGAACCAACGTCCGCTTTGGATGTTTCCGTTCAAGCCAGGGTTCTCACACTCTTGAAAGAACTCAGAGAGAAGTTCAATTTAACGTACATGTTCATCACACACAACCTGGCCGTAGTCGACCACATGGCCACACATGTGTCGGTGATGTATCTGGGAAAAATAATGGAGATAGGATCGAAGGAAGACATCTTTGAAAGGGCGTCTCATCCTTACACCAAGGCCCTGTTAGATTCGATCCCATCCTTCGGAACGGGTCGACGCATCAGGATAATCCCAAGGGGTGAGATACCCAATCCAGCCAATCCACCGAGTGGATGTGTGTTCCACACGAGATGTCCTCAAGCTGTAGAGATGTGCAGAACTGAAGAACCTCCACTCGTCGAGGTATCAGCAGGTCATTTCTGTAGGTGTCATTTCTGTCGAGCTTGATCGGTTGCTCGCTCCACTTGTTCTTCGAGCTTGGCCACGTTCAAGTTTGCCCCGGCTACACCTTTGAAGATCCCATCCTGTCGAACAGCGAAAGCTATGGTTATGACTATATTGCCCGTCGCGCGCGAACGGATTGGATCTGAAATGGCCCAATCTATCTGGTTTTTCTTCAAACGCTGGAAATAGTTTCTGTCTTTGATGGTACCTCGAGTGCCGGTCGTTGTGATGAAGTTTCCATCGGCATCTGCCACGAACAAAGCTTCGTAGATGCCTTGCTTTTCTTCGAGGAACTTCTTAGCTATAGGTTCAAAAGCGTTCCAATCCAATCTCTGACATTCTGGTTTTGCAAAGAGTTCTGAAAGTTCTCTCACTCGATCCATCAGCCAAGATCTGGCGCCGGTCAAGCCTCTCAGTTTTAGAGATCTGACGGACAAAACTTTGGATTTCTCCGACAATTGTGAAGAAGCTGTTTCGAGGGAGGCTGCGTTCTTTTCGGTTTCCAAAGTGAATTCCATAAGTTGTGAAGCCGCGTTTGTGTTGTTACTCACCGCCAATTCTATTTCTTGTGTGGCGTTAACTTGGCTTTGGATTGAACTGACCATTTCTTCGAGCGTTTTTGAGAAACTAGTTGTTTGATCTTTGAACTTTTTCAGATTTTCCGCGAAGGTCTGACTGGTGTGTGCCGTTTCCCTTATCGTTCTTGCGACATCCTCATTCTTCTTTACAGAATCTTCCACAGCTTCTTCTACAGCTTCAATACTTCGGATTATAGAATCGGCAAATCCTCTGGATTGCTCGGCGAGTTTTCTAACTTCCTCTGCAACGACGGCGAAACCTCTACCGTGTTCACCTGCACGCGCAGCCTCGATCGCCGCGTTCAAGGCAAGTAAGTTGGTTTGGTCAGAGATCTGCTTGATCAACTGAACGGTTTCAGTGATTTGTGCTGTTGTTCTTTTTAACTTTTCCATCGCTGATAGGAGTGTATCCATTTTTTCGGCAGTTCGAGTATTTTCTTCGGAGAGCGACGATAATTCGCTTTGGATTTTTTCGAGTCCTTCTTCAAGAAGTGAAAATTCTTGCTTCATTCTCTGAGCGTCGCTCCTGATCACTTGGGAAGTTTTGGTTATCTCGCTCGTACTGGAAGATGTCTCTTCCAACGCAGCGGTGAGCGATTGAATCAACTGAGAAACTTTTTTCGATTGCTCAGATAGAGTTCTGGACATCTCATGAACCTTGTTCGAAACTTCTCCAAGTTCGGCTGCATCCTGTTTGAGTGAGTCCGCAGATAAGAAGATCTCTTCAAAAAATCTTTCACTTTCAGATCTTTGTTCTTTCTGTTCGATGTGAGCCTTTCGCCTCGGCAAAAACCAAGCTAGAGCAAGCATAGCGAAACATGAAACAACAACAATATTTGAAAAAATAGTATTGAAAAACACGAATATAGAACCAACAATAGCTAACAATAACCAGACAATTTTCATCATATTTTACCCCCTTATCTTCACTCTGAATTCGATTTTATCATTTCAAACAAGTCTCTACCATCACTGTCTATCGCTACTATGAGAGGAAAGTTTCTCACGTTGATTTCATATATAGCCTCGGTTCCGAGATCTTCGAAAGCCAAGAGTGTCATACTTTCGACGTACTCAGAGAGTGCGGCGGCCGCACCACTCGGTGCGAGCAAATAGACCCTTTTGTATTCTCTGCACAACCTTTTGGCAAGCTCGCTCCTTTTCCCTTTACCTACGGTAGCTGAGACCCCGAGCTCAAAAAGCATCTTGAGGTATTTATCCATCCTTTCGCTCGTCGTTGGTCCTATGGCGAACCTTCCATTAACGACTCTGGTTGGACCGGCATAGAAAACGATCTTACCACTCATGTCGATTGGCAATCTTTGATCGTGGTTCAGCAAGGATTCAAGTCTTTTTTGTGCGGCATCACGCATCACGATCATGCTTCCAGAATATCTCACTTGTTCACCTGCTTTCAATTGCGTCAGGTTCAATCTCTACCACTCCTTTCCTTGAAAGATAACAATCGAATGAAACAGCAACTGGAAGGTTTGCAATGTGAGTAGGAGCATAGAGAACGTGCACAGTGAGTGCTGTCGGACCGACACCAAGGCCTTGAAAGCCTATCTTCAGCTTGTTCAGTTCATCCAGTATGCGTTGCTCTAAAGTCGCGTAGCGAGAGTTCGAGTTTCTCTCGTTCAAATTGTAGGTCAGCGCGAGCTTGGAAAGTAGCATCGCTTTATCGGAGCTTCCGCCGATACCAACCCCAACTCTCACAGGTGGGCAAGAGTTGAACCCGTGATCTGAAACGTGCTTGACCAAAATCTCAACGAGATCATCCTCACTCGAACCCGGTGGTAACATGAACAATCTTGAGAGGTTCTCACTACCTCCACCTTTCACGAGAAACCTCACTTGTAGTTTTTCTTCATTCCAATGAAAAAGATGGCAAACCGAAGGTGTGTTGTCTTGGGTATTCTTGCGTTCATAGAGTGGATCGTTCACCAGAGAGAACCGATAAGGTTTCAAAAGGTAAGTTTTTCTGACGGCTTCATCACAGATGTCTTGTAAAGGTCTATCGAACACCGAGTTGAATGGTATGAACACGAAGAATTCCACAAATCCTGTATCTTGGCAAAGCGGAAGATCCTTTTCTTTTGCAACTTTTACGTTTCTCTTTATCACTTCGCAGAATGGACCTTCGTAAGTTTCGACGTGCTCGAGAACATCTTTCGTTAAGATGCTGTTGGCCATCGCTAGATGTTCGGAAATTTTCTCGATCACATTACTACAATCGAAATAGAAAACTTTCACGGTTTATCACCCCACAATCTTGTCGTTTTTCGAAACAAAATGATACAATAAATGCGGGAGGTTTGAAAGGGTGGAAAAACTCACGAAGGGAATGATCGTTAAGGCGCCCCGTGGGGCAACTCTGACTTGTAAGAGCTGGCAAACTGAAGCAGCGATGCGGATGTTGATGAACAACCTTGATCCAGAGGTTGCAAGAGATCCAATGAATTTGATTGTATATGGAGGTACAGGAAAAGCCGCCCGAAATTGGGAGTGTTTTCATAAAATCGTTGAGACATTGAAGGTGCTTGAGAACGATGAAACGCTCCTCGTTCAGAGTGGTAAACCAGTTGCCGTGTTCAAGACGCACGAATGGGCACCGAGAGTGTTGATAGCCAACTCTTTGCTCGTTCCGAAGTGGGCAACTTGGGAGTATTTCAGAGAGCTCGAAGAACGAGGTTTGATCATGTTTGGTCAGATGACGGCTGGTAGCTGGATTTACATAGGTACGCAGGGAATACTCCAAGGTACGTACGAAACCTTCTATGCCGTGGCGCGCAAATATTTCAATGGGACCTTGAAAGGTAAATTCGTTTTGACTGCAGGTCTCGGCGAAATGGGAGGAGCTCAACCACTCGCGGTAACGATGAACGAAGGGGTAATACTGGCGGTCGAAGTGGACAAAAGAATGATAGATAGAAGGTTGAGAACAGGATATCTCGACACTTGGACCGATGATTTGAGCGAAGCGTTGAGGCTCGTGAAGGAAGCTGTGAAAACTGGTCGACCTTTATCGGTGGCTCTTTTAGGAAACGCTGCGGAGATACATCCAAAGCTCGTTCGGATGGGCATAATACCGGACGTTGTGACCGACCAAACGGCCGCACACGATCCATTGAACGGTTATGTTCCAAAAGGTCTCAGTGTTGAAGAGGCTACTGAATTGAGGAGAGAAAATCCTCGAGAATATTTGGAGAGGGTTTATGAATCTGTGGTTGAACATGTGAACGCCATTTTGGAGATGAAGAAACAAGGTGCAAAGGTTTTCGAATATGGAAACAACCTCAGAAGGTTAGCCTACGAACATGGCGTTGAGAACGCGTTCGATATACCCGGTTATGTACCAGAATACATAAGAGATTTGTTCGCACAGGGTAAAGGACCATTCAGGTGGGTGGCGCTTTCAGGTGATCCCCAAGATATCTACGCGACCGATAGAAAAGTTCTTGAATTGTTCGGCGAAGATGAACATCTTCGCAAGTGGATAGAGATGGCACAAAAGAAGGTGAAATGGCAAGGCTTACCTGCAAGGATATGCTGGCTCGGTCAAGGTGAAAGAACGCTCATGGGTTTGGCCATGAATGAGATGGTGAAAAAAGGCGAGCTCAAAGCACCGATCGTGATAGGCAGAGATCATCACGATACGGGATCGGTTGCCTCTCCATACAGAGAAACGGAAGCGATGAAGGACGGGAGCGATGCGATCGCCGATTGGCCGATCTTGAATGCTTTATTGAACACAGCCAGTGGTGCAACGTGGGTGTCCGTGCATCACGGTGGAGGTGTGGGTATAGGCTATTCGATACATGCAGGTATGGTCATCGTTGCGGACGGAACAGAATTGGCCCGTCAGAAGCTCGAGAGAGTCTTGACCAACGATTCTGGTATCGGGGTTATAAGGCACCTCGATGCCGGTTATGAGATCGCGCTCGAAACGGCGAGAAAGAAAGGTCTGAGGTATCCAATGATGGAGTGAAATCGTAAACACATAGGAGGCTTGTACGATGCTGCAGGGAATTCTTCAGATGTTGCAGCAAACAGCTTTTTCACATTTCACAGTTGGAAACCTTTTGATGTTTGGAATAGCCACAGTTTTACTCTACGTAGCAGTGAAGAAAGATGCAGAGCCGCTGTTACTGGTACCGATATCTTTTGGGATCGTGCTGGCAAATATTCCTCCTCAGTTGACTGGCATCCTCGATGAGGGAGGACTGATCTGGTATCTGAAGCAAGGTATGAGCCTAGGCATATTCCCACCTTTGATATTTTTGGGAATAGGTGCCCTGACAGATTTCTCCTTCATGCTCTCTTATCCACTGACGATGTTTCTCGGTGGTGCTGCGCAGATAGGGATATTCACCGCTTTCATGATGGCGAGAGTCCTAGGTTTTACACCGAAGCAGTCAGCGACGATAGGCATCATAGGTGGAGCGGATGGTCCAACGACGATATACGTGGCGAGCCGTTTTTCACCCGAATTGCTTTCAGCGGTAGCCATAGCCGCATACTCTTACATTGCGTTGATACCAATTCTGCAACCACCTGTTTCAAAGCTCCTCACCACGAAGAAGGAGCGCATGATCAGAATGGGGCCACCGAGGAAGGTTTCAAAAGCAGAGAGGATAGTCTTTCCAATAATAGTCACCGTTGTCTCTGCAGCTCTAGTACCTCAATCACTACCTTTGGTAGGTATGTTGATGTTGGGTAATCTTCTCAGAGAAGTTGGAAACGTGAAGCGACTCGTTGAGGCTGCAAGCAGATTCATACTCGATACGGTGACGGTCATACTCATGCTGTGTGTTGGAGCTTCTGCGAGAGCTGACATGTTTCTCAAACCAGAAACTTTGAAGGTCTTCGGATTGGGTGCTTTCGCGTTCGTTTGTTCGCTTGCCGGTGGGATACTTTTCGCGAAGTTCATGAATCTTTTCTTGAAACATAAGATCAACCCATTGATAGGTGCCTCAGGTGTTTCCGCCGTACCGACATCTGCGAGGGTCGCTCAGAGACTCGCGAGTGAAGTGGATCCAACGAACTTCATACTGATGCACGCCATGAGTCCAAACGTCGCCGGTGTGGTTGGTTCGGCAGTTGCGGCGGGAGTCTTTCTGACTTTGCTCAAATGAGAGGAGGAAAGTTTGAATGAAGAAGCAGTACGATATACACATCAACTACGATTGGTGCAAGCGCTGTGGAATATGCTATGCGTTTTGTCCGACGGGGGCTCTTTCGAAAGGTGAGCTCCTCAGGCCGATTGTGAGTGATCGGAACAAATGCATCGGTTGTTTGATGTGTGAAAATTTGTGTCCAGATTTTGCCGTTGCAGTCAAACAACTCGAGACAGTTCAAGGGAGTGTCCAAAATGGGTGAACGCGTTCTGATGCAAGGAAACGAAGCTTGTGCTCTGGGTGCCATCAGGGCAGGTTGCCGTTTCTACGCAGGTTATCCCATAACACCTTCTTCTGAAATTGCGGAAGTGATGGCTCGTGAGTTACCGAAAGTTGGCGGTGTTTTCATACAAATGGAAGATGAAATTGCCAGCGCTGCTGCCATCATTGGTGCGTCGCTCGCTGGTGTGAAATCGATGACTGCAACCAGTGGTCCTGGTTTCAGTTTGATGCAAGAATCCATTGGCTACGCGATCATGACGGAAACACCGTGTGTTTTCGTCAACGTCATGAGGGGAGGACCATCCACAGGCCTTCCAACCCAGCCAGCTCAAGGGGACATCATGCAAGCACGTTGGGGTACACACGGTGATCACGAAATCATAGCCTTATACCCCTGGAGCGTCGGTGAAACGTACAAATTGATCATCACAGCATTCAACTATGCCGAAAAATATAGAACTCCCGTGATATTTCTCATGGACGAAGTCCTCGGGCACATGAGGGAAACTTTCGAGCTCCCTGATGACAAAGAAATAGTAATAATACCGAGATTGCGCGAGACAGAACTCGAAGAAGAAGAAATATACACACCATTTGCAGAAAAGGACTTCGCCGAGCCGACTCCTCTACCTCTGGTTGAGATGGGAAAAGCACGCTTCCACGTCTCAGGTTTAGTGCACGATGAGGCTGGCTTTCCTCAGTCGAGTTTTGAAGTGAGTGACAAGCTCGTCAGGAGGTTATCAAACAAAATCAAAATCCACGCAGACGAGATTGCTATGTACGAAGAATACATGACTGACGATGCTGAAATCTTGGTTGTTGCTTATGGGTCCGTGGCCAGAAGTGCGATCAGGGCAGTGAAGATAGCCAGACAGAGCAAGATAAAAGTCGGGATGTTTAGGCCGATAAGCATCTGGCCCGTGCCAGCAACGAGACTTAAAGAATTGTTGAGTAAAGCTGAAGCCGTACTTTTTGCAGAGATGAACCTCGGTCAATATGCCAAAGAAGTGCTCAGTTTAACCAAGAAAAACCTGAGGGTCAGACTCGTGACGAAAGTTGGAGGCGAATTGATAACACCCGAGGAAGTGTTGAACGGTATCAATGAACTCCATCTAGAACTGAAGGAGTTATGAAAGGAGCGAATATCGTATGGTGAATTTGACAGAGCTTCTTTCCATCGCTTTGAAAATCGAAGCGGAAGGGTATGTCTTTTATTCAAACATGGCAGAAAAACAGATTGACAAGAATACGAAACAACTGTTTCTGAATCTGGCGCAACAAGAGAGGGTACACCAAGAAATCTTCAAAGGATTGATCAACAACGTTTCTCACCGTGAATCGTCGATTGACAGTTGGGTTTCCGAAGAAGTGGCTGGATATCTCAAAAGTTATGCGAGTATGTCGGTGTTTCCAACGATGGAGCGCATGAAGCAAGTGAGTTTCAAAGAAGCGTTGAATCTAGCTGTAGAGGTTGAGAAGGACAGTATCATTTTTTATTCGGAACTCTTGCCATACGTTGGAAACGAGAAGGAAACTGTGAAAAAGATCATTTCGGAAGAGAAGCGCCATCTGATGGACTTACTCGCTCTGCAGTCTCAATGATTCCAAGCACTCTCGGTTTAAATTTCTTTCTGAAGCGCTTATCGTAAACTTTGAGAACAAAAAAGTACGCAGCGACGCTCAGAAGTCCCAGGAAAAATGCGGTTAATTCTTCGAATCTCCTCACAGTCAGAGCTGTTGTGACGATGAACAAGATCGTCGGGATCGTGTAGACGATGAAAGCCATTTTCGTTGCACTCACCGCAGGTGTCTCAACCAATACGATGTCACCCTCGTTCAATTCCAGGTCAGTTCTTTCAACTATCAAGCGCATCTTTTGTGTTTCACCAGTGCAAAACACGTTCGCTGGACATCTACCGCACATGGAGGTTCTATCCCTTTCCAAAACGATTCTGTCGTTGAATATCTTCCTCACCACCATCGTTTCACGCGCCAAGTTTTGTCATCCCCCTCTTTCTCTTCGATCTTTTTTTTGACAATTTTCAAAATCTCGTAGATGTTTGAGTAATTTGTCCTCTCCGACGCGTTGTCTCGGGAGAGAAACAACGCGTTGGCGATGAGAGTTTTTAAAGGAACGTACCGTCTCGCCCTAACTCTGCCGAGTAACCTCAACGTGAACGCCCTGAGTGGACCTGAAACGAGAAACATGATCTGCAGTCCATATATTGGAAAACTGCTTGGACCAAGATGAACGTTCGACAATAACTTTGCAGTTGCTCCGCCGATCAGAGCGCCAACGAGTCCTCCCACACCGCCGAAGGCGGAATAAGTTGCAAAGTATGCTGTTGACGAACTTTGGGCTACTTCCATGGGGAGTGTTAAAAAAGAGAGGTTTATCGCTGACCATCCAATACCAGTTACGATCGCGTCTGCTATCATCAGATATCTGTAAGTGAGGTTGTTCATGAAAAACCACATGGTTGGCAAAAAACTAACTATGAAGACACCAACCATCGCGATCGACTTATGACCGAGCTTATCGGAGAGTTTGCCCCACGCGAAGTAGAAGATCATGGCAACGATGCTGCTCAGTACACCAGTCATACCTATGTATGAGAACGGAACGTGCAAATTTTTCAGTAAATGATAACTGAAGAAAGGTGATGTGAAGGCGATCACCACGTTCCAGACGAAGTAAAAGGTACACAGCTTCATGAAATTCTTATCTTGGAAAACAAACCTGACTTCGGCCCTTGCCCCCGAGCTCTTCAGTTGAACTTCGGGAACTTTGAGCATCGACCAAAAGGAAATGAATGTGCCTAGCATACCAATGGCTATCGACAACTGATAACCTAAAGGATCTTTTAGCCAGTCTATCAGTAAAGAGTAGATATAGAAGAATATCAGAGAAGCCAGGGATATATAAACGTTTCTTTTACCAAAGAAATCTCCTCTCTCCGATTCTGAGATGAGGTCCCTCACTAACGATGTCCACGCGTTACCTGCGAGCGTTCCGAAGATCTGAGAGAGTGCGAAGATTAAAACGAAAATCGTGGGATTTCTTTCTTTAAAGGCTAGCAAGAGGATCAAAACGGCCCATGGGGTGCGTGCTGAGATGTTGAAAAAATTCACCAAAGCCCTGCGGCGCGGAAATTTTTCTACAACCATCGGTGAAAGGACTTGGAAAAGCTGTGCGATCATTGGAAATGATGCAGTCAAACCGATCAGAAATTCATCGAGATTGAAAGCGAGAGCCAAGCCAGTGAAAACAGCACCCTGTGTCAGTAGGGCATACAGTGTTGATCCAACGCCTTCCAAGTTGAGGTAGAACTTCATCCCTTAACCACGCCCAATGGGACGAGCCTTGCCACCTTTCTACTTATACCCACTTGATCGACGATTTCCACCACACGGTCCACGTCTTTGTAGGTTTCTGGAGCTTCTTCAACGAGTGTTTTCTTACCTTTGCTCATCACTTCAATGCCTTTTTCCTTCAACTCTCTCATGACTTGATCGTAACTCAGACTTCTCAACGCTGCTCGACGACCTACCATTCTTCCTGCGCCGTGTGCGGTACTACCGTAGGATATCTCCTCAGCCTTTTTCGTCCCAACCAGTACATAAGATGCGCTTCCCATGCTCCCAGGTATGAGTACAGGTTGTCCTGTGTTTTTGTACACATCGGGGAGCAAAGGATTGTTTGGGCCGAGCGACCTCGTTGCTCCCTTTCTATGAACGATCAATTTCTTACCATTGTACATCTCGACTTTCGCTATATTGTGTGCCACATCGTACAGGAGCCAAATCCTAGCCGTAGGAAAGATTTTCAAAAAGGCTGTTCGAACCATGTGACCTATCATCTGCCTGTTAGCGAAGGCATAATTTGCAGCACAGTTCATGGCGCTGAAATACTGCTGACCAACAGGATGGTCGAACGGAGCATTTATGAGTTGTTTGTCAGGTAGATCTTTGTTGTGTTGGGCCAGCTTGTCACGCATGATTTGTATGTAGTCCGTGGCGATCTGGTGACCGAACCCTCTGCTTCCACAGTGCACGGAGATGGCAACCTGATCTTCAAAAATCCCAAAGATTTCCGCGGCTTTCGAGTCGAATATCTTCTCAACTTTCTGTATCTCTATGAAGTGATTGCCCGCGCCGAGCGTGCTGAGTTCATCCAACCCACGTTCGATGGCTTTAGACGAAACATCTTCAGGATTTGCTGGAGAAAGTCTTCCAGAATCTTCTATTCTTTCGAGATCCTCTTTGAGCCCGTACCCGTTCTCAACGGCCCAATGGGCACCCTCGATGCAGACACGACGCAGTGTTTTCTCAGAGACCTTCACAGCTCCACTAGCACCGACGCCCACTGGTACAGCTTCATAGATCGTTTCGACCAATTTGCGTAAATGCGGTTTGACTTGTTCAAAACTCAAAGATGTGAGCATCAACCGAACACCACAATTTATATCGAAACCGATTCCACCTGGCGATATCACGCCGTTTTTTGCATCGAATACACCCACACCACCTATAGGAAAACCGTAACCCCAGTGTATGTCGGGCATCGCGAGTGCGGCAACTATGCCCGGCATGTGGGTGACATTCACGATCTGCTGTAGAGCTTCTTTGAATTCAGGATCGTTGATGGTTTCTGAATCTGTGAAAATGATGGCATCCACGTTTTTTCCTTTCACGCTGAAGATGTATCTGTCGATGCGCTTTACGTCCATGAAAACCACCTCGAGGGAAGATCGAGCAAAAAGGGAGGGAAAACCCTCCCCCTGGAGGCGACGGTGGGATTCGAACCCACGTATAGGGATTTTGCAGACCCCCGCCTTAACCGCTTGGCTACGTCGCCTTCCTTGCACATTATACCACAATGAACACGCGCGTTCAAGCTCGTGAACAGATGGTATGATTCTAATTGATGTGCAGAAGGAGGAGGTCTGAACGGTGAAGTGGGTCTATGTGGAAGAATTGAAAAAGCATATCGGTGAGACCGTCGAGTTGCGCGGTTGGGTGTGGAACATACGTTCCAGCGGAAAGATTCATTTTATTCAGTTCAGGGATGGTACAGGTTTTGTGCAAGTCATCGTTGAAAGTTCAACTGTGCCAAGCGATGTGTTCGAAAGTGCCGGCAAGCTTCGGATAGAATCTAGCGTCGTCGTGAGAGGAACGGTGAAAGAGGACAAAAGATCTCCCTTCGGTGTGGAAATACTCGCAACCGATGTTTTGCCAGTCCAGATACCTGAAGAACCTTACCCCATATCCAAGAAGGATCACGGCATAGACTTTCTCATGAGCTATAGGCACCTGTGGTTGCGATCTAGAAGACAATTTCATATTCTTCGCGTTCGTGATGCGATCATATGGGCGATAAGGAAGTTTTACAAAGAGAGAAACTTCGTCCTCATAGATACACCCATTTTCACAGGTTCAATAGGTGAGACGGCGGGAAATCTGTTCGAGTTGGACTACTTCGACTACGGTAAGGTCTATTTGACTCAAACTGGCCAGCTCTACTTGGAAGCGGCGTGCCTAGCCTTTGGTAAGGTTTATAACCTAGGTCCGACTTTCCGAGCCGAGAAATCAAAAACGAGGAGGCACTTGATAGAATTCTGGATGCACGAAGCGGAAGTAGCTTATTACGAGCATGAGGACAATTTGAGGTTGCAGGAAGAGTTGGTGTCTCACGTGGTGAAATACGTTCTCGAGAATGCCTCTGAGCATTTGCTGGCTCTGGGAAGAGATGTTTCCAAACTGGAGAAAGTGACACCACCTTTTGAGAGAATAACCTACGATGAGGCGATCAAGTTTCTACAGTCCAAGGGCGTTGATATCCAATGGGGAGACGACTTCGGTGGCGATGAGGAAACAATGATAGCTTCTCAATTTGAAAAGCCCGTGTTCGTCACGCATTATCCTAGGAAAGCAAAAGCGTTTTACATGCAGCCTGATCCCAACAGGCCAGAGGTGGTCTTGTGCGCGGATTTACTCGCACCGGAAGGTTATGGGGAAATCATTGGAGGTTCTCAAAGAATACATGATTACGATCTGTTGGTTGAGAGACTCCAAGAATTCAATTTGCCGATCGAGAAGTACCAATGGTACCTTGATCTGAGAAAGTGGGGAAGCGTTCCCCACAGTGGTTTTGGTCTTGGAATTGAACGTACGGTAGCGTGGATCTGTGGTTTGGAGCACATAAGGGAGGCTATCCCGTTCGCAAGAACGCTCTATAGGGTGTATCCGTGATGAAGGAAACTGAACCACTTCTCAGTCTGAGGCCAAACAACTTGGATGAATACGTTGGACAGGACGAGGTGAAAAGGAAGCTGAGGATAGCTTTACAAGCTGCAAAGATGCGTTCGGAGCCTTTGGATCACGTTTTGCTCGCGGGTCCTCCAGGACTCGGAAAGACAACGTTGGCACACGTGATAGCCAAAGAGATGAAGAAAAACATATACGTCACGAGTGGTCCCGTTATAGAGCGCGGGGGAGACATCGCCGCAATACTGTCGAGTTTAGAAGAAGGTGATGTGTTGTTCGTCGACGAGATTCACAGGATGAACAAAACAGCAGAAGAAGTCCTCTACTCTGCGTTGGAAGATTTCCAGGTGGATGTGATGATAGGTAAAGGACCGACGGCAAGATCCGTGAGGATCAAGCTCAAGCCCTTCACTTTGATAGGCGCAACCACTAGGAGTGGACTACTCAGTTCTCCTTTGAGGAACAGGTTTGGTATGATATTCGAACTCGATTTTTACAGCGTAGATGATCTGAGATTGATAATCGAGAGGGCCTGTGAGCGGCTCAACATACCTATCGACAAGAAAGCGGCCGAGCTCATCGCTCAGCGTTCGAGAGGAACACCACGTACCGCTCTGAGACTTTTAAAAAGAGTTAGAGATGTTGCAACCGTGCGTGGGGAAAAGAGGATAACTGAAACTGTCGTTTTGAAGACCATGGACATACTTGAGATAGATTCGCTCGGCCTCGATGAGATAGACCGAAAGATACTGCGAACGATCATTGAGATATACGATGGTGGACCGGTTGGTCTAGAGGCACTCGCGGCAACCTTGAACCTCGAGATCGACACGCTCAAAGAAGTTTACGAACCGTATCTGCTGCGTTCAGGATTGTTGGTGAGGACGCCTCGCGGTAGGATCGTCACAGATGTTGCATACCGTCACCTTGGTTATGGGAGCAAATTGAGAGGTGGTCTCTTCGATGGACTTGTTACGGAACCTTCAGAATGTGAAGGAAAAGATACATCGAGCCGCAGCCAGAGCGGGTCGTGACCCGGAATCTGTGAAGCTGATCGTAGTTGTGAAAGAAGCTAGTTTGGAGCAGGTAAAACTTTTGAGCGAGCTTGGTGTTACAGATCTTGCCGAAAATTATGCACAGCAATTGGTGAAAAAGTATGAAGTGGCACCGAACGCTGTCTGGCACTTCATCGGAAGGATTCAAACCAACAAAATCAAATACGTTGTACCAAGGTGTGAGTACATCCATTCTGTGTTCAGAGAGCAAGAGATGGCTGAAATAGACAGGATGGCATCAAAAGTGAATAAAATTCAAAAGGTTTTCATAGAGGTCAACGTGGCGGGTGAAAAAAGTAAAGCTGGAGTTGAGCCGGAAAGAATTCGTGATTTGCTGAATTCATCACAGAAATATAGGGCAATTGAAGTCGTCGGTTTGATGACCATGGCTCCGTTCGTCGAAGATGCACAACAAGTGCGCTGGGTGTTCAGAAAACTTCGAGAGTTGAGGGATGAACTATCGAAGGATTGGCCGAAGCTCGTACATCTTTCCATGGGTATGACCAACGATTACGAGGTGGCGATCGAAGAAGGTGCCACGATGGTTCGCATCGGTAGAGCAGTGTTGCAAGGAGGTTGATGCATGTTCGTGTTGTCGAACTTGTTGTACGCAGTGGCCAAAGTTTTACAGCTTTTCATATATGTTGAACTTCTCGCCGTGATCCTATCAACCATCCTGAGCTGGCTGACTCCTTTCAGATACTCAGCTTTCAGACAGTTCGTCGATAGCGTGGCAGATCTCGTGCTCAGACCGTTGCGAAAGTTATTGCCGTTAGTTGGACCAGTCGATGTATCGCCCATGATAGCCATCCTTGTGCTCGTTTTTCTTGAGAATTTTGTTGTTAGGACCCTTTTCGATTTGGCGGTGAGATTACGTTGAATTATAAATGCGTTATCGTGTACAAATCTGGAAGGGACAGAGAAGCAGTTGAACTTTACCAGCAAGTGAGACATAGATTGCACGTCGTCGATGTGCGTGAACTTTCTTGTAGGCCAATGAGTGAAGAGTGTGATTTTGCTTTGGTTGTGGGCGGAGATGGTACGGTTTTGAGAGCCGTGAAGTGTGTCTCTGTGCCGATAGTTGGTTTCAAGGCGGGAAGGATCGGTTTTTTGACCCCATACAAGATCGAGGAAGCCGAACGGTTCTTACACGATCTTGAGAGTGGAAGGATCGTTGCCGAAAGCAGATGGATGTTGAAAGTTACGGCGAATGGGAAAGAATTCGAAGCAGTCAACGATGCGATATTTCGTGCGAAGATTAAACCCATGAGTGAATTCAAGGTCTCCATAAATGGTTGCAGTGATCTGGTTTTCTTTGCCGACGGCATCTTGGTATCTACCCCGACGGGATCAACGGCATACAATCTTTCACTCGGCGGTGCCATCGTGATTCCAAGTTGCGACGTTGTTCAACTGATGCCAGTGGCCCCATATTATCTTCAAAATCGGAGCATAGTGGTACCTGGCGATAGAAAGATCCACATAGTGAGTCAGCTTGAATCTGAATTGATCGTCGATGGGGTGTATGCAGAAACTGGTACGGAAGTATTGGTTGAAAAATCGAGTAGGAGCTTTTCACTGCTTAGACCCGTTCATTACGACTTCTTCTCCGTGTTGAGGAGCAAGGTGGGTTACGGAAAGGGCGTGAGTGAACCTTGAAATGGTTATTGGAGCAGAAAATTGAAAGATACAAGAAAGCTTTGATGAAGATGGGTTGGTTCACTGAGAAGATGCTGATCCGCACGATCGAGTCAATGGAAACTAGGCAACCAGCTTTGGTCAGACAGGTGGTCGAAGACGACGATGTGCTGGATGCGATGGAAATCGAGCTCAGAGAGGAGGCAACGATTTTACTCGGGCTGTACACCCCCACAGGGTTCAACCTGAGGTTTTTGGTTGGTACGTTGGAAGTGGCCAACATCCTTGAAAAAATAGGTGACAGAGTGAGGAAAATGGCACAATTGCTTCTGAACTTTTACAGAGAACAGCCCGTGGGTGTCGATCCGAACATCGTGAGGATGGCGAAGAGTGTGGCTCTGTTGTTCAAAGAAACGTTGGGAGTCGTTGCGGACATGCGATCTGAGACAGCTTTTGAAGTGTGCATGAAAGATTCAGAGATAGATGAAATGTTTCAAGATATCAGATCAGAACTGGCAAGCTTGCTCAGAGAAAAACCGAACCAATCAGAACGCATCCTTTGCCTTCTAGAAATCGCTCAGAATTTGGAAGAAACGGCCGATCTATGCACGAACATCGTCGAATCCGTACTTTTCGCTGTTTCTGGCACAAACTACAAGTGTTTCAGAGACCAGATGAGACTGTTCAAAAGAGGGGAAGGTGTCCTTTTTGACGATACTGATTAAATATTTATTCAGACTCTCTTTGGGTCCTCTGTTGATAGGTCTTGGAGGTTTCATCGTCTTCGTCAGCGTGGAGATACTCTACCAATTGTCAGATTTGATCGTGAGGCACAGGGTGAGTTTCTTCGTGCTTCTCAGGATCTTATACTATTATCTACCTTACTTCACAGCCCTCGGTGTACCTGTTGGGATACTGCTCGCCGTGTTCTGGGTCCTTTCAAAGCTTTCCAGTGACAGAGAGTTGATGGCTATGCAGGTGCACGGCATCTCGTTGAAAGTGTTGATCGTTCCTTTTCTTCTTCTCGGTGTGATACTCAGCTGTGTAGCTTATCTTTTGAACGATAGGGTGGTACCGGAGTTCAACCAGAAGGCAGATCAAGTACTCTCAAAGTATGTTTACAGAAAGCCAGAAGTTTTCATCAGTGAGAACGTTCTGACCAAGGTGGACGATAATCAGTATTTTTATGTGAAAAAGTATGACAGGCAAAACGGCGTATTGGAGAACGTAGTTCTTTTCAGAAACGATCCTGCCGAAGAGGAAATAATCACGGCGCGTCGTGTCACCAAAGAAGGAAACAAATGGTTCATGTACGATGGACGCATGTACAAAGTGGATAAAGAAGGTTTTCTGAGGCTCGATGTGAATTTTTCGAAGGTGGAACTGGACCTCAAACAAGATATAGAGTCCATTTTGAGAACCGGTAAAACACCTAGAGACATGAAGAGTGAGGAACTGAGAGAGAGGATCAACACACTCAAGAAACTCGGTATAGATCCGGCCCCTTGGATAGTGGAACTCCACACTCGTTATTCGATCGCTCTCGGTCCGATCATAATAGCGCTCGTGGGGGTCCCATTATCTTTGATGTTCAATTTGAAGAGCAAATCTTGGGGTGTCATAATCACCTTCGTATTGGTCGTTCTCTATCAAGGTTCTGGTGCTTGGGTCAGCGCTATGGGGAAAGAAAGGCTCATGGATCCAGTGCTAGCGGCATGGTTGCCAAATCTGGGTTTTGGACTCGTAGGAGCTGTTTTATTCATTTTCCTCGATACACCTCTCAGCTATAGATTGAGAGAACTCTTAACGAGGTTTTTGGTGATATTCTTCGTGATCTTCCTCTTTTCACAGAGCCACGCAGCAACTATGCAACTCAAGGCTACCAATATGAGTTTCGAAAAGGGGAAAGTAATCGTTTCAGGTTCTGTAGAGGTTTCTTATGGAGACGTTGTGATCCAATGCTCAACGCTCACGATTTTTTTGAACGATTCGAACGAGGCCGAGAAGATTCTCGCTGAGGGTAACGTTTTGTACAGCAGGAAAGACACACAAATAAAGGCTCATCAACTTTACTACGTTTTTTCTGAAAAACTCGCGCTCGTCATACAACCAAGAGGTAAAACTCTCTTCACGGACGAAGAAAAAGTCAAGCATCAACTGTTCTTTGCTGCAAAGTCTTCCTACATGAAGGATGATTATGGAGAATTTCAAACGTCTTATTTGACCACGTGTGAACTTGAAGAACCTCATTACAGATTGCAGGCGACCAGCGTGGAGATAAAGGAGAACGACTATTTGGTTGCTCACAACGTGGTCCTATTCGTATTCAATGTTCCAACAGTTTATTTACCTGTCTACTTCGTTTCTTTGAGTGAGGGACCTCAACCGTTCTCAGTGAAGTTTGGTTACTCTAAAAACGAGGGATTCAACCTCGAAAGTGTTTACAACGTAACATACCCGAATGGGTCCGTCTCGGCGAGCGTTGGTTACAGAGAGAAGGGGGATAACGCTGGCAACTACTCTAAACTCGCGATGAATTACAAAAGGAATGAATGGGAACTGAGTATGAGCAGTTACACCTTGGAAAGACCTTCAGGCCTCGATTACGAACTGAATGGCGTGTTATCGATACCTTCTTTGTATTCAAAACTTAGAGCGTATTTCAGCGATGATAGATTCTCTTTCGAGCAAACTTTCAATCCTGCGAAAGATTTCGTGGTACAAAATTCCGTCAACAGAACGCGAACCTCGACCAGATGGATTTTACCGAGTGTATCGATAAAAAAATTCACCGTTTCGAAGGATCCTTTTTCGTTGACGATCAATTCTTTGCAGCACAATTCCTCGGTGAGTTATTCTGAAGGGAATTTATTCGATCATTTAGATGAGATCTACACCTTTGGCAGATACGACGTGGGGATGCAGTGGAAACTACCAGAGGTTTTCAAACAGTTCGATCTGTCCCTGAGTGGTAGTTATGAGTTGAGCGGGACCAGTATCACCCAGAATTATTCAAGGAACTATTTTCAACTCGATACGAATCTGCCTTTCAAAACGGCGTTGTTGCGCGGAGGATGGTTCGATCTTTCCTTCGATTCATCCCTCCGTGCTGGATTCTGGTTGGCTCACGGAAAAAATGCGGAATATCTTCTATCGCAACGGACTATAACGAACTTCACATTGAAACCTGTGGATTTCTTTTCTGTCTCCCTTGGCTATCAGAACAGGGCTTCGATGAACAACATTCTGTACGCTGGTTTCTCTGATTTCTCCGATCTTTCCAAAACCACTTTTTCTACAACTTTGAAAATACCAACGAGCAGCGTGGAATTCTCGACAGGTTACGATCTGATTCAGTACAAATGGGATGATCTTTTGATCAAGACCAACAGCACGTTCGACATTTTTTCTTTCCGTTGGACCGTCTACACCGAAACAGTTTACCAGATTGAACAAGAAAAGTTCCACAAAACGGATTGGAAGATAAATTTGGGTTACGGTTCATTCAACCATGAGACCAGCTTCACATACAGATACGACAAGACACCACACGTAGACATCTTAGAAAACAAGCTGAGCGTGAGGGGGCAAAACTTTCTTTTCATGAGCAGGCCGGATCTGGCTGTGAATTACACTTTGAATGTGCAACCTTTAAGTCTTTTGACCGTACAAGCGAAGGGTTCTTTCTACACTGGCTCGGCCAGGCATAGCTTTTCCATGGCGTACACCCAGAGTTCTTACAGATTGAGAGCTTCCTACGAACTTTCGAGCTTCGATCCGAGCATCCAGGTTTCCTTTTCAGGCACGTTGAAGCCGTTCTCAGTCAATTCTCTCGAATTGACATTGTCCAAAGATTTACACTGTTGGGGTCTGGTCTTCGAGACGAGTTTTTCAACGATTGGTAAATTCAGCCTCGAAAAATTGTCGTTCAAATTTTTCATAAAGGAGTTTCCCAAAAAGAGTTTTTCGTTCGATCCGATCACGGGTTCTGTGGGAGCGGATATATTCTGATGGCGGTGATGTGAATGAAAATAGATTACTTTCAAGAGTTGGATGAAGAACAAAGAGTGGCCGTCCTCGAATCGGAAGGTAGATCTCTGGTCATAGCAGGACCAGGTTCTGGCAAAACCCGCGTCATCACATACAAACTGCTACATTTGCTCAGCATTGGTGTTGAGCCTTCGCAGATATTGCTGGTGACTTTCACGCGTGCTGCCGCGAACGAGATGATAGAACGTGCGAAACGCGTCACCGGATCGGACCTTGAAAACCTCACGGCTGGTACGTTCCACCACGTTTGTAATCTCATGCTGAGAAAGTATGCCAATCGGTTGGGATTCTCAGCCAATTTCACCATCCTCGATGAGGAAGATTCACTCAGTTTGATCAAACACGTCAGAACAAAAGTGATCGATAAGATATTCTCCGAGGAAAAGCAAAAGCATTTCCCGGCTCCAACGATCATTCAGAAGATCTTTTCCTACAGTGCGAACACGCTATCTTCGTTGAGGGAAACTCTATTGGAACTTTATCCTAAGCACATCGAGTTCGAGAGTGTGATCGAAGAGATTCACAAAGAGTACGCACTTGAAAAACGCTCTCAAAACTGCATGGACTACGATGATCTACTGACTCTGACAGTCTTTCTCCTCGAACACGATTCACAAGTTAGATACAGGGAGGCTTCGAAGTATAAATGGATATTGGTAGATGAATTTCAAGACACGAACATACTTCAGCTGAAACTCGTCGATCTTCTGTCGAGCGTTCATGGTAATGCCTTCGTGGTGGCTGACGATGCGCAGAGTATTTACTCTTTCAGAGGTGCACGGTTTGAGAACGTGAAAGATTTCGCTCACTCCAACGCCAAGATATTCAAGATACAGACGAATTATAGAAGTACTGAAGCGATAGTTGAATTCATCAACGCTATGATCCCGCGTTCGAGTGTGCCGAAGTTGCTCCGTTCAGTCAAACCCAACGGGATCAAACCGAAAGTGGTCAACACTTGGGACAAAGTGAGTGAAGCAAGCTTCGTGGCGAAAGAGATATTGAGGTTGCTCGAGTTCGGCTACGATCCGAATCAAATCGGTGTTTTGTACAGGAGCCATTCGCATTCTTTCGAATTGCAGTTGGAGCTCAGTAAGCACCAGATAGATTTTCGAATCCTTTCGGGATTGAGGTTCACAGAGACGGCACATGTGAAAGACGTTCTGGCTTTTCTAAGATTGGTTCAAAATCCAAGGGAAAAGATCTCTTGGATCAGAGTGGCTCGGTTGTTCCCCGGAATAGGTGTGAAAACGGCATCGGCCTTCGCCGACCATGCTTCTTCAATTGGTTCGATCGAATTTGAAGATATCTTTGACAGTTTTCCAAACAAGCGTCCCTCCCTGTTAAAGCTTGAAGAGGTTCTCCTGAACGTGGCTCGGCAAGACAGCGTTTCTGAGAAGATAGAATATCTGTACGAATCTTTCTACCGTGAATATTTGGAGAACAGTTACCATGACTACGTTGAAAGAAAAGCGGATGTGCAGAAGTTGATAGAGATAGCCGAGCGTTACAAATCTTTAGAAAGGTTCCTATCTGACCTCGCCATCAGTGAGGATGTGACCCGAGAAACTGGGGGAAGAAAGGTGACGCTCACAACGGTTCATCAAGCGAAAGGATTGGAATGGGATGTAGTTTTCATACTGAGTGTGAATCCAGGTGACTTCCCGAGCTACTACGCCATCACCGATGGAAAGTTGGATGAAGAAGAAAGAATCTTTTACGTCGCGATAACGCGCGCCAAAGAGTTACTCTACATAATGCGTCAAGAATCCACGAAACCTAGCTATTTTTACTGGATGAAGATGTCCGATTTCATTGAGAGAATTCCTAAACATCTCGTTGAATGGATTGATGTTGATTGAGGGTGTGGTATCGCCATGGTACTGCGTTTTGGTGGAAAAAACCTGCTGTTTTTTAAAGATTTCGACCTCGAGTTCAGCGAAGGTTTAAATGTCATAACTGGTGAAACTGGGGCGGGAAAGTCGATTCTCTTGAGAGGTTTACAGGCTTTACTTGGAAAGAAAGTCGAGTTTCTCCTCGGTGAGGACACGTGGTTGGAAGCGCTCATTTTGGTGAAGAGTGTGGATGAAGAACTCAGAGAAATCGGTATAAAGGAAGGCGAACATGTTGTGAGTTTGAGTTCTGGTAAAAGATGGATCTATCGTATAGATGGCAAAATGTATCCTCAGGCCGTCGTAGAAAGACTTTTTGAAGATTCAATTCATTTTCATCAGCAAAATTCTCATGTGAACTTGTTGAAGAAGCGTCACCAGCTGTCACTCTTAGATAGATTCTGTGATAACGATCGACTGCTGAATGAATACAAAGGTGCGTACCAAAGGATGCAAGAGTTGCTCAATTTAATAGAAGGATTCTCAGATAGAAATATAGATCAGGAGATCGAAGAATTGGATAGACAGCTTCTTTTCTTTGAAAAATACAAGCCAAACGAGGAGGAGGAAAGGTCTCTCAAAGAAAGGTTTGAGAGGATCAGCAAGGCTAAGCAACTCACATCCTTTTTGGAAGAAATATCTGAAACTCTGAACGATGACATCTTGGCGAGGCTCTGGAGGCTGGTCATCTCGGCAGAGAAAATGTCGACGTTGCTCCCACAAGGTTTATCGGAGTTGTTGAGGAGCATAGTCGAAAATTCGAATGAAGTTAAGCGAATGATCCATAAATTCGTTGAGGAAATTCAAATTGAAGATGCCAGCGAAATAGAGGCAAGGCTTGCGATTTACAACGAGCTCAGGAGACGCTTCGGCCCAGATTGGGAAAACATCAAGAAAAACTGGATGAAGTTGGAGCAAGAAAGAAAGGAACTGCTCGAAAAAAGGCAACAACTCTACCTAGCCAATAAAGAACTCGTCTCGATACAGCGAATCTGTTGGGATCTAGCGCAACGTTTGCATGAACGTAGGATCGAAAGGGCCGTCGAATTTGAAAGAGAAGTGCAAAAGCATCTCAAGGAACTAGCTATGAATGTGGATTTTCTCGTAAAAATTGGAAAGTTCGATCATCTAACGCCGAGCGGTATCAGCGATGTTGAGTTCGTCATCAAACTCGAAGGAGGAGAACTGAGGAGCTTGAGAGATGTTCTGTCCGGAGGAGAACTCTCACGCATGGTGCTCGCTGTACAGTTGGTCATCACTGGTCATGCTGGTGGCGCATTCGTGTTCGATGAGATAGACAGCGGTATAGGGGGTATCACTGGAAACGTGCTTGGAGAGAAACTCAAATCTTTGTCGAATCGAGCGCAAGTGATCGTTGTGACCCATCTGCCACAGGTGGCCAGACATGCCGATAGACATTTTTTCGTGGAAAAAGACGGAACTGACAGCATGAACGTCAGACAACTCAGTTCTAAGGAGAGGAAAGATGAGTTGCTACGTATGATCGGTGGTAAAGACGTGTGGGGGGATGTCGTTTGATCCTATTTGGAACTGGTGGTGTGAGGGGCATCATGCGGAAGGGCGAGTTCGATGAAAATCTCGTCATGACTGTTTCGCAGGCAGTTGCAACTTGGATGCATGAGGAAGGTCTAAACGGTGTCGTCATCGCGTACGATACGAGGAAGAACTCCGATGTGTTTGCAAAGTTGGCTGCCAAAACTTTTGCTGATAGTGGTATAGACGCTTTTATCTTTGAAGAACCTGTACCGACGCCTCTGCTCTCTTTCGCCGTGAGAGAGATGAACGCGGGGGTTGGTGTCGTCATCACAGCCAGCCACAATCCACCAGAGTACAACGGTTACAAAGTCTATACGAGTGACGGGGTACAAGCCGTGCCTCGATACACAGAGAAGATCGCATCCATGATGGGGAAGAGTTGTCATACAGGCAGAATAGGTACAGTGAATCCAGTTCCAAAAGAGATCGAGAAGAAGTACATCGAAGGACTCATAGAGTTGGTGGGAGGCTATGTGGATTCTCCAAAGAAGATTGTTTACTCACCGCTTCAAGGAACCGGAGCCCGCTTTGTGCCGATGGTGTTGAGGCGACTCGGTTTCGAAGTATTCTGCGTTGAAAACCAGATGGGATTCGATCCGAACTTTTCCAAGGTGTCATCTTTAAACCCCGAGTACGATGAGGCTTTTGATGATGTTAAAAAACTCTGTAGGAAAGAAAACGTTCGATTCGGTATCGCAACCGATCCGGATTGTGACAGGGTCGGATTGGTTGTGGATGGAAGGAAGCTGACGGGAAACCAAGTTGGAGTTTTGTTGACACAGTTGTTGAGACACAGAGCACCCCGAGGGAGTTGTCTGATCAAAACGATAGTCACTACGGATATGGTGGTCCCCATGTGTGAGAAAATGGGTTTGAGAGTTTTTGAAACACCCACTGGATTCAAATACATCGGTCACCTGATAGAGAATGAGTTGAGAGAGCTCAATTTGGATTACTTTTTCGCGTTCGAAGAAAGTTGTGGTTATCTCACTGGACACCTCGTGAGAGACAAAGACGGTGTTTTGGGTTCAGCGTTGATAGCAGCCCTTTGCTCCAAACATGATCCTCTAGAACTTTTGAAATCCTTGTATGAAACGTACGGCTACCATGGGGAAAAATTGGTATCCATCCCATTTGAATCCGTGATTCACGCATCGAAAAAATACGAAGAACTCAAACTCCATCCACCACAAAAACTCGCTGGTTATCCTGTGATCAACGTTCGTGATTATGAGAATGATCCGAAGATGCCGAGCGAAACACTCCTGATCGAACTGAATGGAGTAAAGATTTATGTGAGGCCATCCGGTACAGAACCGAAGCTCAAGATCTACATCAAAGTGGTTGGATCGAGCGAGAAAGAGATTGAATCACGTTTGTGCTCGATCGAAAGGGTCGTGAGACAAATATGAGTGTACTTTTGAAAAATGGTCTCGTTATGAGGAATGTTCGCTCTGAGCCAGAAGTTTGCGACATTTTGATAGAGGACGGTAAAATCACTGCGATCGGTGAGTTATCGGTGCGAGGCTCGTGTGAAGTTTACGACTTTTCGAATAAGCTCGTGATGCCAGGGTTCATCAACGCCCACACACATGCGGCGATGACGCTCATGCGTGGATATGCGGAGGATTTGAAACTCAAAGAATGGCTCTTCGAGAGAATACTACCTGTAGAAGAGAGGCTGACCGAACAAGATGTTTACTACGGTACGATGTTGGCGCAAATGGAGATGGCAAAACGTGGTATCGTGGCATACGCGGATATGTACTTTCACTGCGATTCCGTGGCAAGGGCTGCTCTAGACTTCGGTATGAAGGTTTTGATCACACGGGGGCTGGTCGACTTCGATTCTGAGAAGGGCAGACTCAAGCAAAACGTTGAATATTACGAAAGATGGGATGGGAGAAACGGTCTCATAAGAGTTGGGTTCGGCCCTCACGCACCTTACAGTTGCTCTCTCCGCTACATAGACGAGATAGCAAAAATGGCTTTGAAACTGCGATCTCCCATCATGATACACCTGTACGAGACGAGCGAAGAGGACTACGATTTGAGCAGTCTCCTCCAAACTTCATTGAGAGATTGCAAAGTGTTGTTCGCTCACTGCGTTCATGTGAAGGACTCTGACATCCCCTTACTTGCCAACGACAAATTCTTCGTTGTTCACAACCCTACGAGCAACCTCAAACTGGGCAGTGGGATTGCCCCAATTCACAAATTCATTTCGTCAAACGTGCAGGTTTGTTTGGGTACAGATGGTGCTGCGAGCAACAACAGTCTCGATGTTTGGTACGAAATGCGCTTGGCGACGTTACTTCAAAAGTTGACAGACCCGCATCACCTTTCGGTTGAACAAGCTTTGTCCATGGCGATCGAACAAGGGGCTAAGGCCCTCGGGTTGAGCTCAGGAAGGATAGAAATCGGGGACGATGCGGATTTGATCGTTGTAGATTTGAATAAACCGTGGTACGTGCCACGCGAGAAGATCAAAGCACACATCGTTCATGCGGGTTGTTCGTTGGACGTGTTCGCCACCATGGTGAAGGGACGGTGGATCTATTATGATGGGAAGTTCCCCACCATCGACGAAGAGTACGTCTTCAAAAAATGTGAGGAGGCGATCAAAAGATTGATAGGTACAACAAATTGAGCGAATATCTGAAACGTCGGTACGGTGCCAAAGTCCACAGGCTCGTCATAGATGCCGGTTTCACTTGCCCGAACAGGGAGAAAGGTAGTGGATGTATATTCTGCGACCCAACTGGCAGTGGGTTCAATGCCTTGCACGGTTTATCTGTTCGTGAACAAGTGCTCAGGCAGAAAGAATGGGCGATGAGAAAGTACGGAGCAACCAAGTTCATAGCTTATTTTCAATCTTTCACGAATACTTATGCTCCCATCAACATTCTGCGTGAGAAATATTCAGAGGCGCTCGTGGATGACTCCATAGTGCAGCTCGCGGTCTCCACAAGACCCGATTGTGTGTCCGAAGAGGTCCTGAACTTGTTGAGCGAGTTTAAATCCAAAGTGGACGTTTCGTTGGAGCTCGGTCTTCAAACCATCAACTCCCGAACGCTGAGGATTCTCAACAGAGGTCATGGGGTAGCGGAGTTCGTCGACGCGGTTTTGAGGACCAAAAAGCACGGCTTTGAGATCGTTGTACACGTCATCGTCGATCTGCCTTGGGATGAACTTGAGGACGTTGTCGATACCGCGAAAGTCCTATCGTATTTGAATGTCGATGGAGTGAAGATCCATTCGCTCTACATTGTGGAGGATAGTCCGTTGGGAAAAATGTTCAAAGAAGGTTCTTTTCAACCAATCAGTTTTGAAGCTTTCATCGAAAGGACGGTAGCCTTTCTGGAGAATCTATCGCCGAACATCGTCATACACAGACTCGTTTCCGACCCACCACGAACTGGTACGCTCTTTGCGAGGTGGAATCTGACGAAGAACGAAGTTGTGAGTGCCATCGAATCAGAACTGAAGCGCAGGAACACCTTTCAGGGAGCAAAATTCAAGCCCGCCACGGGCGGGCCCATCAAGTTTTGAAGCATTCTTCTGGATCGAATTTTTCGCGTTTCAGCATCAATTTTTGCTTGAAGAATTCCAAGATCAATTTGTACCGCTTCAGTCTGTGTGAATAACTGCCATGTACACTGTGACCGTGCGCTCCTTTCTTAAAGATGGCTATGTAAACCTCCTTGCCGAGATCTTTGAGCACCGTGTAGAACATGAGTGATTGATCGAGGGGACAGCGATAATCCTCCAAGCTGTGGATCAAAAGCAGGGGCGTTTTTACGTTTTTCGCGTAAAATATTGGACTCAGCTTCCTGTAGTTTTCATCAACGAGTGGATCTTCACCTATCAAGTTCTTATCGAACCAGAAGCCTATGTCAGAAAACGCGTAGCTCGTGAACCAATAACTGATACCGTTCTCACTCACAGCTGCAGTGAAAATGTTGGTTTGAGTTATGGCCCAGTTGGTCATGAAACCACCGTAACTGATACCTGTTATGCCGACGTCGGTGATGTCTTCCTTTTTCTTGATGGCCTCCACACCGTGCATGATATCTGAAAAATCTTCCAAACCAGTTTTCTTCTTCACTGCCAGGGCAAAATTCTCATCGTAATTATCACTGCCACGAGGGTTCGTATACAGAACGTAGAAACCCTCTTGAGCGAGGAGTTGGCCTAGAAAATAGAGACAGTTACCATAAGCGCCCTTTGGTCCTCCGTGAACAAAAACGATCAGAGGTGCTGGAGGTCTGTCTGGTTTGAGATACCAAGCATCGATCGTTGTGTCATCGAAACTTTTGTATTCGAAATGGTGTAATTTTCTCACTGGTACGGTTTCTAAAAACTGCAGATTCAGTGATGTGATCCTCTCAGGATATCCACTTCTATGTAGATAGACTTCAGCTCCAATCTCGCTGTTGACTGCAACGTAAACAACCTTTCCATCTTCACTCGCATCGAAACAAGTCACAGCCCCCTCGGCGAGAACGGTTTCTTTCTGAAAATCGGTCAGGTGCATGCGTTCTAACTTCACATTGCCTCTATCTCCCGTTTTGAAGTAAACCCATTCGCCTCTGGCGATCGGATAACTTTCACTGTCGGAGGCCCACACTTCCAAACTTATGTGTCCGGAGTTATCCAAGCCGTAGCGTTCCGTAAGGGACAGCAACTCGCCGTTCTTCAAAAGATAAACGTAATCATGTTGAAAAACGTTCTTTTGATGTCTCCCCAACAGGATTAGACCATCCTGAAGATGGTCAGTCGCGATCATCCCCACATTTTCAAGTACAGTCTTCTTGGACCTTTCACTGTAAAGCATCACATTGAAACGCGTGAACGGAGCTTCTTCATGGGCAAGAGTGTAAACTATACCTTGTTTAGACCAGAACGCGAACACGACATTTCTCTCTTCAAATTGATCGAGTTCTTGGCAAGATTCCACATCGAAAATATGAAAGACATCCTTACAATCATCGAGGAATCCTTTTGCATCAAACCAAACCGGTATGTGCGTTTCAAAATACAGATCGGGGTCTTTGCGCTTTTTTTGTGTCACTACGAACAAACTGCGGCCAGACGGGGACCAGTCGAAGAAACTTATCGAATCGGCTGTTGTGATGAGTTGAGATGAGAAATTTCTGAGTTCCATCACGAAAAGTTTACTTTCTTCGTCGTCCTTCTTGAGATAGGCCAATCTCTTTGAATCTGGTGAAAAGCGTGGTTTCGATGTGTTCTCTGGGAGGAAAAACTCTCCATCGTCTTCCAGGTTGTGGAGGACTATCTGTCTGGCAGTTTTGTTCTTCTCTGGATTCACTCTTTTGATCGTGTAGGCGATCCAAACGCCATTTGGGCTTATTTTGACTTCAGTTGGGCTGACCAATTTTGCGAAGCTCGAAACGCTCCACATGCTTCTCCCTCCTAACCCAAGGAGCTCAGTTTCTTCATCCTGAGCTTTTTTTCATCCTCAAACTGTGAGCGCACGCTTTCGATCTTTCGCTTCAGCTTCTCAAGATCAACTTTTGGTTCATAGCCCACATACTCATTGTTCATGAGTATTCTTGCCATTTTCGCTGTGATCAAACCAACGTTGTAAGCGTCCATCATGGCTTGAACGTCTTCGGTTGGATCAGGTGAATGGGTGTAAGCCATCGACCACGGAACGATGTGAACACCCATACTGTTGAAAGTGATCGCCATGTAAGATATCGCCATCATCACTCCGCTGTCCGAACCGGCCGCTATGAATCCTGCAACTTTTCCTTCGAGTGAACTCCTTCCCACGTGGTCTATCATATTCTCCAAACTCGTGAGTCTGTCGATGAAGTTCTTCAAATTTCCGTTCGGTGCGTACCAATAAACGGGTGTAGCTACGATGAAACCCTGTGAGTTGATGAGTTTGGTCGCGAGATTGTTGAAGTCATCGTCTGCGATCAGACAAGGATATTTGCAAAGTCTTTCCTCATCTGAAACACACCCAATGCACGGTTTGATGACGTGATCTGAAAGATGAACGATCTCAAAGCTTCCCCCTCCATCTTGCACGCCTTCAGCCGCTAAATAAAGCAACTGAGAAGAATTTCCATACTTTCTCTCCGAAGCGCTCACAAGAACGATGAAAGGTTTCACTGTGGGACACCTCCCATTCACTCATCAGCAAAATCTTAGCCCATGAGAATCGTGAGAGTTTTGAAGGAAACTTTACAAAAATGGCCGTCCAAGCGGACGGCCATTTCGGCGAGATTTCAGGAGAGTTTCAAAACTTTGTGTTCGTAGGAAGGTTCCATGAGGACTTTCTCGATTCTTTCCAGGGCCCAGTCGATCTCTTCCTTTTCTATCACGAGTGGTGGTGCGAACCTGATCACTTGTTCGTGCGTTTCTTTACACAGAACTCCAAGCTTGGCGAGCTTTTCACAGAATGGGCGTGCCGGACCAAATTCTTTCTTTATTTCCACACCTATCAATAAACCTTTACCTCTTATCTCTTTTATACAGTCGCTCTTGATTAGTTTCAACTGGTTCATGAAGTATTCTCCGAGCGTTCGTGCACGTTCATCGAGCTTCTCTTCAACGAGGACATCTATCGCGGCCATACCGACGGCAGCAGCCAGCGGATTTCCGCCGAACGTTGAGCCGTGATCGCCTGGTTTGAGCACGTCCATAACTTCATTGCTGGCGAGCACAGCTGAAACGGGATAGACACCACCGCCGAGGGCTTTCCCGAGTATCAGTATGTCTGGTTTGGCATCTTCCCACTGCCAAGCGAACATCTTACCGGTTCTTCCCAAACCTGTTTGAATTTCATCCAGCATCATCAATATTCGATGCTTTGTGGCAATTTCTCTGAGCTTCGTCAGATAACCTTGTGGTGGTACTTTGACACCACCCTCGCCTTGGATTGGCTCGATCAAGATACCCAACGTTCTGTCATCGATCAGTCTTTCAACTTCTTCAGCATCGCCGAATTTGGCAACTTTGAAACCTGGTGTGTATGGTCCAAAGCCGTCTCTGTACTGGTGCTCGGTCGAGAACGAAACGATGGTGATCGTTCTTCCATGAAAATTCCCTTCTGCCACGATGATGTTACCCTCGTTCATGGGTATGCCACGCTTGTAGTAAGCCCATTTTCTGGCTATTTTGAGGGCGCTTTCAACGGCTTCCGCCCCCGTGTTCATTGGGAGAACCTTGTCGTACTTTGCGAACTTTGCCAGTTTTTCCTCGAACAAACCCAGCACGCTGTTGTGGAAAGCACGCGATGTGAGTGTTACTTTTTGAAGTTGATCCATGAGTGCCTTGACGATCTTCGGATGTCTGTGTCCATGGTTCAGGGCCGAATAGGAGGAGAGCATGTCTATGTACCTTTTTCCCTCCACATCCCACACCCACACGCGCTCAGCTCTGTCGATGACGACCGGCAAAGGTTTATAGTTATGAGCGCCGTATGTGTATTCAATGTCGATATAGAACTGGCTGTTCATTGGACCTCCTCCTTTCCATGCAACAGTAGAATAACATTGAAGCCAAGAAATTCAAAGTCTCGCAAAATACAACGTTTCTCAACAGTTGGTGACTATCTTGAGTCAACATTGGGATACTTTCTCGTTCTCACGTATGCTCACTTTTGCTTTCGTATGCTCATTAATGCTTTCAAAGTGGTAAATTCTTTTTGAGGTGATGTGTATGAAAAGGTTGCTGATCTTCTTATCACTCTTCACATTCGTTCTGACTTTTGCATGGTCTGCGCACGAGACTCTGACTTACTTGATCGTCAAATCCACTTTACCCAAAGCAGATTCACTCGTGCAGATAACCCCTTACACCTATGTGGAGAAGAGGATTTACAACACTGAAAAACTGATACTAGATGATGTCTGTGGAAAGTTCATCTCAACATTTGTGCCCGCATGGGCAAAGTTCTATCCTCCAGATCCTACACCGATTGATGGCAGAGTGCCGATTTGGCAGATACTCACAGTCTATTCCACAGAACCAGACCTTGGAATGGATGAGGGTTTGAATCTGTCAAAATTGCAATCCATCATTGGAGACAGTCAAGGCGTCAGACACATGAAGTACAAACTGCTCTTTTTTGATTTCTTTGAAGGTAGTGAATCTTTCTTATACTTCGTTGAAATGTCGAAAAAAGCTTTTGAAAAGAAAGACAGATACTGGGGTTATCGCTTCCTCGCCAGAGCGATCCATCATCTTGAAGATCTGTCAATGCCGTATCACAATGCACCGGGGCGTTTGGGTGACGTTTTAGAAAGCCTTTTATGGAACAGGAAAAAAGCTGAAGAACTAGCTTACAGACACTTCTCTTATGACGAATTTCTCGCATATCTGCTTTACCTTGAAGATCGAGAAACCTTGAAGATCATCACAGAGTCAGAGCCGAAGCAAACGAAGAATTTGAGGGAATTGGTTCAACGGGTGAGACTGCTCGGGTTGAGGAACCTTTACAAAGTCGATGACATTTTCGAAAAGGTTTATTCGAACCTCGACCGTACACTCAGTTGGAACGATTTCGTCGCGCGGGAAGGAGAATTGAAGGAACTGAAGAAGATCACAATCGAGATCATCGAGGAATTTTCTGGTCTTCTTAAAGGATTCTTATTGGATTTTCTCCACCAAGTTGGAGAAATCTGATAGAACTGTCAGATAACACACTGGTGTAATTGTCATTTGTCTGTTATAATGTTAACGCGGTGAACGTTCGTGAAAGGAGGTGTACCCGTAAGGGTGAGACTATGGCGAAAAAGAAGATTCTGGTTGTCGATGACGATCCTTCCATCATCGAGCTCGTGAGTTACAACTTGGCCCGGGAAGGTTACGATGTGCTGAAAGCGTACGATGCGGAAGAGGCACTCAAAGTAGCTACGAATGAAAGTGTGGACATGTTCATCGTCGACATCATGCTACCACAGATGGATGGGTTTGAACTCGTCAGGCAACTCAGGGCCGTGGAAAAGTACAGGAACACACCGGTCATCTTCCTCAGCGCTAAAGGAGAGGAATTCGACAAGGTGCTCGGTTTAGAACTCGGTGCGGACGACTACATCACCAAGCCTTTCAGTGTCAGGGAAATGATCGCACGTGTCAAAGCGATCTTCAGGAGGATCCAGCTGAGTGCTCAAGAGCGTGAAGAGAGACCAAAGAAGATCATCGCCAAAGGTTTGGAAATCGACGTCGAGAGGTACGAGGTTAGAGTGAACGGGCAGAAGGTAGCATTGACTCCGCTCGAGTTCGAACTGCTCAGATTCCTAGCCGAGAATGAAGGAAAGGTCTTCAGTAGGGATGTTTTGCTCGACAAGCTTTGGGGCTACGATTACTATGGTGACACGAGGACTGTGGATGTGCACATTCGGAGGTTGAGAACGAAGATCGAAGAGGATCCTTCGAATCCAAAGTACATAATCACGGTGAGAGGTAAGGGTTACAAGTTCCGCGATCCTGGGAAGGAAGAGTAATTTGTGGTAATCTTACTCGTGGTCGCCGCAGTGGCAGCGACAGGGTTTTTTTTGTACTCACTGTCGCTGCTGAGATCCAACAAAAATCTTCTGCGTTTCTTCAGGAGGGTGGCAGAGCTTGCCGATGTGGTTGAAGACTCTCCACCCTCCTATGTGTTAGAGCGATTGCGCAAGAAACTGAAGACTATAGAGGACGAACTGGCGATCGCTCAGAGGAGCAGAGAGAACATATTGACCTTGCTCGATAACATTTCCGATCCCATATTGTTCGTTGAGGCCGATGGAACAATAACTTTCGCTAACGCTGCAGCCCAGAAAATCACCAGATCCGAACCTATCGCGAGGAAAATATACGAAGCTGTGGAAGACTACTACGTCATAGAACTGTTCGAAGAAACGGTGAGGGCATGGCAAACTCAAGAGTCAAACGTTTTGATGTACGTCAACGATGAGAAAAAACATTACTCGTGCAGAATGATACCTGTGTTGTTGCCGAGGGGAGAGCGGAGAATAATCATCATAATGAGAGATGTGACGAAGGAATACGAGCTGAACGAACTGAGGAAGCAATTCGTTTCCAACGTTTCCCATGAGTTGAGAACACCGCTCACTTCTATTCATGGTTATGCAGAAACGCTTTTGAACGATCCAGACATGGATATCGAAACGCGCAAGAGATTCTTGACGATCATAGAAAACGAAGCGGCGAGGATGTCGAGAATGATAAACGATCTGCTCGATTTGGAGAGGATGGAGTCTGGCGAGGCTAGGTTTGAGTTCAAAGAGACGGACATGTGCGTGGTTGTCAACTATGTACTTTCCATCGTTGAACCGCTCTCGAAAGAGTACGGTGTGGATGTGGAAACGCAGTGTGAAAATGTGACGATCTGGGCCGATCAAGACAGGATGGTCCAAATGTTGTTGAACCTCGTTGATAACGCCATCAAGTACACTTCTTTGAAAGAGATGGGTGAGAAACGCGTGAGAGTCTGTGTGAAAAAGGATGACGATCACGCCGTCATAGAGGTTTCCGACACCGGTCCAGGTATACCCAAGGATGCTCTGTCGAGGATCTTCGATAGGTTCTATCGGGTGGACAAAGGTAGGAGTAGAAAGATGGGTGGTTCTGGCCTTGGCTTGTCGATCGTGAAATCGATCGTCGATAGACATGGGGGACAAATAAATGTGCGTAGTGAAGTTGGTGTTGGAACGACGTTCACGGTGATGATACCTCTGCATCGGGAAGTGGAGAAACAATGAGGATGTATGACATCATAAGGAAAAAGCGCGATGGAATGGAACTCAAAAGAGAAGAAATCTATTTCGTGGTTCAAAAGTACACAGCTGGGGAGATTCCAGACTATCAAATGTCGGCATTCCTCATGGCCGTTTACTTTCAAGGAATGAACGAGAGAGAGACGTACGATTTGACGATGGCGATGCTCGAGTCTGGTGAGAGATTGGATCTTTCGTCTTTGAAAGGTGTTAAACTCGACAAACATTCGAGCGGAGGTGTGGGGGACAAAATAAGTTTCGTCGTGCTCCCAATCGTTGCCAGTTTCGGTGTCAAAGTCGCCAAGATGTCTGGTCGAGGTTTAGGTCACACGGGCGGCACCATCGACAAACTCGAATCGATACCGGGCATGAAAACATCTTTGAAGAAAGAGGAATTTCTCAGGATCGTGGACGAAGTGGGTTTTTCCATAGTGAGCCAAACGGAAAATCTTGCACCGGCCGATAAAAAAATCTACGCTTTGAGGGATGCAACGGCGACGGTTGAGAATTTGTCTCTGATCGCTTCCAGCATCGTGAGTAAGAAACTTGCGGCGGGAGCGGACGCGATATTGTTCGACGTTAAGGTCGGGCGGGGAGCGTTCATGAAGAATCTACAGCAGGCTGAAGCCCTCGCTCGTCTGATGATAGATATAATCAAACGAAGTGGTAGAAAAGCGAAAGCGGTCATCTCCAACATGGATCAGCCTCTGGGACGGATGGTTGGGAATTCTCTAGAAGTGATCGAAGCCATCGAGTGTTTGAAAGGGAACGGTCCAACCGATGTAATGAAACTCTCCTATGTTATTGTCAAAGAGATGCTGGACTTGGCTGGGATCAAAGTTACTGAGGATGACATCGAACGGATGGTTTGCTCTGGCAAACCATTGATGTTGTTCAAAAAGTTCATTGAGTATCAAGGTGGTGATCCCAAAGTTGTGGATGAACCAGACCGATTGCCTGTTAGCGAGAGAATTATCGATCTGAAAGCTGAGCGTGCTGGTTACATCGTACAACTGGATGCCGAGGCCATTGGAAGAGCTTGTGTGATGCTGGGTGGGGGAAGGACGAAGAAGGAGGACGATATAGACCATTCAGTTGGTATAGAACTGGTGAAGAAAGTGTCAGATTGGGTCAACGCTGGTGACGTGATAGCGAGACTGTATTACTCGAACAAGAGTGATTTGATGACCGCTCTAGAACTCGTCAAGTCCGCGTACGAGTTTTCAGAGCGATCTTCAGAAATACCACCGGTCGTTTTAGAGGTGATCGAATGAAGGTTACGTTGCTTCTATCAATTCTCTTATCTGTTTCTTGTTTAGTTGTGGCGCAAGTTTTAGTGGGGTTTCAAGGGAAGTTTGTTTCTTTGGAGGAATCAGGTGGATTTGTTGAGGTGAAAGAGCTTGAGAAGTTGGGGTTGACTTTCGTTCTATCGGAAAGGTCTGGTCGAGCTTATTTGATTTTCGAAAAGAAGATCATCCTCATCACCAGCGATGGGAACGTCACGGTGGATTTTCTGGACTTATATGAGAAATCCGCACGATTCGATGGAAAAAAAGTTCTCATCAAAATAGAAACTCTGCAGAAGATCCTCGACCTAAAACTCTACAGAACGGCTCCGGGCTACATGGCACTGTTGGACGCTGTACCGATCCTCAGGTCCGTCACCTTTGAGAAAAATCAACTCAAATTGAATTTTGTAGGTTTCGTGTCGGAACACATGATCGCAGTACGTACTTCGAAGGGGAGACTAACGGTCGAGATCGCGCCTTGCGTGAGCTCTGCAATCAGTGTAGAACCTGTGAAGATAACGAGTGGTGAAAATTCAGTCAAGGTGGAACTCGATTTGGCCGTCGATGTCGAGCCTGTGATAGTCACAAAACTGGAGCCGAGTGTGCTGGTTTTTGAGCTGAGAATGCCAATGCTTGGGAGAGAATGGCTCGCGAACGGTGTGTATTGGCAGCAGACAACTGAACGTATTGGCAACAAAGAGGTTTTGGTGAATTACCTTTGGATAGATCCAAGTATCGTTGAACTTAAGCCAGCCATAAGTTCCTCAGGCATCGGTACCATGGAGAGCGTGGAAATCATGGTTGCCAAGAACAGCGCAGTGGCGGGTGTGAATGCGAGCTACTTTGACCCTGGAACTGGAATTCCAATCGGGTTACTGATCATCGATGGTAAGATCTTGCAAACTCCGTACGGTGAGAGACCAATCTTCGTTTACACTTACGCTGGGACTGTACATATAGAAAGGTTCTATTTTGATCTGAACGTGCGAGTAGGTCAGCTCCTGTTCATCGTGAAGGGTGTCAACACCGTAGCTCAAGGCGAGGTGTTGATATTCACGAGGGAATTTGGTCTCCAAATACCCAGGAGAGACGACACTCTCTATTTTGTGGTCGAGAACGGCAAAGTTATATCGAGAGGGTGGGTTGGGAAGGCACCAGAGAAGGGATTCGTGCTGGCCATTTCTTCCAAGTACGAAAGGTACTTGCAGGAGGTGAAAGCCGGCGATCCTGTTGAATACGTTATCAATACAAACTTTCCTTACAGGATAAAACATGCGATTGAGGCCGGGCCTTTGTTGCTCTACCAAGGAGCACCCATACCAGATCGAAATCAAGAGAAAAACCGTTACGGAGGTAACATTGCGAGGGCGAACGCAACCAGGACGCTCATAGCTACGACTCGTGACGGAAAGGTCGCAGTCGTGGTCATCAACGATCAAAGCAACTCTGGAGGTGTCAACTACGACGAATTGGTTGATTTCTGCATGAGTAAAGGATTCTACTCGGCCATGAACTTCGACGGGGGCAGTTCTTCTGTTATGGTCATCAAAGATAAGATAGTGAGTAGGACTCCAACCGGCTGGACCAGAGCCGTTCCCGTTTCACTGCTTGTAATGACTAAGTCAGATTGACGACGAGAAGGACGGAGGTGTATGACGATGGCGGTTGCTGTTGAAAAGAAAAGAAATTTTGTTTTAGTTGGTCACAACGGTTCAGGCAAATCCCTTTTGACCTGTTCCATGCTTAAAACAGTGGGGTTGGTCGACCGCGTCTCGAACAAACTCATCGACACTGACCCCATAGAGGAGGCCAAAGGATCGAGTATAACTTCTCACGTGTTCACTTTCAAGTGGAAAGATCACCTTTTGACCGCTATAGATACACCTGGTTTTGGCGATTTCATAGCCGAAGTGATCAACGCGATCTTCGTCTGTGAAAACGTCGTGAGCGTGATCAACGCTGTGGCTGGTGTTGAGATACAAACTGAAAGGACGTGGCAGATGGCTCAAGAGATGTCCAAGCCGATCTTGATCTTCGTGAATCAAATGGACAAAGAGAGGGCGAATTTCTTCGCCACGCTCGAATCAGTGAAATCTGCATTCGAATGCAAGGTTGTGCCACTCGTTATGCCCATCGGTTCTGAATCGAATTTCAAAGGATTGATAGATCTTGTGAGCATGAAGGCGTACGTTTACGAAGATGGCAAGGCCAAGGCCGTGGAAATTCCTTCAGATTTGGTCAAAACGGCTCAAGATACCAGGTTCAAGTTGCTAGAGGACATAGTTGAGAGTGACGATGCTCTGATGGAAAAATACCTAGAAGGCCAGGAGGTCAGCGAAGAAGAGCTGAAGAGAGCCCTCGTCAAGGCTTACAAATCTGGCTTGGTAGTCCCAGCGTTGTGTGGTTCTGCCGAAAAGAATATCGGTGTGGACTTGTTACTGGATGTGCTCGTTCAACTCGGTACTAATCCTAAAGAGGGGAAACCCTTAAAAGCAGTTCTAGACAGCGGTGAAGAAGCAACGATCACTTTCAGTGAAACGGAACCATTCTGCGCTTATATCTTCAAAAACGTTGTTGACCCGTTCGTTGGTAGGGTGAGCTACATAAAGATCATCTCGGGTCTTGCAAGGTCGGGAGACGTTTTTGTGAACGTCGATCGTGGTTCCACAGATCGATTCAGTAAGTTGTACTGGGCACGTGGTAAAGAGCAAGTTGAAGTTGAAGAGGCCTCCTGTGGTGAGATAATCGTACTTCCAAAGCTCAAAGAAGGAGGTATTCGCGAGACACTAGCGCACAGAGATAGAAAGTTGAAGATCGTTCCTCCGAATTTCCCCGAGCCGATGTTCTCACGCTCTGTGAATCCGAAAAGCAAAACGGATATTGACAAAATAAGCAACGGTTTGTCCAGACTCGCCGAGAGCGACCCAACGTTCGAGTGGGAATATGACCCCGAGACTGGTGAAACTGTCGTGTCTGGTTTGGGAACGATACATTTGGATGTCATGATCGAAAAATTGAAGAACATCTTCGGTGTTGAAGTAGACGTTGGAAAACCCAAGATCGCTTACAGAGAAACGATAACCAAGAAAGCCATAGCTGAGTACAAGCACAAAAAGCAGACGGGTGGTCATGGTCAGTATGGACACGTGAAGATAGAGCTCGAACCCTTGCCAAGAGGCGCAGGTTTTGAGTTTGTTGATAAAATCTTTGGCGGAGCCATACCGAAGAACTTCATCCCATCCGTTGAAAAAGGTGTGTTGGAAGCCATGAAACGCGGTTCCCTTGCAGGTTATCCCGTTGTAGATGTGCGCGTAACACTGTTCGACGGTTCATACCACGAAGTGGATTCCTCGGACATCGCCTTCCAAATCGCTGCAATTCAGGCTTTCAGGAAGGGAATGGAGGAAGCTAGGCCAGTCATACTCGAACCGATCATGGAGGTCGAGATATACTGCCCCGACGAAGTTGCGGGAGACGTCATTGGAGAAGTGACGAGCAGGAGGGGAAGACCTCAAGGGATGGAACCTGCAGGCCGTGGTATGTCCAGAGTGAAGGCGGAGGTTCCACTCGCGGAGATGCTGGATTTCTCCGGTAGACTCTCTGGAATCACGAGTGGGCGCGGTTATTTCACGATGAAATTTCTCAGATATCAAGAAGTACCGCCGAACATTCAAGAAAAGATAATCCAAGAAAGGAAACAGGCACATCAAGGCACATGAGGTGAAACGACGACGATGCACGTTGGTGTCGCCAGCTTCAAAATAAAACTGTTCGGTATCAACAGCTTGAAAGAGAAGCGAAGCCTTGTAAAAAGACTGATCAACGACATAAGGAACAAGTTCAACGTGTCTGTCTCGGAAGTGGGTATGTGTGACTCCAAAGGATGGGCTGAAATAGGTGTTGCCGTGGTCAACTCTGCCAAAGAGGTCGTCGACAGTACGATCGAACAGATAAGCAACATCTTAGAATCGACCTACGGTGTGGAAGTTGTCGAACTCGAGCGAGAAGGATGGTGAAAGGTGCAGCAAATCGTTGAAAAACTGTCACAGTTTCTCAATCTCTTGGTTGGTCCTAAACGCCTTCGTCATATACTTTCGTGCAGTGAATTCGCAAGGAAACTTGCGAAGATACACAAGATCGACGAACAAAAAGTGTTGCTCGCATGTTTGTCTCACGACATGTTCAGAGATACACCTGCGCCGAAGTTGTTGCGAATGGCGGAGGCATACAACATCGAACCTAGTGAACTAGAGCTGAAGCATCCTGTTCTGTTGCATGGAAAAATCGCAGCAGAGTATTTGAAGAGAAGGTTCAAGATAGAAGATGTGGAAGTTTTGGAAGCCGTCGCATACCATACGAGTGGTAGAGCAGGTGTGAGTTCGGTTGCGAAGATCGTTTTTCTTGCAGATGCACTCGAAGAAAACAGGGTCTACGAAGAGGTGGAGGAATTGAGGAAATTGGCGGAGCACGATTTGGACGAAGCTCTGATCCGAACACTTCGGAGTAAAGTTTGCTATGCGATGAAAAAAGAATATCTTTTGCTTCCAGAAACGATCGAAATGTGGAACTGGTTACTGAGAAACAAGAGAAAAAGATTTCTCACAGAGAACGATCACAACGGGTTCAGAGGAGGATGAAACATGGCCGTTAAGAGGAGAAAAACAGGTTTATTCTGGATGATACTGGGTATCATTTTGGCAATGGCGGTTTTTGGTTCATGGTTCCTGCTCTCTTTGAACAACCTCAGGAAGTCTCCCGAGTTTTCATCGCCGGTGGTACACTACGTGTTCATACTGAAAGATCAACAAAGAGCGTATTTCGTACGCATAGACAATGGCAAGAGGATGATGTATGTGATTGAGCTCCCACAGTACGCCTTCAATCCTCTCAACAATAGATCTCTCGATGTTCAGAATCCTTTGGACGTGTTCAGTTTCGCAGAATCTATGATCGAATTTTCATCAAGTTTCAGATACTATGCGGTTGTGGATTCGGAGCAAATCAAAAAGCTTGCCAAGAGTTTGCTGGGCAACGGTATTGAGAGTTTCGAGAACTTTTTGAAAAGCCTGTCGGTCAGAAAAAGTAAGTTCTTTGACCATCTGCTTGTTCGAAGTTGGTTAAAAGCTCTCAGGAATGAGAACACTATGAGTGTTGCCGCCCTGTACAAATTGATATATGAATCTAACAGAAACGCACTGAGATTCTACACCGTTAGTGGAATGCTTGAAAAACCTTTGATTATAACGGTTGATGGGAAAAAATATCAAAGGCTCTATCTGGACGCAAAAAGCATCGAAGCGATCAAACAGGACATGAGGAGGTGACATGGTGCAACACGTCAAAATAACCATATACACCACGCCCACCTGTCCTTACTGTGCGAGGGCGAAGAATTATTTCAGACAACTCGGGTTGAAGTTTTCAGAAGTGGATGTCTCTAGAGACCCTCTGGCCGCTGAACGTCTGGTCAAGAAGACTGGGCAAACTGGTGTACCTGTGATCGAGATTGGTAACCACATAATCGTAGGTTTCGATAAGGAAAAGATCGACAAGTTGCTTGGGGTGAGATAGAAACCTTGATCGATGTAGTGTTCGTACCGCAGCGAAAGATCAGCGAGGATACTTGTGTCCTAATAGATGTTCTCAGGGCAACGAGCGTTATCGTGACCGCTTTGGCGAATGGCGCTGTTCGAGTCAAACCAGTCTTGACGGTGCAGCAAGCTTTGAAGCAGAAAGATGCTGACGTGCTCATCTGTGGTGAAAGAAAGAGCGTGAAACCAAAAGGATTCGATTTAGGAAATTCTCCTTTGGAGTATTCAAAACGAGCAGTTGAAGGTAAGAACATAGTCTTAACGACGACGAACGGTACCAGAGCCATTGGAAAAATAAAGTGTAAAAGACTTTACGCTGCCAGTTTCTTGAATCTTTCTGCAGTGGTTCGGAAACTCGAACTTCACGATCGAGTGACGATCGTTTGTGCAGGTCAAAAGGGTCGCGTTGCGCTGGAAGATGTTCTGTGTGCCGGTGCCATAGTGTCGATGAGTCGTGCAGAGAGAAAAACAGACTCAGCGCTCATGGCTGAGTCTGTTTGGAAATCTGTAGGATCGATCTTCAAAGCCTTATCGGAATGTCAACATGGAAAAGAACTCATCGAGAAAGGTTTCTCAAAAGATGTCGAGTTCTGTTCGAAAATCGATCTTTATCATCTCGTACCGGTTTTCAAAGATGGTGCTTTCTCACTCGACGAATGACTGGACAATCGTGGCGAGTTGTACGAACTGATCATCGAGGCTTGCACCACCGACTAACCCGCCATCCACATCCGGTTGAGCCATGATGGCGAAAAAGTTGTCCGGTTTTATGCTCCCTCCGTAGAGGATCGGAATCATTTGGGCAAGCTCAGCTCCGTACAAGTCTGAGATCAGCTTTCTTATGAATTTGTGAACTTCCTGAGCTTGTTCCGGTCTGGCGACGATACCTGTTCCAATGGCCCACACGGGTTCATAAGCGATCACAACTCTTTCGACCTCTCTCTCTGACAAACCGTAGAGAGCCTGTCTCAGCTGGGATTCCACAACACAGAATGTGAGCCCCTTTTCTCGCTCCTCTTTGGTTTCACCGATGCACACTATCGGTCTCATCCCTTCCGCTATTACAGCTTTCACTTTCTTGTTCACCATCTCGTCCGTTTCATTGAAATATCTCCGACGTTCTGAGTGACCAACGATCACGAATTCCACACCGATGGCTTTCAGCATCGCAGGTGAGATTTCACCTGTGAAGGCCCCACTGCGCTCAAAGTGACAATTCTGAGCGCCCACACAGAGGTTAGTACCACGGGTAAGCTCTATCACGTCCATTATCGAAACGAAAGGCGGGCAAACAACTATCTTGAACTGCTTGCCCGCCAACTCGTTGATCAATTGATTGACAAAAATCTTCGCTTCAAAATTGGTTTTATGCATTTTCCAGTTACCGGCGAGGATCAATCTATCTATTTTTTTTTGTCAGCTATGCTCTTTATGCCAGGCAACTCCCGACCTTCGAGGAATTCCAGTGAAGCTCCACCGCCAGTCGAAACGTGAGAATAGGCAGATTCGAGACCGAATTTAGCGACGGCTGCGGCGGTATCTCCGCCTCCAACCACGGTCGTTCCTTTCACCTTGCTGATCGCCAATGCGACCCCTTTCGTTCCCTCAGCGAAATCGTCCACTTCGAACACACCCATTGGCCCATTCCAGACGACCGTCTTCGCATCGGCGAGCTCTTTTTCAAACATTTGAACGGTTTTAGGACCAATGTCCAGTCCCATCCATCCGTCTGGGATTCCGTCTTTTAGATCTACAATCTTCTTCTCGACTCCGGCTTCGATCTTCTGCGCGATGACGCTGTCGATGGGCAACACTATTTTCACCTTTTTCTGTGATGCTTGCTCCAAGATCTGCTTTGCCAGTTCGAGCTTATCGTCTTCGACTAAGGATGAGCCAACTTTGAAGTTCTGCACTTTCAGGAACGTGAACATCATGGCTCCACCTATGAGAATTTTGTCCGCTTTGTTCATCAAATTCGTGATGACTCCTATTTTGTCGGACACCTTTGCCCCGCCCAGAACGACCACGTATGGATGATCGGGTTCGTAAGTCACCTTGCTGAGGAATTCTATCTCTTTCTCCATGAGGAAACCAGCAACGCTCGGTATGAAGGAAGCGATACCAACGTTGGATGCATGCGCTCTGTGGGCCGTACCGAAGGCGTCGTTCACGTGTATATCGGCAAGTTCTGCCCAAGCCCTTGCCAGTTCCAAGTCATTTTTCTCTTCTCCGGGGTGAAACCTCGTATTTTCCAACACGATGACATCACCAAATTTTGCATCTTTGACAGCCTTTTTCACCTCTTCACCGATCAAATGTGGCACGAAAATGACGTTCAATCCAGATATTTGCTTCAAATGCTCAGCAACTGGTTTCATGCTGTATTTAGGATCGATCCCTTTCGGCCTTCCCAAATGCGAGAGCAGAATGACTTTGGCGTTATGTTCTACGGCGTACTTTATAGTTGGTAACGCTGCAACGATGCGGGTATCGTCGGTTACCTTTCCATTCTCAACTGGCACGTTGAAATCTACGCGCATGATCACAGTCTTCTTGCTCAAATCGACGTCTCTTATGGTCATTTTCTTCATCGTTTCACCCCCTCAAGAAGTGAGGGAGCAAAGCTCCCTCACAAGATTTTCGCGAGCAATTCCACTGTATCAACCACTCTGCAAGAATAGCCGTATTCGTTATCGTACCAAGAGAAGACTTTGACCACTTTGCCTTTCACGTTCGTTAGGGTAGCATCGAATATACCAGAATACGTGGTACCAACTATGTCGCTACTCACGATGGGCTCTGTGTTGTACGCGATGATGCCTTTTAGCTTGGTTTCGCAAGCTTCTTTCATGACTTGGTTGACTTCTTCTATCATCGTTTCTTTGCTGACAACGGCGACAAAGTCAGAGATGGAACCATCTGGAACTGGAACTCTCAGGGCGACTCCATCGAGCTTGCCTTTCAATTCAGGAACGACGAGTGCCACCGCTTTGGCGGCGCCAGTGGTCGTTGGTATTATGCTCAGCGCTGCAGCCCTCGCCCTTCTCAAATCCTTATGTGGCAGATCGAGAACTCTCTGATCGTTGGTGTATGCGTGCACGGTTGTGAGGAACCCAGTCTCAATGGAAAATTTTTCGTGCAGCACCTTGATTATGGGTGCAATGGAGTTGGTTGTACAAGAAGCACAGGAAATTATCGTATGTTCTGGCTTGAGCTTGTCTTCATTGCATCCTATGACGATCGTGATGTCTTCACCCTTCGCGGGTGCAGTTATGACGACCTTCTTTGCTCCGGATTGTAGGTGGAGTACAGCTTTTTCCCTGTCGGTGAAAACACCAGAAGATTCGATAACGACGTCAACGTTGAGGCTCTTCCAGGGGAGCTTCGCAGGATCTTTTTCACTGAGCACTTTGTAGGCTTTACCATCGATGATTATCGAGTCTCCCTCAGCTCGGACCTCGCCTGGATAGATCTTGTGAACGGAATCGTACTTGAAAAGGTGAGCAAGTGTCGGGGCGTCGGTGATATCGTTGATGGCCACTACTTCGATGTTTGAAGCTTTCCTTTTGAGGATCTCCCTCAAGACCAATCGACCGATCCTACCGAAACCGTTGATGGCAACCCTCATCCTCTAGACCTCCCTTCAGTTTAAGAGCTTCATCTAGATGATACCTTCTTCATTTTGAACGAACGACAAGATTGTGTAAAAATTCACAAACTGATCGCACCTTGAGTCAGCTTCAACATCTCTTCATCTCTGCGTTTCTTTATCTCCTGGAGAACCTCGTTCACCGCCGCAACGATCAGATCGCTCAGCATCTCTTTGTCTTGGAGCAAATCATCGTCGAATTCTATCGACGCGATTCTATAGTCACAAGTAGCTTTAACTTTGATCGCCCCTCCGCCAGCCGTGCTGACGATCTCCATCTGACTGAAAGATTCTTCAAGCTGTTCCAGCTTCTTCGCCATTTCCTCTTGAACTTTTTGGATCGAGCCCAAATCGATCCCTTTCGCTTCTCCTTTGCTGGGACCATAACTTCTGCCTCCGAACCCTTTGATCTTTTTCAAGCTCATCACTCCTCTATCTTGATCCTTCCGGGAAACAACTTTTGAAGTTTTTCTAGAAGTTGTCTCTCGCGTTCTTCATCGAGCTTCAGTTCGACTCCCACGTTCGATTTGAGTTGCGTCTTGAACAGGTATTCCAACTCAAAAAGTTTTTCTCTGAGATATTCGTACTGAAGCCTTTGAGACGGAAGAAAGGAGATCTCGATCGTCCCATCTTTCTTGATCACTTTCGCTTGCACGAGAGCAACGTACATGGCCATGTCTCCATGCTCTCTCAAGTATTCGAGTACTTTGCCTATGTCCAGCATCTCATGTTGTTTCGGTTGCTCTTCCAAAGTTGAATCTTTCTGGATTTCCTGAATACTCGTCTGTACCTTCTCTGTAGAGGATTCATCCCGTTGTGGTTTCACTGAAGTTCGGTAGGGTCTTTTAGCGGCAACTTCGATGGAAAGTAGCTTACATGCAACACGTTTATTCTCAAACAGTCTCATCTCACCAGCTATGGATATCAAGTCCTTGGCGAGTGCGATCGTTTCGTTGGCAGGATCGACGGTTATTTTTTCTTCCAGCCTCTCTAGGCTCGCTTGAATGAATTGATCTATATCGAAACCTTCTTGATAAACCTTGTCCACCAACTCGCTCACAGCTTTTGTATCCCCGTTCAACAGGGCCTCAAGGTATTGATCCACAACCTTCGCTGGTGCCAATCCCAAAGCTCGTTCAACGGTTTCCAACGTTATTCTTCCGCCTAGCGTGTAATTCGAAACTTGCTCGAGCAATGTCAAAGCATCCCTCATACCACCCGATGCACGTTTGGCGATGAGCTTCAAGGCTTCCTCATCTGCGTCGATGTTCTCGTTCAAAGTGACATGTTTGAGCTGTTGCAGAATGTCTGATTCTTTGAAGCTCTTGAATTCTATCAGTTGACATCTCGAGATTATCGTTGCAGGTACTTTCTCCAAATTTGTGGTGGCAAGTACGAACACGACGCGTTCGGGTGGTTCTTCGAGGGTTTTCAGTAGGGCGTTGAAAGCCTCTCTGGTCAACATGTGGAACTCATCGATTATGTAAATTTTGTACTGTCCCATCATCGGCTTGAAAACGACGGCGTCCCTGATCCTTCTGATCTCGTCTATACCCCTGTTCGATGCAGCATCGAGTTCCAGAACGTCTGGATGATTTCCTTTATCTATGGACAGACAGCTATCGCAACTGCAACAGGGCTCAAAATCTTTTCTGTTGGGACAGTTGAGAGCTTTGGCGAGAATCCTTGCGAGTGTCGTTTTCCCGCTCCCACGCGGACCTGAAAAGATGTACGCATGCGATACACGATCGGTTAAAATAGCATTTTGAAGAACCAACTTAGCCTGAATCTGGTCTACTACTTGGGAGAAGCTCTTGGGTCTGTACTTACGGTACAAAGCTTCCATACTGTTCACCAATTTCACATTATAACAGAAACGGAGGATACAGAAAGGATGAAAACTGTGAGATTGTTAACAATTTTGGTGGTGTTTTTTCAATCGATCCTTTTGATGGCCGTGGAGATACCAGCTTGGTTCTTCAAACTCGTCTTCGAAACACGTTCGAAGCACGGCTTGGTTACGGACAACACGTACATTGAAAATCTTTACAGAACTATACTTGAAGTCAGTGAGAAATTCGATGTGGATCACGTGCTCATAATCTCTTTGATTTCGGTGGAGAGCGAGTTCAGAAACGTTGTTGGACTTCACGGTGAACTGGGTTTAATGCAGATAAAACCTGAGACGGCGCGGTTTGTTTGTCGCATTTTTGGTTTGAAGGAGCCTGAGGACGGCTGGGCACGATTGTTGTGGGATCACAAGCTCAACGTGGAGATGGGTACGTTGTATTTGAAGTACCAGCTTGAAAGGTTTTCAGGAAACATCCTCAAAGCGTTGGAAGCTTACAATGGTGGTAACTCCAGAAGTTCTTACGCAGTGAAGGTGCTGGATCGTTATAAGGAGCTGATGAACTATTCGCTTGCTGATAGTGGAAGATGATCAGAAAATTTCACGATTGCTGCAGATCCTCTTCGAAGGTCATGGTTATGAAGTGAAGATCGCCAAAGACGGGGAAGAAGGCTGGCAACTCTTTCAATTGTTCGATCCAGCAGTGGTCGTTTTGGATTTGATGCTACCCGGTATGGATGGATTCGAAGTTTTAGAGAAGATCAGGTCCGTTGATGAAGAGGTTGGAGTAGTCGTGCTGACTGCACGGAGCGAAGTGGAGAACAGGATCCGTGGTCTCAAGAAAGGTGCGGACGATTACGTTCCAAAGCCGTTTCACTTGGATGAGCTTTTAGCGCGTGTAGAAAGTGTGGCGAGGAGAGTCAGAAAGAAGGAAACCTTCCGCATAGGTTCAGTAACGTTCGTTCCAAAGATGAGAAAGCTTTATTTTGAGGATGGGAGTGAGACCAGTCTCTCAGACAGGGAAGCTGCCATATTGGAGATGCTCTGTGAACATCGAGGTGAGGTGGTGAGCAGAGAACAAATCTTGGAGAAAGTCTGGGGTGATTCTGAAAACATAAGTCGGAACGTAGTAGACGTGTATGTGAAATACCTGAGGAATAAACTCGGTGATGTTGCGAAGTTTCTCAAGACTGTGAGAGGGATTGGGTATGTTCTCGACGCTTAAGTGGAAGCTCAGCATAATGCAAACGATCCTTTTTTCGCTGATACTCGGATTGGGTTTGCTTCTGGCCTACAACGTCACAAAACAGGTCCACATAGCACGCTCGGTTGACGCTCTCAGACAGGCAGTATCTTCCTACCTCAGTGCACCAATGAGGAATATACTCAGACATAGGTTGCCTCCGGGTTTGGTCATCATCAATTCCTCCGGTGAGGTGATCTTTGGAACTATAGACACGGAAAATGAAAATTTCAGACGGTTTTTGTCACACGTTCTTGCCACAAGAAGGCCCACTTACCTCAAACTCGGTAACAATGAGTACTTCGTTGTGAGAATCATCGCGCAAACCATTTTAGGTCAAAGTGAGTTGTTCCTACTTTCCCCCGCAGGAGGAATCGGAGATTTCCTTAGATTGCTTTCTCGCATGTTTTTGATCCTCTGGATCATCTTCACCCTCATTTCCTTTTTGCTAGGGCACTATTTTGTTAACAAATCCCTCGCTCCCATGAGGCGCATCACTGAGGAATTGAGGAGCATAAGTGCCTCGGATTTGAGCAAGCGTGTGTACGATCCTGGTAAGGAAGATGAAGTTTCTCAACTTGCAAGGACGATCAACGACATGCTCAACAGATTGCAACTTGGTTTTGAGATGCAGAACGATTTCTTGAACGACGTTTCTCACGAGTTGAGGACACCGCTCACGAGCATTCAAGGTTACGCCGAGTTGGTCGAAAAGTTCTCGACGAACAGCGGCATCGTTGTGGAGTCGGCTAGAACGATAAGAGAGACCGTTCAGCAGGTCATAAATCTGACGGAAGATTTGTTGACTTTATCTAAACCTGTAGCGAAAATCGAACTGGTGAAGTTGGATCTTAGAAGATTTCTTCAAGAAGCTAGTGAAGATTTCTCCAAGCAGTTCAGAGACTTCAACTTTCAAGTTGAAGGTGAAGGATACGGTTGTGCCGATGTGAGAGCTCTACAGCTCATTCTCAAAGCTTTGGTGGAGAACGCAGTGAAATTTTCGACTCAGGAGAAGAAGGTTATCTTACGTTGTGGAGAGGGATGGATCAGCGTCAAAGACTTCGGAGTTGGTATAGAGGAATCAGAGAAGAAGAAGATATTCCAGAAGTTCTACAAATCCGACAGATCTCGTTCCACACCGGGTTATGGTTTGGGCTTGGCTCTGGTCGACAAGCTCGTAAAGGCGATGAACGGTGATATAGAAGTTTTAAGCGAAGTTGGGAAAGGTAGCGAGTTCATCGTGAGACTTCCAAAATGCTGAGGAGGTAGCGACGTGAGGATAGGTGGTCAAGCGATCATCGAAGGTGTGTTGATGCTTGGAAGTAAAGCATCTATGGCCGTTAGAAACAAAGATGGTGAGATCGTACTTGAAGATCTTTCACAGGACACCCCGATCAAAGGGAAGCTGTTCAAAATACCGATTGTGAGAGGTTTTGCAAGTTTGTACTATTCTCTGTACTTCGGGATAAAGGCGTTGAATAGATCTGCAGAGTTGAGCAGCGGTGAGAAATTCAAAAAATCCGAATTGTTCTGGTCCACGCTGTTTGCCATCGGGTTGGCTGTGGGGCTTTTCGTTCTTTTACCGATGTTCATCACCAGTTTGTTCCAAGTGCTCAAACACAATGAGATACTCTTCGCAGTAGTCGAAGGAGCCTTCAGGCTTTTCCTCTTCGTACTCTATGTGTGGATGATATCTTTCTTTCCAGATGTCAAGAGGCTGTTCCAATACCACGGTGCTGAACACATGGCTATAAATGCTTATGAACACGGAGAGGAATTGAGTGTAGAGAATGTGAAAAAATACGGAACGATACACCCCAGGTGTGGTACGAGTTTCATCATGATATTTTTGATCCTTTCGATCGTGATTTTGTCTTTGGTCAATCCATTGGCTTCGAGAAACTTCGCTTGGAGGTTGCTCAGCAGGATTCTGTTTCTCCCAGTGACGGCTGGTTTTTCATACGAGTTACTCAGAGTTTCTGCTAAGAATGCTAAGTTGTTGAAGGTACTGTTCTATCCGGGTTTATTCTTTCAAAAGATCACGACAGCGAAACCAGACGATTCTCAGATCGAAGTCGCAATAGTTGCTTTGAAGAGAGTCCTACCACAGGCTTCGAAGGTGGAGGGTCCAGAATATTTCGGTTGATCACCACTTCGTGGTCAATTGGAGTTTCACGCTCGGCACAACGTTGTATTTCGTTAGAATGTCACGCACGTCTTCTGTCACATAGATTCTCACGATCTGCACCAGATTGCTCGCCAGCAATCGGTAAGCTGGATAGTTTTTGACGTAATCTTCAAGAGAGATGACTTCGTCAGTTTGGGGGTTGTAAAGGAACACATTGCTGTTCAGAAATTCCTGTGGATGTACCAGAGATAACTTGTATGGCGTATCGGATTTGAATATGGTTTCGAAATCATCCAGGATCTTTTTTATATGCTTTCTGTCATCGTCTGGGACGTTCTCTTGTTCAACGAGCTTCTCAAGCCTCAACCTGATCTTCTGCAGTGTGTCTGCGACGACACCGATGCTCATGATGTAGGGGTCCACACCCTCCGCTGTGAACGCGATCTCGACGATCAACTTCCAAAGGTCTCTGCTTTCCAACCTTTTCAATATCTTGTAGGCCTCTATCAAGTTGTACTCATCCTCAGTTAGATCCACGGTTTCGAGCTGGTTTTCATCACTCACACCGTATTTTTCAAAGATTTTTCTAACTTCGAGTTTTATCTCTGCGAGCAAAGCTTGATCAGTCAGATCTAAGAATTTCTCTAGATCGTTCACTCTCTCTGCGAGCTTGAGTGGTTTATAGACCAAAGAGAGTATTTCCTGTATCATGAGATCAGCTGCCCTAGACGTTTTGTGGAAATAAACGTTCTTGTACATCATGAATCTTCCAAACAGACTGGTGTATATCTGATCCAAGATCTTCACATGGTAACACAGTATGGATTTGGAACTCTTCACTTTCGTATAGGCATTCCTGATGATCCTGTCCACCGCCCCGACTCCGAAGTGAGTTGTGCCACTGTAGTACGCATCCCTGAGCAAGAAATCCATTCTATCCGCACCGAGTGGCCCTTGCACTACGTTGTACTCGACGCTACCCACCTCTTCACCTTTGAATATGTTGTTGACTTCTTCCATGAGCACCCTCAGGCTTTGGAGCGTGATTTCTTCAAAGCCCACGGTTCGTTTCATATCTTCAACGATGGCACTTTTTTTCTTGGGATCGGAAATCCTTTGGTAAGCTTTGAACATCTCACCGGGCATCAGCTCGAGCAAGATTTTTTCCCTGTGTCCATCGTGTCCATCTTGCACACCCATGCGTCGATAAACAACGTCGTCGAACTGGTGGCTGAACGGACCGTGTCCAACATCGTGCAACATGCCAGCGAGACGTATTATGCGCCTTTTGGAATGTTCTGGAAACAATCTATCAGCATAGAGCCCAGCGATGTGCATGACACCGAGTGAGTGTGCAAAGCGCGTATGGCTCGCACCGGGATAAACGAGCTCAGCTCCAACGAGTTGAGAAAGTTGTCTCAATCTCTGTACGGGTCGAGTGTCCGCTGCGAGGATTTCGAGAGGATAGAGGAATATCTCTGAATGTATTGGATCTCGTGATACTTTGTAGTACAAGCTTTCGCCTCCAAAACATAGTATAATCGAGCGAGTGAAAGTTTTCGATGCGGATGTGGTGCGAGTGCATGCGGTGGTGAAATACAAAAAGGTTGGGCTCTTGCGCTTCCTATCGGCTATAGAAACTGCGAATGCCATAGAAAGGAATTTCAGAAGAGCCGGTGCGCACATGGTGTTCAGCCAAGGTTTTCACAGAAAACCTAAGATCTCCTTCCTAGATCCGACCCCAACGGGTGTTTTCAACCTCGCTCTGTACGTGAGGGTCGAGGTGAAAGGGCATGAACCTGATCTTTTAAAGAGGTTAAAATTGACATCGGTCAGGAATTTGGAACCAGTTCGAATCTGGTGGACCGAAGAAGATCCAAACAAACTGGTCAGTGGGTATCTCTTCAGGGTGATTCTCCCTTCGAAGTGTGTGGACCTGTCACGGTTTGATCCGGAATATGAAGTGAATTTGGAGGAAAAAGGAAAAAAAGGAAAGATGAGAGAGTTTTTCAACGAAATTCATTTTGAAAAGGTTGGAAAGTTCATTGTTATAGTATATTCTCAAAATAGGAACAATGTCGTGAGGGCGAGATACCTTTACGAACCTTTGTCAGTGGAGTCGTGTGAATTTGTTTTGGTACAGAGACTTCGAGCTTTGTGCGGTCAAAACAACTTAGACGATGTGTTGGAGGCGAAAGCTTGGGCTGTAGAGTATTAGTTGTCGATGATTCAGAAGTGCTGAGGAAGATCGTCAATTTCAATTTGACCAAAGAAGGTTTCACTGTGGAAGAAGCTAAGGATGGTGTTGAGGCTCTGGAGAAAATCAAATCTAACAAACCAGACCTCATCGTACTAGACATCATGATGCCACACCTCAACGGTTTTGAGGTTCTAAAGCGTATTCGATCTGACCAAGAGACTTCTAACATACCGGTGATCATCCTGACAGCGAAGGGTGGCGAAGACGACGCGAAAACAGCGTTACAGTATGGAGCAAATGGGTTTTTGACCAAACCGTTCAGCCCGCTCAAGCTCATTGAGGAAGTGCGAAGGGTGACGAAGTGTGTTAAATGATTTCGAGGGCGTTCACGAAAAGTTGATGAACTTCGCCAAGATGTTGTCGCAAGACGGTGTTGTGAACCGAAACGAGCTGTTCAAGTTGTTGAACGAATTTCTGGACCAGATGGGCAAGCTGCGTGAAGAATACACAAAACTTTTAGAAGAGCATTTGGAGGAACTGTCCAAAACGTATCAGGAAATATCGACCCTTTTCGAGCTGAACAATCTGTTCGCCAACGTGGTGGATCCCTCGGAAGTTTTTGAACCGTTGACCCAAACGCTCAGGCAGACTATACCATTCAAATCGATCTTCATAGAGCTCAACGTGCTTGGCAAGAATCTGGTGTACGAGAAAAACCAGTTCGAGGCGGATCTGACCTCGATCGCAAAGAAGATCCTTCAAGATTTCAAAGGTGTGGTGTTGATCGAGCCAGAGCATGGGATGAAGCTGAAAAATCTTCTTTCGATACCGATAGGGAACAGTGAGACGAAGTGGGGTCGTATAACCTTGATCGAGAAAGAACATGGAATATTCACCGCAGCTGACAGAAAGATACTCGAGGCTGTAGCTTTCCAGTTGGCTGCATCGTGCGAAAGATACACCAGGCTTTGGAGAGAAATCGAAAGACAGAGAATGAGAGAACAACTTGAAATTGCAAGGCAAATTCAGTTGAGCTTACTTCCCAAGCGCCTGCCTCAATTGGATCACCTCCAAATAGCGGCGAGAACGGTTCCAGCGATACAAGTTGGGGGAGATTATTACGATCTGATCATGATGAGAGGGAACCTCCTTGTAGCCGTTGCGGACGTGTCTGGGAAAGGCATTCCTGCCGCACTGCTCATGACTTCTCTGAGGAGTACCTTGAGGACTCTAGTTAAGAGTGAACTTGATCTTTCGCATTTGGCCAAAGAGTTGAACAACGCTTTGTGTGAAGATTTGGAAGAAGATAGGTTCGTCACGATCGCGCTGATGTGTTTCCATGCGGACGGTACAGTTCGATTGATAAATGCGGGGCACAACCCCATCATCCGCGTGCACGCTGACGGTTCCGTGTTGATGGAAGCTCAAGCCCTTCCGATGGGCATCGTGAAAGAATTGGATTACGAAGAATCCCAGTTCAGGATGCACCCTGGTGAAGCTTTGGTGATCTACACCGACGGTGTTACTGAAGCGAGGAATGAACACGGCGAAGAGTTTGGTTTACAAAGGTTTGTGGAAGTTCTTCAAAGTTGTGCGAATGAAAGTGCTCAAACTATGGTCAAAAATGCCGAAGAAGAGCTGAAGCGTTTCTGCGGTGAAGCTGCTCAGCATGACGATTCTACGTTGGTAGTGGTAAAATATTTGGGAAAAACTGAAAGTTGAGGACGGGAGGTTGGATCATGTCTGGTCACAACAAATGGGCGAATATAAAGCACAGAAAAATGGCCCAAGATGCGAAGAGGTCGCAGTTGTTCACGAAATTGATCCGCGAGTTGATCGTTGCAGCGCGTGAAGGGGGCGGAAACCCCGACACGAACCCACGTCTCAGGGCAGCCATCGAAAGAGCGAAAGAGGCGAGCATGCCAAAGGAAAACATCGAGAGAGCCATCAAACGTGGCACGGGAGAAATCGAGGGCGCCGAATTTCAAGAGATCATCTACGAGGCTTACGCACCAGGTGGAGTAGCTCTGTACATACGAGCACTCACAGACAACAAAAACAGGACTGCTCAAGAGTTGAGACACGTTTTGAGTAGGCACGGAGGTAGCCTCGCCGAACCGGGATCGGTAAGTTGGGTGTTTGAAAGGAAAGGCATCGTGCAAATGCCAAAAGAACAAGTTGCCAACATTGAGGAAGTCATGATGATCGCCATCGATGCTGGTGCGGAGGACATAAAGGAGCAAGAAGATCCCATCAGGATCATCGCGAGCCCTGAGGACGTGATGAAGATCAAAGATGCTCTCGAAGCCAATGGTTACAAAGTTGAAGCTAGCATTGGATATGTGCCGAAGAGCACAGTCCGTGTTACTGGAAAAGATGCCGAGAGACTGCTGACCCTTTTGAACGCGTTGGAAGACATGGACGATGTTCAAGAAGTCTTCTCGAACTTCGAGATGGACGATGCCGAGATGGAGGCTATCTTGGCACAACTCGGGCAATGAAGCTGGAGCACATAATCACAGCACTGCTTTTGATTTCAATCGTTTGTTTCTCAGCGACTGTGAATCTAGATTATGCCGTTGGTGATGGCGCCAATTTTGGTTTGAGGGTGATACCGCGCATCGAATTTTGGCGCGTTCAAGCCGTCTTGGACTTTCCTTTCGTATTCAATCTCGATGGAAACTGGTTGACACCGGCGTTATCTCCCTTGGAGAGTTTGAAACGCCTCGATCTTGATCTAGGCAGTGGAGGGGTCAAGTTCAACGCACCCCAAAAAGTTCAGGTGAGTTTTTCAAACATCGACTTTCATGCGCATTCACTCGTCGCATGGAGTTTTGATGGATCCATCGGAGCAACGTTGGGTCCGGAGAGTGCTCTCTTTTTCAAAACTTCTTTCTTCAACGTTTGCATCGATGTAGATGGACAGTACCATGTGGGTTTAACACTCCCCACCGAATGGTTCGAAGTGGGAGGTTTCATTTCGAGTCGCGGTTACGGTTTCAGTACGGTCGTAGGCCCGTTCGTGTTCTTGATTTTACCGGAGAACGGATTCCGTTTCGCGATGGTGGAAAGGAACATATATCTGTCTGCACAGTTTCTCGACGGGAACACGTCGATCGCTTTGGGCTGGTTGAAAGGTGAAGAGTGGTTCTTTCTCGGTACGAACGGTCTTGAAATGAGAATGAAGCTGAGAGATATCGCTATTACGCTGAAATTGCAGAAGGAGCGGTGGTATGCAGGACTTTCTTTCCCAATTCTCTGGTGACTTGCCCATGGAAGATTTCCAATGGTTCGTCAAAGAAGTGCACAGACATTTCGGCTTGGATTTGAGCGGTTACAAACCACACCGCATGAAACGCAGGATAGAAATATTGATAAGGAAATACAAGCTTTCCTCTTATCAAGAGTACTTGCGTCTCTTGCTGAGTAACAGTGCCGTTAGGGATGAATTTCTCGACAAGCTAACGATAAATGTGACCGAATTTTTCAGAAATCCAGAAAAATGGTGGGAGTTGAGAGACAAATACTTACCAGAGTTGTTGTCGCTTTCTAGGTCTCGGTTCAAAGCTTGGAGTGCGGGTTGCGCGAGTGGAGAGGAACCTTATTCTCTCGCCATCTTGTTGGAAGAACTGAAAGCTCCTGTGGGTGCTGGTGTTCTCGCAACGGACATAGATGAAAAAGCGATAGAAGAAGCTAAGCGCGGAATTTACGAGTCGCGATCGATGATCAGTACACCTAAAAGTTACATAGATCGTTACTTTGAGATCGTGGATGGTATGTACAAGATCAAAGATTCTGTGAAAAAGCGCGTGACGTTCCAAAAGCACAACATGCTCCAAGATCCGTTTCCACAAGGCCTCGATTTGATTGTGTGTCGCAACGTTGTCATCTATTTCGAAGAACACGCAAAGACGCAGTTGTATCAAAATTTTGCTAAGGCTCTCAGAATCGGTGGTGTACTGTTCGTTGGTAGCACGGAAAGAATCTTCGATCATACCAGTTTGGGTTTGAAACTACTCAGTCCATTCTTCTACCAGAGGGTGAATTGAATGTTTTGGGTGACCTTCGTCTTGCTGATGGATCAGCTCACCAAAATGCTCATCGAACGGTTCTTGGTGGTTCCCACTTCCATCGTACCAGGTTTCGTCTGGTTGACCTACACGAAAAACACGGGCATCGCTTTCGGTATGTTTGCGAGGTCCCCGTGGATACTGTGGGTGACTTTCTTTGCCACATTCCTGCTCGCGCTAGTGCCGGCTTTCGTGGGTTGCTCGAAATTGACGAAAGCTGGCCTCGGAATGATCGTGGGTGGTGCCATGGGCAACGTGGTCGATAGATTCAGGTTGGGTTATGTGGTGGACTTCATAAATGTCAAATACTTCCCTGCCGTTTTCAACATCGCGGATCTTTTCATCACGATCGGTGGAGTGCTCATCCTTGTCAGCTTGTTGAGAGGTGAAAAGCCTCTTGACGATAAAGGTGGGCAAGAATGAGGCTGGACAGAGGCTCGACTTGTACGTCCTTTCAAAATTGCCCAAGATTGTCTCTCGCTCTTTTTTGCAGAAACTCATAAAGGAAGGACAAATAAAAGTCAACAACAGAGTGGAGAAAGCCAGCTACAGGGTCAAGCCAAACGATGAGATTTCACTACCAGACCGTCCAACACCTCAACAAGTAGAAATCGTTGCGGAACCCATAGAACTTCAAATTCTGTACGAAGATCCTGACCTCATAGTCGTCAACAAACCTGCCGGCATGATAGTCCATCCCATCCCGTCACACACGAGTGGTACGTTGGTGAACGCACTCTTGTATCACTGTAAAGATCTACAAGGTATAGGTGGAGAGCTCAGACCTGGTATTGTACATCGGTTGGACAAGGAAACCTCTGGTGTGATCGTGGTTGCGAAGAACGATTTTTCTCACAGATCGCTCTCGGCGCAATTCAAAAACAGAGAGGTCTTCAAAATGTACTTCGCCGTGATACACGGATGTCCCGATGAACTTGAAGGTGAAATACAGATCAACCTCGCGAGGCATCCGACAGTTCGAGTCAAGATGACTGTGGCGAGGGAAGGAAGATCGGCCGTCACTCTGTACAAGATCTTGAAAAGGTTCGGCAATTTGGCATCTTTGGCTGCAGTGTATCCGAAAACTGGTCGAACGCACCAGATAAGGGTACACATGAAGTACATCGGTCATCCGATCTTGGGTGATAGACTCTACGGAAAAGCTGATCCTGTCCACGTCGAAAGGCAGTTATTGCATGCAGCCGTTTTGGAATTCAAACATCCAAGGAGCAACGAAAAGATGAGATTCGTGGCACCGCTTCCAGAAGATTTCAAATCGATCATCAGGCGCTTGCATGAGGAGTCAACGAAATGATCGCTTGCATCGTTTCGCCCTATTCCTTCGAAGGATCCATCGTCAGATTCGAAGATCTTGCAATTTTTGTGAAAGAAAATAAGCTCAGATCACTCCTGCTCGCGGACGTGAACCTCCACGGTGCGGTTCATTTTCACACGTTCTGTAGAAAACTTGGTCTTGTTCCAGTGCTCGGTTTGAGGAAAGGGAACAGTATTTACTACGCGCGAAATAGGGAAGAATACGAAGAGTTGGTACGTTCTTACAACGAACGGAGAGAACCGAAGTTGAACCGCTTGAGTTTAAACGATGTCGAACTCATCTACTATCTTCAAAAAGATGATCTAGAAGCGCACAGAGTGATGTGTCAATTGCTTAGAATTGAACCGCAGGTGAACGATGGACCGTCTGGAAAGTTTGATGATGTGGCGAGCCTTTTGAAGGTTCATGACTATGATCTCAGAGTTGTTCATCGATTGCCGGATCCTCCGGAAAACTGGCTCGACGATATCGTTCGAAGATCTCCTCTAGAGTACAAAAAAAGATTGATGAATGAGATAGACATCGTGAGAAAGCTTGGATTCGAACCGTATTTCTACACGGTGAAGTGCATCGTCGACGTGGCAAGACAGAATGGGATCATCATTGGTCCGGGGCGTGGAAGTGCCGTTGGTAGCCTTTTAGCCCACCTTCTCGGCATCACGTCTGTTGATCCTGTTCGATATGGGTTGATGTTCGAACGATTTTTACACGAGCAACGGCGAGAACCTCCAGACATAGATATAGATGTCGCTGACGAACAACGCTCGAAGTTGTTGTATTTGCTCAGAAATGTCTTCCCCTACTTTGCGCAGATTTCGACGTTTTCAACGTTGACAGAAAAAGCTTTGATGAACGAAGTCAAGAGGCTCAACATCGATTTGAAGGGTGACGTGGTGAAACGGATCGTTGGGTTACCCTACCGAAGGAGTGTTCACGCAGCTGGGATCGTCGTGTCTCAAGAACCGTTGAACCTTCCTTTGGTACCTTTCGAGGATCAGAAGATCATAGAATACGACATGGATTCGATCGAGCAGATCGGCGTTGTGAAAATAGACTTACTCGGCCTTAGGACGTTGACCGCACTGGACGAAATTCGAAGAAAGGTCGGAATCGAAAGTGTAGATTTGAACGACGTGCGCACTTACAAACTCATCTCGAATGGAAAAACATCTGGCATTTTTCAGTTGGAAGCTCAGGGTGCAAGGAGGTTGTGTAGAACTGTCAGGCCTTCAAATTTGGAAGAACTGTCCACACTCTTAGCTTTGAACAGGCCAGGACCACTCAGGGCGAAGATGGACAAACTCTACGCGGAACGAAAACGCGGTTGTATCGATATCGAGCAAACTTTGTTTCCAGAAACTTTTGGAGTGATAGTTTATCAAGAACAAGTGATGAAACTGGCGATGGATTTGGCTGGTTTTTCACCTGCCGAAGCAGATCTCTTCAGAAAAGCCATTTCAGAGAAAGATGAAAGCATCATCGAACGAACCTTGGTCGATTTCAAAAGTAAGCTCATTGAGAAAGGTTACAAACCACGATTTGTTCAGGATGTGTGTGGTGTTTTGAAAAAATTCGCTCTGTATGCTTTCAATAAATCTCACAGTGTTGCGTATTCTCTTTTGAGCTTTGAACTGGCATACTTGAAAGCACACTGGCCAAAGCAGTTCTTCGAACTGTACATGAGAGAGAACGCCTCTGATCAAAATAAAATTTTTCATGCTGTGCAGGAACTCCGTTCCATGGGATTTCGTGTCCTACCTCCATCCGTTAACCACACCTTAGACGAGGAAAAGACGTTCCGACTACCGTTGGAAGTGGTGAGCGGTGTTGGAAAAACAGTGACACAGTTGTGCCAAAAGTTGGGCCCATTTTCGAATCTCAAAGAATTCTACGAAAGGACGAAGCTTCCATTGTCAATCCTTCAAAAGCTGGTTTGGGCTGGGGTGTTCGATGAGCTTCACTCTGGTCGCGTGGAAGCATTGGAGGCTTTTGAAACACTTCAGAAAGGCTTCGATGAAACGTTGAGTCAGTTGGCAGCGAAAGTTTTTGGCAAGCAGAGCGAGTCGAGAAAAAAGCTTGACTACAACGAAGCCGACCTCGCAAGCTTGGAAGAGAAAGCTTACGGTTTTCCACTCACACCCTTTAAATTTGATTTTTCAAACAGATTCGCTCCGCTGTCTGAGATCTTCGCCACGGGACGGACGCTCCCAGTTGTTGTTAAAGTTTCGAAAAACTTTGCGAGCGATGGTTCAACCATAGTACGGTTGAAGGAACGCGTTGCAGATGGATATTTTGTGCTCGCTTTGACGCCAGACGGTCGCGTTTTGAGGCAGGAGAAGGCAGAGAAAGTCAAGCGTGTTGTTTATGAACTCTACGGTTGCTTTGATGAAAACGATTTGGAAGAAGCGTCCGAACATGAATTTGTGGAAACAAGTTTGTGTGGAAAAAAGGTTGAAATGGCCCAGTTGAGACCACTCGTTGATTGGTACGAAATTTCGTGGGAAGTTTAACAACGAAAGTATTCACTGTTCGCTAGAAAAATCTGAAGAATCTCCGGATCGAAATGATCTTCGTCGTTTTTCACGATTCGAAGAGCTTCTTCAAAGGTGTATGCCGTTCGATAAGGTCTGTCAGACATCAGCGCTTCGAACACATCCATTATCGCAACGATCCTCGCTTCCAACGGTATTTGCTTTTCTTTGAGGCCTTCAGGGTAACCTCCCCCATCGTATCTCTCGTGGTGATACTTCACCACGTTGAACAAGATGGTTAGAAATTTTTCTTCGCGAAAAGTCCTGATGAGCTTTTCCAGCATCTTGGCGCCGAAAGTCGTGTGCATTTTAACGACAGAGAATTCATCCTCGCTCAGACTGGAAGGTTTGTTCAGTATCGAATCTGGTATGACCAGTTTTCCTAGATCGTGAAAGAAACTGGCGAGAGTGATGTTCGTCGCAAAAACTGAATCTATCAAACCAGCTTCGACGCAGAGCATAGTGAAAAGGCGAGTGAAGGTTTTCACGCGGATCGAATGTTCGAATAAGTATGAATCTTTGAATTTGAACAAATCACTCATGAAACCGGTGAAACTGGTGAGATATCCAACATTGCCAAAATCGAAAATTAAAGGTTCAATCAATCTTTCCTCATTGATGAATTCATCCACACCCGCTTTGATCAAGTCCACGTCGAAGGGGGCGTAAGACAGAAAAATTCTTGGAAACAACGGTGAAACGTTCTCTCGAACCGAGCGGACGAACGTGAGAATGTCTTTGTGATCAAAACCATGACAGTCAACGAGCACCATTTCATAGAGCGTTGGGTTTCTCTCTATCAATCTCCATGCGCTGTGAAAATCGTGCGCCACGTCTAGAGAGTCTCCCAAAAGTGTTACCACAATTCCGAAAAGATTTGATCCAATCCGTTGTGATAGAACAAGTTTTTTAACGCTCATATGTTTTTTAGAAATATAACTTAGAAGAGCCAGATAGTAAGAATTTTCTAGGCAAAATTAAATCGAATTTCTCTTTCGAATTTGTGTAATATTAGTTAAAAATCTATACAAGTTCTGAAGGTAAAGATTTACCATCATATTCAATTTTATTTTAGAAAACTAAAATGCTGTCGCGTTCAAACAGTTCTCAAATCCAAACGGGTTGAAGTGAAGCACTTGAAAGCAAGATTTTTTTCTGGTATACTCCAAAAGGAGGCAGGCGTAGCTTCAAGCGGTGGAGCGCCGCCTTGGTAAGGCGGAGGGTGTGGGTTCGAGTCCCACCGCCTGCTCCAGTTATTTTGTGTAGACGAGTTCCCCGGCTACGTAGACCGCAACTGGATCTTCATCGAATTTCAATGGCTCTCTTTCATAAATGCAGAAATCTGCCAAGTAGCCTGCCTCGATCTTTCCTAAATTGTTCAAGCCTGCCAATTTTGCCCCCGCGATCGTGTAAAGCTCAATTGCTTGTTGCTTCGTAAAGCCTATTTTCAGAGCTTTCTCTATCACGTACTTTGGATCTTCTGGAGAAACGGGAGCATCACTCGAAAAAGCGATCTTGAAACCGAGGTTGAACAGGAACGAAAATGGATACTTCAACGCCTTGAGCTCTTTAGGCAACGCGGATTCCATCAGCCGTTCATCCTCTATCGCGAAGTGTGGTTGTACGGAAAACAGTGTATTTCTTAAAAGTGGTAAGTCTTCTTCTCGAACCAGTTGGGCGTGTATGATACGATGCCCAGGATGTTTGCTCAAAACTTTGGCAACCGTGTGAACAGCTTCATCACCGATGGCATGAACACAAAGTTGAACGTTCTTCTCATCGCACAAGCTTGCGAATTTTTCGATGTCTTCCTCGCTGAGCAGCTTCATTCCAAAGTTGTTCGGGTCGTCCGCGTAGGGTACACTGAGCCACGCAGTTCTTCCACCCACTGAGCCGTCCGCAAAGATCTTCACAGCCTTCGCGAAGACACGATCGGAGATGTGGCCAAAATCATCGAATCGTTCCAGTTTAGACGGTGATTCGAAGTGAATTTTCTCGAACAACCTGATCTTTGAACCCCTCAATATACCTTTCAATTTGTCCCATTCCATACCGTGAAGATCGTCCGAATGAACGAAGGTGACTCCGTGCATCAAAAAACGTTCTTCGCCGATTCTATAGAACCTTTCTCCTTCCAGAGGTATCTTCTTTTTCACATCTTCAAGTTCTTTCTCTCTGAAAAATCCGTCTTCTTTCCAAATTCCAACCGATCTCATGAGCGCAGAGTTGGCCACTCCAACGTGACCACAACGTCTCACGAGCAAGACGGGTTTTTGTATACGATCTAGTAACTGTCTGGTGGGCCTTCCACCGAGTTTTTCTTCATTCCAGCCCCTGCCAATCAAAAGGTTTTGCGGTTGATGTTCAAGGAGCTCTAACAGTTGATCCAAGGAAGTCACGTTCTCCAAATTCAAAAGGCCATACTTGTGTCCAGTTCCTATCACGTGCGCGTGAGAATCTACAAAACCGGGCATGACATAGTATCCTTTCAAATCCACGATCGGTCCTGTGGGATCGTTCGTGAAAATGCCGTTCTCGATGAACAAGTCCATCTCAACGAATTTGCCATCACAGTACACCAAGCAATCTTTGAGCGTCAATTCAATCGCCCCCGTACAGCCTTTTTTCCACCATCTTCCTTTCCTCTGGCCCCATGGTGTAAACACCATCCTCACGGGTGCACCAGACAGGAAGGGGGAACCTAACAGTGATGGGAATTCTCATGAAAGGTTGGTCGATGATCACTTCACCTTGTTGAAGCAACGCTGCCCTTGCCTTTTGTTCATCGGTCAGATGGGCATACTCAGGTTTCATCAGTTCTGCACCTTTTTGACGACCAACTACGGTTGTGGAAGATTGTGTGATGATTCTGTAGTCCACTTCGGAAGCCGTTTGTTCGGCACCGATCAGTATCACTCTGAAAGATCTCCCACGCTCGGCGATGTCTCTGAATATGTTCGATAGAGGTCCTCCACCGTGACGTGGCGCATATTTGTTCAACTCATCCAAGAAGATGAACACTGGGTCTTGATTGGTCTTTTCCTCTCTCGATTTCATCACTTCGATCAGAACGGCACCGACGACGAACGATTGTGGTCGAGCTCTCAGTTTCGAAATATCCACGACCGTCACCTGTCCAGGTCTGTCCCAATCGATCCTTCTACTCGTTGTGGTATCGAACTGTAAGAAGTTGGTTTTGACCCATATCAGATCGAAACCGGTTGCTTTTGCAGCTTTGAGTCTCCTCACTAAGGCCGCTATCGTTGCCTTTCCTTGAATTTCCTGCATGATCTTTGTTTTGAATTCTTCGTCCTCTTCGAACATTTCGATCAGCTCGTCCAAACCGTCTGGTAGACCTGCTTGGGCCCTCACATCGAAACCATTCGCAATGGCCGTTCTGATGATTATTTCTGGCTCGTTCGACACTTTTATTTGATTCCTCAGACAGAACTCTCTAGCTTTTCTTATAGCCTCTTCGAATCTTTCTTGAAGGGCTTCTTGTACGACCATGACGGCTAACTGTAAATTCTGATTCTTTTCGAGTTCTTCCTGATCGAACATTAACTCAAACAAACCTAGCTTCATTATGTCCACTATGTCCCAGCCGTAGGATTGAACACCTTCGAATCTCTTGTTGACCCACGGTTCATCCCGATTGGGCTTTCTCGTTGCGAAGAATTTCACCTTCGAAAACGGCTCGGCGCGCACTTTCAAAGTATCGTACATCTCTTGCCACAGTTTTGCCGAATCTGTTTTCTCCTTTTCTTTCCAGTCCTTTGACCATTTGTCCAGAAAGAGGAGACCTTCCCCTTTCACGTTGAAGATGATGAAGCGCGATCTTGAAAGAGCAGCCATGAGTTCGTTTTTGTCCTTCAACCTGTTCCCAGTGTCGAGGAAGGATTTCACCAGAAAAGTCGCGTAGGAAGTTTTTGCCGCAACTCCAGATTGACCAGAGATGTTTATGTGGGCACCGTTTTCACCCAGGATGTATCTGATGTCCACATAGGCTGGCTTGTTGTTTTTGAACACACCCACTGGTATCGCGTAGTCTTTCTGCAGCAGTTCATCGAAACCCATCGCCGCATTGATTTCTTCTTCGCTGGCCAAGCTGACTTCTGCGCCTGGCGGTGGGGGTACCTGTGGGGCGTCTGGAAGGATCTTTTCCCCTTCCATCTTCAGCATCCTTGTGGTCATCACGGTGGCCAGGAAAATGGGGTTGGCAGGTGAAAGCCCCTTCAGAGCGAGTTCTTCCTCGTAGCCCGATATCGGTCCGAAGTCCCATTTCGCCTTGATCTCCACCACGATGCCGTAATAAACGAGGGCTCCTTGAGGTTCATAATTGAACCTCACCTTGACCACATCGTCTATCTGGAGCATGTGATGTGGTTTACCATCTTTCTGCTCGAGCCTTACGTAGAAAATGTAAGGGTTTGAGCTGTTTATGCCTGTAACGACACCGATCCTCATGCAACACCCCCCACCAGTTTCAAATGTACACAACTTCCAATCGCCAATTTCAACTCTTCACTGAACAGTTTCACTTCGCGTTCGAACGCCACCGTTCCTCTCAGCCCAAAGCGTTTTTCCTCCACTTGAAATCTTCCATACGCAGGTACGACGAGGTCCTTGAATGGTTCAAGTACAGCAACGTCCTGAGAGTCGAAGTTTTCAACGCTCGAGACTACAGCTTCGAGCAGATAGTCATGACCGAGCAGCTCCTCAGCTTCTTTTATCTTTCCCTCCCTGATCAATTTTCTTATCCGTGAACTGCTTATGCGCAAGTTTTGGCCATCTAGGATGTCTGGAAGGGCTATCAGTTCTATGTTTTTCCTCGAGCATAGATTCTCAAGGAGTCGTAGATCTCCTTCGGCGTTCTTTCCGAATCTGAAGTCCTTTCCGACGACGAGTATAGCCGTATCTTTGGCTATGAATCGCTCGAAGAAATCTTCTGCTGACATGTCCTTGATGCCTTTGAGATCCAACATGATCACTTCGTCGGCGTAGTTCGACAAAAGCAAAATTCTTCGCTCATGACTCGTTATCAATCCTTCGAAATCGCCACTCAAATGCTCGAAAGGATGTGAAACAACGATCACTCTCGAACGGTATTTTCTGCCCTCGGCCAGCTCTTCGACCCTTCTGAGTAGCTCCTTATGGCCAAGGTGAACTCCATCGAAGACGCCGATCGTCACCACATACATAGCTCAGTTCTCCTTGAAGACTTTGAGTGGTTTCAGAACGATTTCGTTTCTTTGTTGCCTAAGGAGCGTTTCTATGAAATTCGAACGTCTTTCGGCACGTGCCAGGCAGACCAACTCTTCTCCACTGAAGACTTGTACCACATCTTCCTTCTCGAAATGTTCATAGTTCAACAAGTCATCCACTTGGAGTTTCACACCATTGAGCACCTTTTCACGAGCTTCGTTCTTTATCCACACTTTTGGAAAATCGAGAACTTTCGACATGGGAATCAGACGTTTTGACAACTCTTCGGCGCTGGCGGTGTAAACATCCACGGCGTGCTCAACTTGGAACGGTCCAACACGAAGCCTTCTGAGTTCCAAAGCCGTGGCACCACAACCTAGTTTGTAGCCGATGTCCATGCACAGCGATCTCACGTAAGTGCCGGGACTGGTTTCAACGATGAAAGACACCGTGAGATCTTCCACAACTATATCTTCTATCTTGTAGATCGTCACCTGTCTCGGTGGTAACCTGATGATCTTTCCTTGTCTCGCCAGCTCGTACAATCTCTCTCCTTTGTATTTTTTGGCGGAATAGGCCGGTGGTATTTGAACGTAAGTTCCAACGAAGCTGTTGACTGCTTGTATTATTTCTTCCTTCGTTGCGATGCATGGTCTTTCTTCTTCAACTCTCCCAGTTATGTCGAAAGTATCGGTGATGAGACCGAGCTTCATCTTGACTCTGTAAACTTTGCGGTGCTGCATGAGGTATTCCAAAATTCTCGTAGCATTACCGATCCCGATCACGAGCAATCCAGTCGCAAAAGGATCGAGTGTGCCAGCGTGTCCCACACGTCTCAGATTCATTTTCTTCCTAACCACTTCGACGACATCGTGGGATGTGGGACCTTTGGGTTTATCGACGAGCAGTATGCCGGAAAGACTCACTGCTTTTTCTCCTCCTTGAGCTTGTTGAGCAATTCTTGGACCCTTACACTCGCTTCTATACCGGGATCTTCTTTGAAACGAACTTGAGGCACTGCGAACAGATCGAGATTGTTCGCCAAGTAAGTCCTGAAATAACCTTTGATCTTGTTCAAATGTTCCACGAGATCTTTTCTTTCCTTTTCGTCTCCCATCGAGCTGATGTAGACATCAACAAACCTCTTGTCGGCTGAAAGTTCTGCCCTCGAGACTGTGATTATGCGGTCTTTCAGCTTCGGATCTTTCGCTTCTCTCAAAGCTTCTGAAACTAACTTGACGATTTCAGATTCCAACATCGCTTTCCTGTAATCGGGTTTCATACTACCGCCTCCTGCTCTATTTTGAGGAACTCTTCAGCGGTTGCAAGTTTTTCTTTCAATTTTCCCAGATAATTGGTCAGCATCTTCGGCTTCAATCCCAGAAGGTTCAATGCGTAAGGTGAAAGTTCCAAACCTCCATAAGAATATGACTCACCGTAACCAATGGCGTTCACGAAAAAATCGCTCACGTGAACCATGCAAATCACATCGGAGTACAGGCTTTCGGAGAAAGTGTTCGGCGTGTGATGACCCCCGCAGGATTGAGATACGAGTTCTGGCAGTCCCCATCTTTCTATGGTTTTCATACTTATCAACGCGTGGTTGGGAAGGTCCAACTTTTTCTCTGCTTCGAAGAAAGAGATCTTCAACGTTTTTGTAAGTTTAGCCACAGCCATGAACATCTCAGGGGAGACGAATTCCAGCGTCACCTTTCCCACGTCGTGCAAAAGTCCTGCTACGAAGAGTTCTTCTTTGTTGGGATACCCCACCAACTGTGCGATCAGCTCGGAAGCAACGGCAACACCGACGAAATGCTTCCACAGTCCCACATGATCGATCGACGATTTTTTCCTCCTCACCACGGAGCTGTAAGTGAAAACGCTCAATGCTATGTTTCTGACGGTTTTGAACCCAAGAATCATGACCGCTTCACTCAGTTCAGCTATTTTTCTTGGTAAACCATAGTAGGCAGAATTCACAAGCCTCAGTACGCGCACCGTCAAGCTTGGATCGAGCCTTATCACGTTTGCAAGATCTTTCGCCGATGCGTTGGGATCAGACGCAACCGCTATGATTTTTTGAACAACTGGGTCTGGTGTTGGTAATTCCTCTATCCTGCTGATTATTTCTTCAAGCTTCATTTTTCGACCTCCAGAGGAAGTTCAACGAAAACGGTCGTTCCAACGTTCGGTTCACTCTCTAACCATATGCGTCCTCCATGCAATTCGACTATCTGTTTTGCGATGGTCAAACCGAGACCAGTACCTTCTACTCTGTGGTCCATGATCGTTCCCACTCTGAAGAATCTTTCGAACACCTTTTGATGATATTCCTTCGGTATACCTATGCCGTTGTCTGACACTTCCAGTAAAACTTTTTCATGCAGTTTGCTCACTTTAACTTTCACGTACTTGTCGATCGCGCTTTCTTTTGCGTACTTCACACCGTTGTTCAATAAATTCGTAATGACTTGTTTCAAACGTCTCTGATCAGCCCTCACCAGTATGGGTTCTTTGGTGAGCAACTCTATCCGAACACCTTTCGATCTGGCCAGTTCATCCATCGATCTGATCGATTCTCTGATCAAACCGGTCAGATCGAACGTACTCTTCTCAAGTGTGAAACTTCTTTGCTCGAGTCTGGAGAAATCGAGTAATTCCTCGAGTATCGACTCCAAATGCTCGCTCTCTTTGTGGATGATCTGCACGAATTCAACCAACGTCGATTGATCCAAAGCATCTAGGCTGGTCAAGATGGTTTCCGCGTAAGCTTTGATCGCTGCGAGTGGCGTTTTCAATTCGTGAGAAATGTTCGCAACGAACTCCGTTTTCAGTTGATCTATGGCTTTGAGTTTTTCCACCTCTTTCGTGTTCGTCACGTCCGTTATAGTCAATAGAACTTGTGGTTGTCCTTCGTATTCTATCGGTTCTGCCACGAGAGAATAGAAACTGCCGGTATCTTCAACTTCGAGCGTCTGGCGCGATTCTTTGAGAAAAGTTCTTTGAACCAATTCCGTGATTTGGTTCAATAGTTTGTTGTTGAGCGAAAACTGAATATAGCCAGAGTTTGCGAACACGATATTCGTTCCTTGATCGAAGACGGCGATGTATTGAGGAAAGGAGTCCAAAATCCTGTGCATGTAATTCTTGGTTTCTTCGACCATCCTGTGCTGAAGTTGCAATGATGAATAGAGCTCGAGGTTCTCTAGAACCACGGCGGAGAGGAAAGCGAAAGTACGGAGCAGTTCAGCTGTCTCCACGACGATTTCATCCTTGCTCCATGCGAGTAAAACTCCGAGCACGTTGTTTGATTTCACCAGTGGAAAAATGTGAACGACCCGATCGTTCGAAGGTAGCGAAATGGGAGAGTGGTTGTTCAGAGACCACTCTATCATTGACTTCAAATCTTTGTTCAGTTCTAAGCCTTGGAGATTTCCTTTTTTACTCTCAAGATTTTTATCTAGAACAACGATGCGATCGCAATCGACAAATCTTTGAAATATTCTCATCAAGGCATCCAGTAAAAGTTCAGGTTCCTTAGCGTTCGTTATTTCTCTTATAAAGCTTGAAAGTAGTGAATAAAGCTTGTGTGAAGCAACTTGACCTGGCATTTCGCGCACTTCTCCTTCGAAAGGCGTTTTTTCCTTAGTATTATAACCCGATGGGATCGCCCCTGGATCAGCGTTGCGAAAGGCTTGAAATTTTCTGTTAACTTGACTATAATTTTGGTCAAGGAGGAATGATGTGCGAGGACAACTCGAGTTCTTCAGTCTTGCTGGTGCCAAGGCGAAGTTCTCGGAAGTTTTAAAGAAGGCGCGAAAAACGGATGTCGTGATAACCAAAAATGGTGTCCCACACGCCGTCCTCATCGACTACGAACGTTACAGAAAGATCATGAACTTTCTCGATCAGGTTTACGATCTGTACCTGCTCGAAGTGGGTGATCCATCGCTCCATGGTGAAGTGAGCCAGAAAGAACTTTTGCAAGAAGATATTGAGGAGGTGTGAATCGATGGCGAAGGTGGAGCTAGAGAATGTTACGAAGATCTTCGACAACAAAGTTGTGGCGGTGAAGGATGTGACTTTGACGGTTGAGGACAAGGAATTCACCGTGCTCTTGGGACCGTCAGGTTGTGGAAAGACGACCACACTGAGGATGATCGCCGGTTTGGAAGAGATCACGAAAGGCGTCATCAAGATCGATGGTAAAGTGGTGAACGATGTTGAACCGAAGGATAGGGACATCGCCATGGTTTTTCAGAACTACGCGCTCTATCCACATATGTCTGTCTATGAGAACATGGCGTTCGGATTGAAACTGAGGAAATTTCCGAAGGATGAGATCGATAGAAGAGTGAGAGAAGCTGCGAGAATTCTGGGGATTGAAGATCTTTTGGATAGAAAACCTAGGCAACTCTCTGGAGGTCAGAGACAGCGTGTCGCCGTTGGTAGAGCCATCGTGAGGAATCCGAAGGTCTTTTTGTTCGACGAGCCACTGTCGAACTTGGACGCTAAACTGAGGGTGCAGATGAGGAGCGAGTTGAAAAAGCTGCACCACAGGTTGGGTGCGACGATCATATACGTCACGCACGACCAAGTCGAAGCGATGACGATGGCTGATAAGATCGTCGTCATGAAGGATGGCATGGTCCAGCAGATAGGTTCTCCCTACGAGGTTTACAACAAACCAGCGAACATGTTCGTTGCTGGATTCATCGGAAGCCCAGCGATGAATTTCTTGAACGCCTTGATAATCGCTGAACGCGGTGGTATATGGATCAAAACGAGCGGTTTCAAAGTGAAAGTTGTCAAAGAGCATGAGCCCATTTTGGAGAAATGGATCGATAAAGAGGTCGTGTTCGGGATAAGGCCGGAGAACATCTTTGATAAACTCTTCGCCATCGCTCCACAACCAGAAAACACGATAACGGGCATGGTGGACGTCGTCGAACCGCTCGGTAGCGAAACGCTTCTACACGTCACCTGCGGTGAAGACACGCTCGTTGCGAGGGTGGATCCAAGGACGAAAGCTAAGGAAGGTGAAAGGATAGATTTGGTCTTCGATATGAACATGATACACGTGTTCGACAAAGAAACACAAAAAGCGATACTGTGAGCTAAATAGAAACATCCTTTCCATCGAATTGGGGGCGAAAGGCCCCCAACATTTTTGGTATAATCACAGAAACACGAGACAGAAGCATCTTGGGGTGATAAAAACTGGATCTTTTGATACTGTTGAGGCCAAAGCAGTGGGTCAAGAATTTGTTCGTGATAGTTCCTCTGTTGTTTTCAAGAAAGCTTTTCTTCTTACGAGATTTTTCACGTTCTTTCGCCGTCTTCGTACTTTTTTGTTGTGTGTCCAGCGCGGTGTACATACTGAACGACATAGAAGATGCGCCGTTGGACAAACTGCATCCGACCAAGAAAAAACGTCCAATAGCGAGTGGTCAGGTGAGTGTTCGGTTGAGCTATTTTCTCTTTTTCACTTTGTTGATAGTCTCTTTCGTTGGTTCTTTGCTTTTATCGTGGTACGTTTTCATTTGCTTTCTGATCTACGTTCTTTTGAACGTTTTCTACACGTTCAGGGGTAAGAAAATGATCCTTGTGGATGTCTTTTGCATAGCTGCTGGTTTTGCGATGAGAGTCATGGCTGGAAGTTATGTTTTGAACCTTTCACCCTCTGCGTGGTTGATCATCAGCACGTTTTTCCTTTCCTTATTCCTAGGATTCAGCAAGAGGAAAGCTGAATTGACGGTCTCTGGCGAGAACAACCACGGTCAAAGACCTCTGCTCCGGCTTTACGATGCCAACCTCCTCACCAGCGTGATAGTTTCCACAGGAACTGCGTCGATCGTTTTCTATGCACTCTACACTTTGGATAACAGAACGGTTCAACAATTCGGCACCGACAAGCTTTATCTGACTGTACCGTTTGTCTGTTACGGTGTGTTCAGATACATGCTCCTCTCGATGCTCAGTGGTCAGGAAGATCCCACGGACATTTTGGTGAAAGACAAAGGCCTTTGGATAGCGATCGGGCTTTGGTTTTTAACCGTTATGCTCGTTCTCTACACTGGGAGGTAGTAACGTGAAACAATTGTTCATGCTGATCGTTGCACTCTTCATGAATGCGCTCGCCAACGTTTTTGTAAAATTGTCTGTCGCCAAGTCGCTGCGTGATGAAGGACTCGTACAGTTCATACTCAACGCGGTGAAGAACGTATACGTTTGGGTGGGACTTGTCTGTTTCGGCATCGCGTTCGTGTTGTACACGTTCAGCTTGACCAAGTTCAAGTTGAGCATCGCTTATCCCATCATGACCAGTGCTGGTTTTGTCATAGTATCACTCTTTTCTCATTTCTTGTTCAAAGAAAATCTCACATTGTTGAAGATCATCGGTGTGATGGTGATAGCTGTCGGTATATGGCTGGTTTCGCTCTGAGGGAGGTTTGCGATGCAAAAATCGAAAGTGTTTGTGGTGAAGACGAGTGTAGAAAGTGTGCTCAGAGACATCGTACACGTGTTCGAAATGGCTGAGGTGAGAAAAGTTTTGGACCTTTCACGTCCGGTCATCTTGAAAGATAACATATCTTGGCATCTTCCGATGCCTTCGTCCAACACCACCCCTTGGCAACTCGAAGCTACCATACTCGGTTTGAAGCAACAGGGTTTCGAACAGATAGTGGCTGTCGAGAACAAAACCGTTGTGACGAAACCCCAAAAAGGTGCAAAGCTGAACAAGTTGCTCTCCGTTTATGAAAAATACAGCGTACCGATACTCTACAACTTTGAACATGAACATATGCGCTGGATCAATTATGAACCTAAGGTCAAGCTCAACGTGCTCGACAAGATCTTTCCAGAAGGCATAAGAATCCCGGAATTCTTCATGGGAAAGAATATCGTTCATCTACCAACGATGAAGTGCCACATCTACACGACGACCACCGGAGCCATGAAAAACGCCTTCGGTGGGTTGTTGAACACGAAACGCCATTATGCACACAGTTGGATACACGAAACCCTTGTGGATCTGCTGAAGATACAGAAAGAGATCCACAGCGGAATCTTTGCGGTCATGGATGGAACCACGGCGGGGAACGGCCCTGGACCGAGAACGTTGAAGCCGGTTCGAACCGATCTGATACTGGCCAGCGCGGATCAAGTGGCGATCGATGCGGTGGCGGCGAAGATAATGGGCTTTGACCCATTGGAGATAGGTTACATAAGATTGGCGGATGAGCAAGGCCTTGGCAACGGAAAACTCGAGAACATTGAGATCGTTGGGTATGACATATCGCATTTGGATTATCACTTCGATGTGGGTGATAACCTTGCAAGTAAAGTTGGTGATTTTCTTTGGTATGGACCATTCAAGAGGTTTCAAAAATTGTTTTTCAGAACCCCACTGGTGTATCTGTTCGTGCTGGCTTCGGAATTCTATCACGATGTCTTTTGGTGGGGTTTGAAAGGACGAAGGATCTTTCGGAACTGGAGGAAGACTAGCCCTTGGGGGCAGCTGTGGGAAAAATACTGAACAGTGAGAAGGGAGAACCGTGCGAAAAAAGACGCTCTTTTTACTTTTAACAGTTTTTGTGATAGCTTACGTGGTCACCGCTGTGAACTTCTGGTTGGTTGAAAACATGTACGCGATCGCAGGTAGATTCATGGTTTACTACAATCATTTGAAATTCATTAGAGGCGAAGGACCAGCCCCAAATCAGTACAGGGTGGCACCGTATTTCCTCGTCGAATATGTCTTTAAATACTCTCCTGTGCGTTGGTACTGTAACACCTACAGACATTTGAAAAGATGGTGTGGTTATGATGAAAGTCCCCTTGCAAATCTCGACAACGAGCTCAACCTTGAATCGCATTTTCCCACTCGAGAAAGAGAGAAATTCGTGAAGAGTTTGGAATCTTTCATCAGAGAGAGAATGACAGAGTTGACCAAAAATCCTATCGTCACCGGTCTTGTTATGAATTTCGCGAATCAAATCGGTTGGAAAGAATGGTTCTACGATCCCTTCACTTTTGCGCACAGTCTCGTGGAGAGTTTGCCTTACGAGGTCAGGCAGGTTTTCTACAGCGACAGCGAACTAACGAAACTGATCAACGGTTATGCGACGATGAAGTTCGTCTTCGCTTTTCTGTTGTTCTTCGTGTTGTACCTCTGGTTGAGATCTTTTGAGAACGAAATGCTGGCATATTTTGGGCTCTTCTGCTTCGCGGTGTTTCTCATTTTTTCCTATGCGGATTTCACTCAGCAAGAGTTCATGATCTCCGTTTTTTTGTTCGTCTTTTCCATGTGGTTGATACGTCGAAACAAACCTTGGTGGAGCATCTTTTTAACGATCGTTGCGATGTGTTTTGTCAGGACAGACCATGCGCTCTTCGTCGCTCTACTCTACGGACTGGCACGTTTTGAGAAAAGATTATCCAGTCTGATAAGGATACTCCTTCATTCCGCACCACCAATTTTGATGACGTATCTTTGGAGTAAAGTCATTTTCCCAAGCAGTGAGTATTACACAGCTTTTTTCAGGATCGACAACTTTACAGATCCTTGGTCTTTGGTGTACCCAGCGATCTTCTTTGCCTTGATCTTAGTTTTTATCAATCACATGAAGTCAGATGAATTTTTCCGCAGGACTTGGCCTTGGTTGATACCTTTCTTCATCTTGAACGCCACCGTTGGAGTCTTGAGAGAAATTCGTTTGTTTTTGCCTGCTTTTGCTTATCTTCTTCCTGTTTTCTTGAAAGGTGTGAGGTCGTTGTATAATACAACGGAAAAGTGAATGGAGGCGTCGGAGGGTACCGAGGAGGTTCAAAAGGGAAGCCGGTGAAAATCCGGCGCGGGGGCGCCACCGTAACCGGGGACGAAACCCACACGTGCCACTGGCGGAAAGCTGGGAAGGCGTGGGGAGTAGGGCGATCCGGAAGCCGGGAGACCTGCCCTTCGACGAGAGCACCACTCTCTCCGGAACCGAGAGGGTGGTGAAAAATTTTGCCGAGGAGGTGTTTTTCGTGAAGAGGTTTTTGACTGTTCTTTTCGTTCTACTGGTAACTCTGCTCTTGGCCTATCCGATAACCATCATCGACGATGCGGGCAGATTGGTCACGATCTCGAAACGGCCAGAGAGGGTCATCTGCGCAGCACCATCCACCACGAAGTTTCTCCAATATTTAGGTCTAGAGAACAGAATAATCGCAGTCACGAACTGGGACGATTTCAAAGCCGAAAAGATAGGAGATCTGTTTCCATTGAACGTGGAAAAGATCGTCAGCCTCAACCCGGACTTGGTCTTGATTTTCGGTGGTTTTCAACTTCCCGAGGTTGCGAAACTTGAAGAGCAGAAGCTCACAGTGGTTGTTCTGAATGCCAACACGGTTCAACAGATTTTGAACGATCTGATCTTGGTCGGAACCATCATGGGTGTACCAGACAAAGCTAAAAAATTGGCTAAGGAGCTTGAAGAATACTACCTGAAGGTCGCGAAAGAGGCCTACAACATACCACTCGATAAGAGAGTCAAAGTTCTATGCATGCTGGACGTTCCTGGATCAGACGTGAGAGAAATCTGGACTTGTGGACAGGGTTCTTATCTCAACGAACTCATCACACTGGCTGGTGGTGCGAACGTGGCGGCGATGTTCACAGGCCCGAACGGTTTTCTGCCACTATCGATGGAGTACATCGTCTCGCAGAATCCGGATGTGATAATAGTGACTCACTATGCACCCGCTACGGAGGAGCAGATAAAAGAAAAGATCTTGAACCATCCAACTTTGAAGGCTGTGAAGGCTGTGAAAAATAAACGCGTGTACGTGTACGATGGCTATCTGTTGACTCTCCCAGTTCCCCAAGTGGTGAAGTTCGTTGAAAAATTCTACAGCGATTTCTACGGTGGCGGGAAATGAAACTTTTCAGTTGGCTCGCTCTGATCATCGTTTTCACACTGATCGTTTTGGTGTGTCTATCGGTCGGAACTGTCAAGACGAAATTTTTGGAGGTCATCTTGGCCATTTTCGATCGCAATTCTCGATACAGAAACATCGTTTGGAACTTGAGACTTCCGCGTGTACTGATGGCTCTGGTGGCCGGTGCGAGTTTGGCGACCGTCGGTGCATCGTTTCAAGGATTGCTGCGAAACCCTTTGGTCGATCCTTACCTCCTTGGCGTCTCCTCCGGCGCCTCTTTTGGCGCGGTTTTGTCTATATACCTTGCCACGGTGAGCAGTTTTCAGTATCTGTACAGATTGCCTCTACTGAGTTTCGCATTCGCCATGTTCGCTTCACTTTCAGCCATGTTCCTCGCCAGAAGGAATGGTACGATACCCATCGTGGAGTTGGTGCTCAGTGGGGTCATGGTGAGTGTGCTGTTCAGTTCGGCAACGATCACACTGCTCATGCTGTTCAGAAGGAACATAACCCACGCTTACGTTTGGTTGTTTGGAAGTCTCTCTGGTGTGGGATGGGAAGATCTAATCAGTCCTTCCGTCAGTTTTGCGATCTTTTTCTTCGTTGCGATGGGTTTGTCGAACCAGCTGAACGCCATGGCCATCGGTGAAATCGAAGCGAAGATGAGCGGTGTGAACACCGAACTCGTGAAGGTCATCGTCTACGTTCTCGGTAGCTTTGCGACCGCTTCCGTGGTGTCGAACACGGGAGTCATAGGTTTCGTTGGCTTGATCACACCGCACATGGCCCGTAGGGTCTTTGGGAATGACCACAGGGTTCTGTTCGTCTCGAGTGCTATCATCGGTTCCATTTTTTTGTGCGTGTGTGATGCGATCGCACGGACCATTGTGAGTCCCACCGAAATGCCCATTGGAGTGATCACAGCCTTCGTTGGGGTACCAGTGATGCTGGTGCTACTCAAGAAGGGTGAACAGAATGATCGAAATATCACTGAGTAAAGTGGATTTTGGTTACACAGATCAATTGATTCTAAAATCGATAGATCTACACGTAAAGAAAGGAGAATTCGTTTCCCTCATAGGTCCCAACGGTTCTGGAAAAACGACCCTCCTGAGGCTCGTTGCGGGATTGTTGAGACCGATTTTTGGTACTGTGACCGTGGCTGGCATCGATCCAACACGGGTGAGTCGAAAAAAGCTCGCAAGGATCGTTGGTTTCGTCACGGAAGATTTGAATCCAGTCTATCCCTTCCTCGTCAGCCAGATTGTACTCACCGGTAGGCTCCCTCACAAAAGGGGTTTCTTTACCTCTTGGGATGAATTCGATCTACGGAAGGTGAGGGAAGCGCTTCAGAAAGTGGATGCACTTCAATATTTGAACAGGAATTTCAACAGTTTGAGCGCGGGGGAAAAACGGAGAGTTTCGATCGCCAGGATCTTGGCACAAGACACCCCTATAATTCTCTTCGATGAACCCACCGCGCACCTCGATCCAGGACACGCCGTGGAGGTCGTTGAGATCCTTAAGCGTTTACATGAGGAAGGAAGAACCATACTCGCAGCGTTTCACGAAATAAACTTCGCTGTGCGGATCTCAGACAGGCTCGTGGTGATGAAAGAAGGTAGGATCGTAGCCGACGGTAAACCAGAAGAAGTTCTTACAGAAAAGCTTTTAGAGCAAGTTTACAACACTCGTTTCAAATTGGTGGTGGACTCAGAGACGGGTTCACTCTACGTCTTGTACTGATTCTCCACTCATCATACCTTTTTGAATCTTCAGAGCTCTTTCAAGTTCGTTCTGGCTCACAAGTCTCAATTTTGTGAGTAACTTTCCAAGCGACAATCGATTCGTCAGTTTTCTTTGAATTTTCAAAACGCGAACGAGATCTTTGCGTGTTATGAACCCCAGTTCTATGAGAATTTCCCCCAGCTTCATTGGTGGTTGGATTCGGAGTAATTTACCTCCACACTTTTTACACCTCGGCAACTTTCTTCCCCTCAACATGGCGGTGGAATAACTGACGGTACCACAATCGATACATTTGAACTTGTAAGCCACGAAATTTACCTCGCTTTCACAAAAAAGCGTAAACGTGGCACTCAAAAAATGCTGATTTCAAACTGAAAAATTGCTTAGAATAAAACAGAAACCTTCAGCGTGCCAGCCTGAGGGAAGTTTTCGCTTCGAGGGAATGTTCTTTTAGAATTTGCTCGAGCCTTTTCTGTATCGATTCTGCCGTGTTTCCATCGACATCTTTTACGAAGACACCGACGTTCTCGGTCGAAAAGATTTTTATCTCGTCTTTCTCTCTAACAAGATTCTTGATCGCTTCTACAGCTTCGTTGATTTTCTTTACTTTGATAGTGATGATCCAGACGGGCCGTTTATGAAGTAGAGCAAGTTCGTCATGAAAGCTCTTCAATTCCTGACTTGGGAGTATACCGAGTTCTTTTTCCATTCTGTTGGAGAAGCGCTCATAAAATTGTAATGCTTCAATTTCGTGGCCGAGCTCAGATGTGGCTTTCATGTAACTCAAGCATGCCGTTTCGTTGAAGGGATCTTCGCTCAAGACTTTTTTCGAAAGGTTTCGAACTTCAACTCGATCTCCTTTTCTTTCGTACAACTCTATCAATTCAATTAGAGCATCGATGAACAAGTCTTTGTAATGTTCCCTCGCCTGTGCGATCCAATCTTGATAGACACAATCTGGCATCACGTCGTTCGTGTACTTTTGAACAGCTTCTTTGAGCGATACGAACCTTTTTTCATCGTTTTTGCTGGATTTCGCTCTCAAAATTGAATTCTCAAACTGTTCAGCATCGATGGTCACACTACCTTCTTCATCGAAGCAGTAAGTTCCATCTTGATAGCTCAGTAGATCTTCCTTGAGAAAACGTCTGATCGAGCTCACGGCCGTTTGCAAGCTTCTTCGGGCGTACTTTTCTTCCATGCCAGGCCAGAAAATTTCACACAAAAGCTCTGCAGGAATTTTTCTTCGGTGAAACACGACAAAGTAGCGTAGTAGATCGCGTGCCTTTCTCGATTTCAAAACTTTAAGATCGTGTACCTCACCCTCGTTGTCCGTGATTTTAAATTGTCCAAATATGGATATCTGCATTCGTTACCCCCTGGTTTGCATCTTATTATATCACCTTTCTGGGAAGCCATTCGATTATGGTAATATTGAAACGTACGGAGGATGAGCGGTGCAAAGAGCGATCATTCTGATTGTGGTTGTTCTTCTCTTTTTAACAACATGTCTTGCTTTGGAAACAGAGAACGCTCTGAAGTTGTATTTGAATTTGGTTCAAGAGTACGAATCTGGATCAATTCAACATCCATTTTTGCTTCAAACAGTTGAATCACTCGAACATTTCTCGCTCTATCGCTTTTACAGGTTCCTCATTGCTGGTAGCGTGGATAAAAGGGAAGCTACACCCGATCTCGGACATTACCTCAATTTCATTTATTCATCCTACAATTTCGAGAAAGAAGAAGAACAGCTCGCAGCGGCATTATTTCTGTCTTATCTCTCCAGCAAGCTCACAAGAACACATCTCACCGCGGACGAGGTGATGAAAAACAGTTCTTTCATAGATTTCTTCACACGTTATAGGGACATCGTCACTAAAGAGGCCAGAGCTTTTTTCGCTTGGGTCATTTCTTATCAGCTTGGCCTTGTTGCTGAAAAACCTCCTGTAGACGTTGAACAGAGGTTTCAATTGGAAATAGCCGACTACGTTTTCAATCCCCCGACCAGTTTGCAGCACCTCCACGATCTGGCGTTGTTTTATTCAGACCCTGCCATTCAAGAGGTTTTGTCTCAAGCTGTACAGAGAGCGTTTGAAAATGCTAAAAAAGATCCTACAAGAATCTTGGCGCACATAAACAGAGAAGCCGCCTTCGTCGCTAGGGACATAGTCAAGCCCATCACGAATTTGCAGTCGAAGGTGGCGCAGTTGGTGCAGAGTTCGACACCAGTTCGTAGAAACTACTGGTGGATGAGGTTCGTTCTGTACGGTGTGGTTTTGCTCGTGTCCTTCAAATCACTCAAAGCGCGACTCTTCGCGCTGAACTGCGTGTTCGTGTTCGAGACGATCTATCTGTTCTTTCTCTTCGATCCCACTTCGAAGTACGAGTCGCTGTTTTACGGACTCGTGTTGGTGCTGGGTTTTACTTTCTCGATCTTCAGGTTGCTGAGAAAATCTCTGCGTTCAGTTTGGCTCGATGTTTTGTCTGTCACCGCGATAGTTTTCACAGCTTTTCTGCCGTTTGTATACAATTGTGCGGAATTGGCCATGGACAGGCACGAACGGTTCTTGGAGTCGAAATATTATGACTTACTCAAGCAGGAACTCTATATGGACGAACTGTCCAAGTTGTCCTTTCATGTGAGGAGATTGTCTTCAAATATGTACACTTCTTCAGAAGATACGAAAGCGATCTTGAACGATTTGGTTGAAACGCTGTCTGGTTTGCGGACACAAGGTATCATAACCGATGTGATCATTTCAAGAAATTACGGTGCTTTCTTCGACGATCGATCCAACTTTTTCAGCTATACTGGTTCAAAAGCGAGGATTGAAACGTTTCAGTCGCTTTCCAACAGCTTGAGATTCTACCTTCTGGACGAAAGATCGAGGAAAAAGGCGTTCGAGAGGGATCTAACATCATTGACGAAATACAGCACGAAGCTGGTGAGTTATGCGGCCTTCAAATTGAAAGAAGAGTTCAAAAATCATCTAGAAGATCTCTTCAGCGTCAAATATCCTATACTTTCAGATCTGCAAACTTCGTTTTTGGACCGAGTTTTCAACAACTCGAAGGAAGTGAAAGCACCGCACGTCTCTGTTGTGAGGAATAAACGTTCGCTCTCGATCCTGCTGATCTCCATGTTCGTATTTTTGACAAGTTTCTTTTTGGGTCCTAAAATATCAATTGGACCAGCCGTCGTACTTTTAGCTGTGTCGATCTTTGGTTGGTCGAACAGTCGCGATTTGATTTTGATAGTCGAGCAAACAGCTCCTTTGATCGAATTCCAAACGAACTCTTTTGTCAATCCGTTGGTCTTCCTGAGTGGGATTTTCATCGCCGTGGTTAACTTCTTGAAACTCTTCAGAAAGGGGGAGTTGCGGTGAGAAAGTTGACGGTATTGTTGCTGGTCGTCGTGCTCGCTGTCTTCGCAATGGCATTCAAAGTCATCATGGTCACAGACATCGGAGGTCTCGGCGACAAATCTTTCAACGACGGGACTTGGGAGGGTATCGTGAGAGCTGCCAAAGAGATCGGCGCAGAAAGTAAAGTCATTCAGTCGTACGAGCAAGCCGATTACATCCCCAACCTCACCCGTGCGGCACAGGAAGCTGACGTGGTCTTTGCGGTTGGGTTCATGATGACCGATGCGCTGTTCAAAGTCGCCAAGCAGTTCCCCAAGGTATACTTCGTCGGTATCGACATCGTGCCACCTCAGGGTCAGAGTTTGCCGAACGTGTTGTGCTACGTGTTCAAAGAGGAACACGCTGGCTTCTACGCTGGTTACATCGCCGCAGCCATGACGTTCACCGGCAAGATAGGTTTCGTTGGAGGTATCCCGATACCACCGGTCGAGAGGTTCCGGTATGGATATGAAGCCGGTGCGAAAATCTATTCCACACTCCACAAGAAGAGAGTCGAGATTTTGAGAGGTTACACCAACGATTTTGAGGATCCAAAGAAAGGTAAGGACTTGACCATGGCGCAGTACGCACAGGGAGCAGACATAGTTTTCTTGGCTGCCGGAGCTTGTGGCAACGGAGGTATAGAGGCTGCGAGGGAGAAGATGGTGGCACTCGTAGGTTCAGACAAGCTGGTCGACATCATCGACTACGTCACGAAGAACGGTAAAGGTTTCTTTGCCATAGGTGTTGACGTGGACCAAGACTACATGGCTCCTGGAGTTGTACTGTGCAGTGCGATGAAGGGTATCTCGATGGCCAGTTATTACGGTGTCAAGAGCGCTTGGGAAGGTACTTTCGAAGGTGGTTTGAAGATTTTGGGTGTGAAGGAGAACGGCGCCGGCGTCAGCCCGATGAAGTACACCAAAGGTATGATTCCAAACAGAGTCATAGCCGAGCTGGAATATCTGACGAAACTCATCAAAGATGGTAAGCTCGTCATACCCGACACGGAAGATGCATTGAAAGCTTTCCAAGTTCCTTCCATAAGCTTTCCGTTCTGAAGTTTGAGGGGCGCGCTCTGCGCCCCTCTTTGAAAAGGGGTCTTTCGGCGTGGAGAAAGCGGTAGAAATGATTCAAATTGTGAAAAAGTTTCCCCAAGTGGTTGCGAACGATCATGTCGATTTAACTGTGTTCAAAGGCGAGATACACGCCATCGTGGGTGAAAATGGGGCAGGAAAGACCACGCTCATGAACCAACTTTACGGTCTTTTGAAACCTGACTCCGGTGAAATACGCATCTTCAACAAGAAGGTGGATTTCAAAGGGCCACGCGACGCCATCGCGGCAGGCATCGGCATGGTTCATCAACATTTCATGCTCGTCAACAACCTCACGGTCGCTGAGAACGTGGTCCTCGGTTCGGAGATCGGCATCGGTCCCATGTTCGATCTGAAACTTGCTCGAAAGAAAGTGAAAGACCTTTCCGAAAGGTATGGACTCTATGTGGATCCCAACGCGAAGATAGAAGATCTTCCTGTGGGAATGCAACAGAGGGTAGAAATACTCAAGGTGCTCTACAGGGGTGCGGAAATCCTCATCTTGGATGAACCCACCGCTGTGCTCACACCTCAGGAAACGGAAGAGCTGTTCGAAACTATGTTCAGGTTGAAAGAGAATGGGAAGACGATAATTTTCATTTCGCATAAATTGAATGAAGTCATGCGCGTCAGTGACAGAATAACGGTCATGCGTCAAGGGAAGGTCACAGGCGTTTTGAACAAGGACCAGACCAATCCCAGAGAGATCGCTCGTCTCATGGTGGGTAGGGACGTCGTCTTCACGGTGGAGAAGAAACCAGCCAAACCTGGTGATGTGATCTTGAAAGTCGAGAACCTCCATGTGAAAGATTACAGAAATTTAGAGGCAGTGAAAGGTGTCTCTTTCGAAGTTAGGGCTGGTGAGATATACGCTATTGCCGGTGTTGCCGGTAATGGTCAAACAGAGTTGGTCGAAGCGCTGACGGGTTTGAGGAAACCAACCTTTGGAAGGATATTCTTGCTGGGTAAGGATGTTACACACCTCGGCCCACGAGAGCTCAGAGAAATGGGTGTGGGACACATCCCAGAAGACAGGCATAAGTATGGTTTGGTGCTTCAGTTTCCCGCTTACTACAACGTCATTTTGGGGAGACACTACAGACATCCCTTCACCAACGGCGAGTTTCTGAACCACGCTGCGATAAACAACTTCGCCGAGGAGCTGTTCAAGAGGTTCGACATACGCCCAAACAATACGAAGATGCTCGGAGCCAACTTTTCTGGGGGCAATCAACAAAAAATGGTCGTAGCAAGAGAGATAGGTTTACAACCTAAAATCATGGTGGTTTCTCAGCCGACCAGAGGATTGGATGTTGGAGCAACCGAGTTCGTCCATAGAACTTTGATTGAACTTCGCGATTCTGGTGTCGCCATATTGTTGGTTTCGATGGAACTCGATGAGGTTCTGTCCTTGGCTGACCGCATCGCGGTCATGTACAACGGACAGATCATGGGAGAAGTTCTTCCAAACTCAGTGACGATCGAGGAAATAGGGCTCATGATGGCTGGGCACAGACTCGAAGAGATCAGGGGGCACGTGGCTTGAACCAGAGGCTTTGGTCGTTCCTTGTTCCGGTTCTATCCGTGATGTTGGCTTTGCTCATCGCCTCGGTGATAATAATGCTCATAGGTAAAAGTCCTGTGGAGGCGTACATCGCCTTGTTGAAAGGGGCGTTCGGCTCGAGGTTGGCCATCGCCTCAACGATCGTTAAGACCACACCACTCATACTCACAGGGCTCGCGGTAGGCTTTGGTTTCAGGGCAGGACTTTTCAATATAGGTGCAGAAGGACAGATGATCATCGGCGCGATGGCCGCGACAGCCTTCGCGATCAACGTGGCATGGATGCCTGCCGTGCTTGCGATTCCACTGACGATGCTTGTGGGCATGCTCGCAGGGGCTGGGTATGCGGCTATAGCCGGTGTTTTGAAGGCCAAAACGGGTGCACACGAAGTTGTCACGACGATCATGCTGAACTGGATCGCAGACTATCTGTCGAGCTATGTGGTGACAGTACCGATGGGGGTTGGATTCGGAACACCTAAAAGCCCTGAGATAGCTTCGAGCGCGAAACTACCCCCTTTGATGGTGGTTCAGGCGACCGAGTTGACCAGCGGTATCATCATCGCAGTGATCGCTGCCATCTTGATCAAAATCCTGCTCGATGAAACTAGCAAAGGTTATGAGCTTAAGGCGGCAGGCTTCAACCCCTACGCCGCCGAATACGGTGGCATAAAATTGGCGCAGAACGTGGTACTCGCCATGGCAATCAGCGGAGCCCTCGCTGGATTGGCCGGCACCCTCGAGGTTATGGGAGTTCATCACAGATTTTTAGGAACACTTTCTGGTGGCAAGGGTTTTGACGGTATTTCCATCGCTCTGATCGGTCAGAACAATCCGATAGGGATCATCTTCGCTGCGTTCTTGATGGGTGCACTGCGCAATGGTTCGAACGAGATGCAATTCGTGGGTGTTCCGAAACACATCATAATGATCGTTCAAGCGATAATCATATTCCTCGTGGCGGCCGACCGGATCGTTAGGACCATCTTTCTGCGAAAGAGGGTGCTGAGATGAGAGTACTGCTCGCACTGTTGGACATCTTCACCAACGCTTCGTTTTACAAACTCACTTTGACGGCCGCAACACCTTTCATCTTCGCCTCGATCGGCGGAGTGTTCAGCGAAGTGACTGGGGTCGTCAACATAGCCTTGGAAGGCATCATGCTGATGGGTGCATTCGTTTCTGTGGTGTTCACTTGGTTGACGGGGAACGCGTGGTTGGGGGTTCTCTTCGCGGTTCTCACAGGACTGGGTATGGCTTGGCTGCACGCGTGGGCCAGCATAACGTGGCGAGGCAACCAGATCGTTTCCGGCACAGCTTTGATACTCCTCGCTCAAGGTGTGACGGGGTTCCTCATGGAACCCATATTCGGTAGACCTGGGCAAACGGACATCGTCGGTAGAATACCTGAAGTGCGCATACCTTTCTTGATGAAGAACAAATTCCTCGCTCAATCTATAGGCGAGCTGAGCCCGATGATATACATGGCTTTCGCGTCGGTTTTCATCGCATGGTTCATCATATACAAAACTAAGCTCGGTTTGAGGATGAGGGCCGTTGGGGAGAATCCAAAAGCTGCGGACACACTCGGTGTCAACGTTTATGCAGTCAGATACTTTGGGGTGCTCATGAGTGGCGTCATGGCCTCTCTGGGTGGAGCGTTCCTCAGCGTGGGAGAAGTGGGTAATTTCAGAGAACTGATGACCGGCGGACGAGGTTTCATAGCGCTCGCCGCCATGATCCTTGGTAATTGGAATCCCGTTGGAGCCATGTGGGCGAGTTTGCTTTTTGGTTTTTCCGAAGCCTTCGCAAACCAGTTGCAGAGTAGTCCCCTGTTGAAGGTCGCTTCGACGACGAAGCCTCTCTTCAACATGTTTCCATTCATCGTGACTCTGATCGTCATCGCTGGTTTCATCGGCAAGACGCGTCCTCCTGCAGCCGATGGTGTACCTTACGAAAAGTGAGGTGTGTTGAACTATGAGGAAGATCTTGCTCATTTCATTGCTGTCTTTGGGCTTGATGAGTGTTTTTTCATCGAATTTTTCGTTCTCTGGTGGGGTATCGATCGGAAAGATTCAAGGGTGGAACCTTTCGATGGGTGTACTGGACGAAAGATTCTCAGTTGAAGCTGGCTTGAGCTTCGATGTGGGGGGAGTATTCAGCGCGTCTCAGTTCGACTTCTACAATCTAGAATTTTTAACGAAGTTCAGCCTCTACAGCTCGGACAGTTTCAACCTCGGACCCATGTTGGGCATCATGTTCGGCAATTTTGGAACTGAAGAAGCCACGCCGACGTGGAATTCGAAGATCTTTGCTGGTATCTACACCAATTACGTTCTGGGCAACATTGAACTTTCCGCAGGGTTAACGTATCCACTGTCGAACCAGCTCGATTTCGTGGAGATGGTTCACGTGTCGGCGAAGTTCTTCCCCACGCCACCTCGGGGGAAGACTTTTTCAGATAGGTTCTTCTTTGGGCTGGACCTACTCGGAGGAAGATTGAGATGCTCCTTCGGTTTCATCGAGAGCTTTTGAACGCGGAATGAAGTTCACTTCATCGTTTTCTTTGATTGGATCTATGAAACTTGCTGGTTTTCCGTTCAGCAATATCGTGTAGTCCTTCAAATTCTTTGTGTCTATTTCCACACTCGCCAATACGTCAACCACGATGGGTTCGAATTTTGGCAGAAAGATCTCCATACCATCTTGAAGCGATGCATCTGAACTGATGTATTCACCGTTCACGAGCACGGTGTGGTTCTTCTGAAAGATCCTGATCTCCCTTCCGTTGAACTTCACGTTCACATGTTGTGGCTCGGGGAGGATATCTTTTATCTTAGGCTCGGTACCTTCGAAAAGATAGCGTATTTCGTGTTCGTTCTTCTCAACGGTCTTGAGGTTCAACTTGAATTTCGAAATTCTTTTCATTTCACCGTTCATAGAGTAGTTGATGAAACCCAACTTTTCTTTCAAAGACTGCAAGATCTCCTCTTCCGTCGGCCAGCGGATGGTTATCTCATCTCCGTCGTTGATGGTTCTGTCCAACTCTTGAATCTCTTCGTTGTTGAGTATCACGGTGGGAAGCAGGCTGAAGATCTCTGAATTGTTCAGGAACACTCGAATCGGTTTAACGAGATCTTTGAGTTTCAAGGTGTTGACGTTTTCATCTCCAAGTGGTTCTACCTCAACCTCATCTCCGTTCCTCAGTGTTTGATGGAGGGTACACTCTTTACCGTTCAGTTTTACTCTGTATCTTTTCACGACGAAACCTGAAACGGTCCTCAATTCACCGTTGAGTCTGTAGCTGATCGAAGGTTGTACCTTTCCTATCAAGTCCCTAACACTGTAACCACACTGGGTGAGCAACTGAAGTACCGTCGGAGACCGATCCAACTTGAGCAAGCGTACTTCCTCTCCATTCAGCTTGACCACATCGTAGACCGATCCAATCTCCTTCGCCTTCATGTACGCGATGCCGGCCAGTGTGACGTACTCACTTCCGACGAAACCTTCCTTGACGGATTTGATCCTATCGCATTCTTCGACCGATTTGAGTGCGACACGTTCTTTCGGCAAATGCAAAGCTTCGGCTATTTTTTGCCTCAAAAGAGAGAGCTTGGCACCGCCACCCACCAGCAGAACCGCGCTCGTTTTACCCAAGTTCAAAGATTCTATGCGTTGAGCTATGTTTTCCGCGATCTGACTGACGATGGGTTCCACAACTCTTTCGAGATCGGATCGCTCAACGACGATCGTTTCTCCCGTGAGGTTTCTCACTTCCATTCTTTGTCGTGTCTCGATGGATCTCTTCAGCATCTCCGCCGTCTTGAAGTCGAGTAGATAATACTGAGCTATGGCTTCCGTTATTTCATCGCCAGCCATCGCCACCATGTCGTAACCGATGACGTTCCCAGCTTTGGCGATCGCGATGTCGCTGGTGCCCGCACCGATGTCCACCAAAGCTATGTTCAAAAACCTCAGCTCGTCTGGCACCGCGACCTCTAAGGCCGCCATGGGTTCGAGTGTCAAGAAGGAGCACCTCAAACCGGCCAAATGTAAGGCGCTCATCATCGCATCTATCACTTGATTCGGCAACATGGCCACGATCAATTTTGCATACAATTCTTCTCCCCTATGACCGATAGGATTCTTCACCCACAATCCATCCAGCTTGTATTCCAGAGCGGAATATCCCGCGCAGTAGAGTCTCGTGCCAGATTCGTCCAGAAAAGAAATTTTGGATAAGGCCTGTGCTTCGAGCTCTCTAACGATCCTTTCATCGATCGCTCTACTTGGGATTTTCAAGCTGGCTTCAACGATCTGTGTTTTCAAATAGCGTCCTGCAACTGCCACGGCGACGTCGTCAAGTGATACGTCGTTCCTACTCTCAAGGTTTCTCTTGACTTTCTCCACGATCCTCGCAACGCTCTTGATGTCGTGTATCTGTCCATCCAGCATGCTACGTACAGGATGTTCTATGGTCTCGAAATCCATCACCGTCAACGTTTCTTCATCGAAAATGGCCAGTAGGCCAGCCACTTTCCTTGTTCCCACATCGAGCGCGAAGAGAGTTTTCATACTTCTACCACCGTAACACCCGTTCCTCCTTCGTTGGGTGTCCCAAATCTGTACCGCTTCACCCTCGAATCTCTCCTCAGGATTTCCCAGATACCGACGGCGAGTCTACCGGTTCCCTTACCGTGGATGATGTAACCTTGTTTGAAATCTGACATGAGCAGATCGTCTATGAATCTCTCGATCAAAGGTTCGGCTTCTTCAACCGTTAAGCCACGTACGTCTATCTCGGGTCTTTCTAAAGCAAACTTGGGCACGTGAGCGATCTCTCGTTCTTGTTCCTTCATTTGTTCTACTTTCACAAGATTTTTGGCGCGTGCCTCGAGCCTCAAACCGTTGAAATCGACGATGTACCTATCGCCCCTCTTTTCAACCACCTTACCAACCGCATCGCCGTTGCGCAATCTCACGGTATCGCCCACTGCCACTTCTGATTCCACACTGCTTGCTCTCTGATCCAATTGAATCTGTCTGACCTTGGTCGCATGACTTTCGAAATGCTTGGAGGCATCCTTCAGGCTCGCTAGATCCTGCTGAGTCTTGATCGATCTTATCGTCTCATCCACTTCCCTTTTCGCCTGTTTTATGTAATCGTAGAGCTGTTTCAGTTCCCTGTCGATGTCCTCTATCTTTTTCTGTTTCAATTCTTGATACTTCCTCTCGTACTCCAATTTCGTTTTTTCGAGTTGGAACCTTTCGTTCTCGAGCTCCTCGATCCTCTTCCTCATGAGCGTCAACTGTTTTTGGTATTCTTCTATGACCTTCTGTACCTCTGCATAGTCTTTCCCAAGATAGTTTCTGGCCAAATGGAGGATGGACTCATCGAGCCCAAGTTTCTGGGCTATCTCGAGTGCGTGCGAACCTCCCGGGACGTTCATCAATATACGATAGGTTGGTTTGAGAGTTTCAGGATCGAATTCCATCGACGCGCTCACGAGTTTTTCATCGTTCACCGCGTACAGTTTTATGGGTGTGAGGTGCGTGGTGACCATGAACTTACATTCGATCTTTTTCAACCTTTCTATGATGGCGAGACCGAGTGCGGCACCCTCGACGGGATCTGTCCCAGCACCCAGTTCGTCGAGCAACACGAGGCTGTCATCGTTGGCCGAATTGAGAGCTAGGATTATGTTCTTCAAATGTGATGAGAAAGTGCTGAGATTCTGTTCTATGCTTTGTTCATCACCGACATCAACGAATACACTGTTGAAACCGAACAGTTCTGTGCCTTGTGCACAAGGTAGAGGTATGGCCGACATCATCATGCAGCAGAAAAGGCCAACAGTTTTCAACGAGACAGTCTTGCCACCCGTGTTTGGCCCCGTCATGATCAAACCACACTTGTTTTCGGGTATGACCAAATCGATGGGTACGACCGTAGACTGATCGAGTAAAGGATGTCTCGCTTGAACCAATTTCACGATTTTTTTCGAAGACGGGTAAACGACTATGGCTCTGTATTCGATCGCAAAGAGAGCTTTTGCTTGAATCACATCGACAACAGAGACGAAATCTAGTCCATCTTCGACGCGCTTCAAATTCTGTCTGACGAGTGCTGTCAATTCCCTCAAAATTCTGCCGATCTCTTTCTCTTCTTCCTCTTTGAGTTCGTAGAGCTTGTTGTTCAATGGTACGAGCTCATCTGGTTCAACGAAGCAGGTCGCCGAGGATGATGAGATCGAATGCACTATACCCCTCACCTGACTTCTATAACTGGCTCTGACGGGGAAAACATGTCTCCCATCTCTGAGGACACATATGGGCTCTTGAAGGAAGGTTCTGTTCGACTTTATGAACGAATCACTCTTTCTCTTTATCTCTTCGAGCGTTGACCTCATCTCTTGTCTGACCTGCTTCAATCTTTCGGATGCTTCGTCCTTCACCCATCCGTTCGGATCGATACATCTGTGAATCTCTTCCACCAAGCTCATGGCTGGTTCTATTGGCCTAGCAAGCTCTTTCAGCGTGAAGGTGTCAGCGAGTCGCTCGAGCCTTTCCTTCGTCATCCTCGTCGCTACGATCGCGTCTGCCACGCTCAACAGTTGAACTGGTTCCAAGACGAAACCGGCGACGAGTTTTTCTAGAATACCTTCTATATCTATCCTGTTGGAACCAGAAGGCAACAGAGACTCAGAAGATTTTACGAGTTCAATGGCTTCTTCGACGAACTTCAGTTCTCTAGCGGGATCTTTCTTGGGTTTGAGCGAGCGCACTCGCTTTTTACCGAGTTGAGTTGTTGCATATCTCTCCAGCAGGGAAAGAAACCTGTCGTAATCGAGTCTCTCAAGAGTATGAACTTCTATGGAAGAGCACCTCCAATTGAATATTCTACTCGTTCACCTGAAGGATCGATTCAAAATCGAGTCGATCGTTCTTCGTTGTGACTTTCACCAACAACTTGTAGCTACCAGGTTGTGTTATGGCTGAAATGCTGTATGGATAAAACTTGAATATTTCGTACTTAGAGTACGGCGTGAGCCACATGCGTACAGGTCCTTTTTTGAAATTCAGTGAAGAGGGGATGAGAGAAACCATGATTTCCTCAACTTCTATGAAGATTTGGTCTTTTGAATCGTTCAAGATGTAAACGGAGAACTGGAGCGGGCTTCTCAAACTGTGAATTTTGGGAGCATCTGTGTAGATTTTCATTTTCTTTAAACTTTTTTCAGCATTCTTGATGCAGGCGACCGGCATCACCAACGAGCTGGTCGAACCATTAACCACACAATCGATTTGGAGTGTGTATATTCCTTCCTCGTTGAACGGTACCGAGATCTTTTCGACTAAGTCGATGATTTCTCCGACTTTGACTCCCTGCCAGATCGGCTTGGTCTTCACTGCGTTCTGCCAAATGGTTCTGTCGTCGTGTTTCAAAGAGACGGTGAAAGAATCCACCCTCAGATCTTGAGTTCGAGCGGTTTGATTGATCAGGCTCACCTTCAGCTGTGCCTGTTCACCCACAAAATAAAAATCGTTGAGGTTCTCGACGATCAGTTGATAGCGTTCTACGCTTCTGAACTTCTTTTGTGCTGAGGTTCTCTCGCCGTTTATGTTCAATTCCACATGGATCGTGTATTCACCGGATGGAAGCTGTGTTATTTCCCTTTCTCTCTTCAAATCGAAAAGCAAACGGCTGGTGAACGGTTCGAAGGTCGCTTTCACAGGCTGGGATTGTTTGAAATTGTAGAACTGTTGATTTTCATTGTTGAAGATCTGAAAAGTGAATTCGGACACCGTAACTTCACGCTTCTTGTCGGAATTGTTGTATAGTCTGATCTGAACATCGAGTGGAGTACCGGAAGCATGGACGTCCTCACACACGATCAGGATCTGGTTCGTTGGGGATTTCTCTATAGACAACTGTGCGTAATAATTTCTGATACCAAAAAAGAAGAGGAAAACCACAACGAGGTTCAGAATTAAAAAATAAAACCCACGCTTGCGATGCTTCTGGGTTCTCTCCTGTTCTCTTTTGAGAATCTCACTTTCCTTCTTTCTCCATTCATCGGGATCTTTGGAGAGATATTTCATACCGAGGTGGTCACCCTGAGAACTTCTTCGAAGGATGTCGTTCCTTTCAATACCTTCTCAAAGCCATCTATGAACATGGGACGCATGCCTTTGCGCAAGGCCAAATCGTATATCTCCCTCTCTCCAGCACCAGCGACGATCAAATCTTTGAGTTCGCGATCCAACACCAGTACCTCGCCTATGGCGACCCTTCCTTTGTAACCTACTCCGTTACACTCGATGCAACCTGATCCCACCGTGTACTCGACTGGTTCCAACTCTGGAAAAACTTCCTTCCACATCTGTAAATATTCCGATCTCAAATTGACTTTGACTCTACAGCTCTCGCAGAGCTTTCGTACCAGCCTTTGGCTTATCACACCGATCAGGGCCGTGGAGAGCAGATGCCTGTCCACGCCGAGGTTGACCAACCTGTCAACGGCAGCGGCGGCACTGTTCGTGTGCAAGGTACTGAGGACTAAATGTCCCGTCAGCGCCGCCTCAATGGCTAAGTTCGCGGTTTCTTTGTCTCTCATCTCACCGATCATTATGATATCTGGATCTTGCCTGAGGAAAGATCTGAGGAACCTTGCAAAGGTTAGCCCAATTTCGGGACTCACTTGGCACTGTGTGACGCCGTCTATCGTGTACTCGACTGGGTCTTCAGCTGTCACGATGTTCACAGTGATGTCTTTGAGTTTGTTTATCATGGCGACCAGTGTCGTTGACTTTCCACTACCGGTCGGTCCAGTTACGAGGATGATGCCGTTTGGCCTCTTCAAAAGCGCGGAGATGAGTTTATAATTGTACTCACTGAAACCCAGTTCTTCGAGTTGCTTGTAAGCTGCAGAGACCTTTAAAATCCTCATGACGACTTTTTCGCCGTGGACTGACGGCATGGTTGAAACACGGAAGTCGTACTGTTCTCCGTGTACGTTCATGTAGAACTTTCCATCTTGAGGGAGACGCTTTTCAGAAATGTCCAAACCAGACATGATCTTTATTCTCGTCACAACGGCTCCATGTTGAGCCTTGGGATAGTCGATCACCTTACGAAGGAGTCCGTCTATTCTGTATCGAACCCTCACGTAGTTTCTGAACGGTTCGATGTGTATATCGCTCGCTTCCATCTGAACTGCTCTGTGAATGAGTGCGTTCACCATCTTGATTATGGGTGCTTCGGCTTCTTCAACTTCCTCGACCTCTTCGAGCGTCAGAACCTCCGGTTCTCGTTCTTCCGCAGTTGGGACCTCCTGTGCCAGTTCTGCTATGCCTCCTTGAATGTGTTGCTTGTGGAGCAGAGCGAAGAGGGAAGGTGTCACTAGGTAAACCGCAGGTTCTTGACCGGTTATGAATCTGACTTCTCCTTTGATCCTGCTCACGTTGTGAATCGTGTCTGTCACCAATATCAGCCGACCGTCACGTTTGTCTATCGGAACGATCCTCAATTCTTCCAATAGAGCCCTCGGCAAACTGTTCAAAACTTCCGCCGCTATGATCCTTGGGGGATCTTTCAGCATCGGTATGTTGTACTGTTCAGCCAACGCTTCCGTCAGTTCCTCCCAAGTCACGTAACCTAGCTCCACCAACACCTCACCCAGAGCTTTTTTTGTCAGTCTCTGGTTTTCTAAAGCTCTGTTTAGTTGTTCTTTCGTGATCAATCCCTTTTCCAGCAGTATCTCACCGATCCTTCTGTACCTGATCTTATCAGGCATTCGGTATGTCCTCCAAACCCAGCCTGTATATGGCTGGGATATCGCTCTCTGGGAAGAGTATCCGTTCTTCTTGATCGAAACCGGTGGCTATGACTGTCACCTTCATTTCGTCTTCCTTCAACTCGTCATCGATGATCAGACCGAACTTGACGTCCGCATCTTCACTGCAACTCTGTCTCACGATCGAGGCCGCCAAGTGCAGTTCTCTGAGTTGGACCGTTTTTGGTGCAGAAACGTTCAATATGATCGCCTTTGCGTTCTCTACAGGTTGTTCCATCAATTTGCTCGTCATCGCTCTCTTCGCAGCGTCGGCTGCTCTGTTTGTACCTTTTCCGATGCCTATACCGAGCATCGCAACGCCGGCGTTCCTCATCACCGACTCGACATCGGCGAAATCGAGGTTGATGTAACCTCTCTTGGTTATCAGTTCCGATATACCCCTCACACCTTGATGCAACGTTTCGTCGGCCGTCGCGAACGCTTCAACAGCTGTCACATCCGAAGGCAGTTCCTCAAGGAGCTTGTTGTTCGACACTTTGATGAGTGTGTCCACACTCGGCTTGAGCCTCTTTAAACCTTCCATTGCCGTTTGCCATCGCTCTTTACCCTCGAAGTAGAACGGGGTCGTAACGACCGCGACCGTCAACACACCCATCTTCCTCGCAACTTCAGCTATGATCGGTGTGGCACCGGTGCCTGTACCACCACCGAAGCCGGCCGTCAAAAAGAGCATGTCGGTATCCTTCAAAACTTGCTCTATTTTATCTAAACTCTCGATCGCCGCTTCCTCGCCGACCTTTGGATTACCACCAGCGCCCAATCCGCGCGTTCTGCGCTCCCCTATCTGGATCTTCAGATCCGCATCCGTTTCCTCCAGGACCTGAACGTCCGTGTTCACAGCTATGAGCACGACGTTTTTCAGACCCATTTTCGCCATACGGTTCACTGCGTTGTTGCCGGCTCCCCCAACACCCACAACTTTTATGATGGGAATTCTCTTTCTGGTAGGTTTTTCTGTTTCTTGACTTCTGCTCTGCTTGCTCAACTCGAAGGGCATAGAATCGCCTCCTCAGGTTCACCAAAGACTTTTGAACATTTCGATCAATTTTCTGAAGAAACTCTGTTTCGAAGAGCTCTGCTTCGCTGGAGCCACAGGTTGAGTATGCTTGAGAAGCTGGGCTACACCACCCAGCACCGCACAGAATGCTGGATCTTCTGAGATTTCTTCATCGTTCAGTATGGAAAGATTTGCAACGTTGAAGGTCCCGACGCGTGCTGGTCCTTCAAAAACATCCAAAGCTAGATCTATGAGTCTCGGAATCTTGGCGCCACCACCCACGAACACGACGCCTCCCGGAAGCTTCCCAACCATGTTCACTGGGGCTTGTATCGTGAACTCCCTGACAGTCCTTCTAGCTTTCGTGAGTATTTCTCTCAATCGAGCGTGTATTATGCGCGCGAGTTCTTCCTTGGTCGTCGTCTTCAAGGTTCTACCATCTAAGCCTCTGTACTCCACAGCGCGTTGAGCGTAAGAAGAATCACCGTACACCGCGCTGCCTTCTGATCTGAGCAGTCTCTCCGCTTCTTCTGTGGATGTACCTAGGACTATCGAGATGTCCCTCAAAACGTGCTTGACTCCGAGTGGGATCACGTGTAGTTTTGCCGGCACAGAGGAGAAATATATCACGACGAAGGTGTGACTGTGGCCGAGATCTATGATGCAAACGCCGTTTTCTTTTTCCACATCGCTCAACACGCACTCCGATGCGAAGAGGGTCGAATGACCATACAAAAGTGGTTCTGGTAAAGTTTCAGCCAGAAAGTCGAAAACTGAGCTGGAGTTCCTCTCCATGACGATCGCTGTCGCTTCGAACTTGACCTTGTTGGCGGTCATACCGACGGGATTGATGACGAGTTTCGTTCCATCGACTAAGTATCTCTTTGGATAGAAATGGAGCACCCTGTAGCTGGTGGACAGTTCTTCTTCGACGGACGTTCTGAGTGATTCGACGATCGACTCATCGATGATCTTCTTCTCATTCTCCGAAACGACCAACTCGGCTCGATGTTCAACCAGCTGGACGTTGCTGTGACTGCTCGAAACTATGAAATCAGCCCTTCTGACCCTCGATTCTTTCTCGAGCTCGTCGATCAGAGCTTCGATCACTTCGTTGACCGCGGTCACGTCCTTCACTTCACCGCTTTCTATTCCCCTCGACTTGATGGCAGCTTTCGCCAACACCTCCAGACCTTGTGGTGTGTAAACGAGAATCGCACCTTTGACCGTATGACTACCAATATCGATCAGACAATAAGTTTCACCTCTCCTCATTGTCCCCACCTCTTAACTTGTAAAAGAGCCCTTGGGAAGATAAAAAATACTCCCCTTTGGGCTCCATCTTCTTGATCGCTTCAGGTAAGAGCTGTAAATTTTTCAGAAGATCGTTCCAATCGTTGAATTTCACAGTCACACCCTTGAGCAATACAACCTTTCTTTCCTCGAGGATCACTTCAACTACGTGCGGATCTTCAAAGATCGATTCCAGCTTCCATATGAGCTTGAGCGTATTTTCATCTATTTTCGCGTTCTCTATCTTTAGGCCACTCACGTAAGCCCTCGATAGAACGTCTTCGCTCCTCGCGACCCCCACCAACCTTCCACTCTCCCCTACCCACCAGAATCTTCCTTTGTGAGCCACCAAGAAGCGACCTTTTTCTTGCACCGGTGTCCTTCCGATCCTCACTGACCCCACCACGAACGCGAGAACAAAAAATAAACAAAATATTACGATCGACAGCGTCGCTTTTTTACAATTATACATCCAAGTAAGTCACCTTCAACGCGTGCCTCTCGATGAAGTTCTTTCGCTCGATGGTGTCCTCCCCCATCAGTATCTCGAACAAAGCGTCAGCTTCTTCCGCATTTTCTATCGTAACACGAATTAAACGTCTCGTATTTGGATTCATGGTTGTTTCCCAAAGTTGTTCAGGATTCATCTCACCTAGACCTTTGTACCTTTGCACTTCGACTTTATCTGAACTGCCAAGCTGCTTCATCAAAGTATGGTACTCATCATCACTGTAAAGATACAGTGTTTTGTTGGGAGTTTGGACTCTATAGAGCGGAGCGACCGCTATGTATATCCTTCCGTCCTCTATCAACGGTCTCATGTATCTGAAGAAGAAAGTCAACAGTAGTACTCTTATGTGTGCCCCATCGATGTCTGCATCGGTCATGATTATGATCTTGCCGTACCGCAATTTCGTCCGATCGAATTTTTCGCCGATACCAGTTCCAACAGCAACGATTATGTCTTTTATTTGTTCGTTACTCAACAGCTTCTGTATCGACGACTTTTCCACGTTGAGGATCTTTCCCCTCAAAGGCAATATCGCTTGAAATTCTCTGTCTCTAGCTTGTTTTGCTGATCCACCGGCGGAATCACCTTCAACGATGAAAAGTTCGGATTTTTCGACATCGTTTGTGACACAGTCGGCGAGTTTTCCAGGCAACGCAGCTCCTTCGAAGGCACTTTTGCGTTTCACGAGTTCTCTGACCTTCCTCGCCGCTTCTCTTGCTCTCTTCGCCTCTTGGACCCTCTCCAATATCGCTTTCAAAAGGTTCTTGTTGACCTCAAAGATTTCCACAAGACGGTCCCTCATGACTTTGGAAACTGCGGTTCCCGCACTTTCACTTCCGAGTCGTCCTTTAGTTTGACCTTCAAATTCTGGATTGGGCATCAGAACACTCACAACAGCCACTAGACCTTCTCTCACATCTTCCCCTTGGAAGACATCGTCTTTACGCAAAAATCCCAAATTTCTACCGTAATCGTTCAACAACCTCGTTAAAACGTTTCTGAAAGCCGTCACGTGTGTTCCGTGATCTATCGTGCGGATGTTGTTCACGAACGAATAGAGGATCTCTTCGTCTTGAGAAGCGGTGTAAACGAACGCTATTTCCACTTTGATGTCTTCGTGAACGTCCGAAATGTAAACGATGTCGTGAATCGGCTTTGAGTTCAGATTCTTAATCACATAAGATACGTACTCCTTGATTCCACCAGAATACCTCATCTTGGTCTTGTAATCGTTGATCCTATCTTCGAACTCTATCGTCAGTCCGGGATTCAGAAACGCCAGCTCTCTGAGTCGGCTCTCGATTATGTCCGGGTCGAACTCCGTGGTGGAGAAAATCTCAGGATCAGGTTTGAACCTCACCGTCGTTCCGCGCTCGTTAGTTTCACCGATTTCCTTCACTTCGCACAGTGGTCGACCCTTAGAATAGCTTTGATAATATATCTTCCCGTTCCTCTTCACCCACACCTCCATCAGCTCGGAGAGGGCATTCACGACGGAGGCTCCCACTCCGTGGAGCCCTCCACTGACTTTGTAAGCGGAGTTTGAAAATTTTCCACCCGCATGCAAAGTGGTCATCACCGTTTCCAACGTGCTCTTGTTCGTGTCTGGATGGATTTCCACAGGGATACCCCGACCGTTGTCCTCGACTTCTGCTGAACCATCGCTGTGGAGGATGACCTTCATTCTGTCGCAAGCTCCCGCCATCACCTCGTCTATACTGTTATCGATGATTTCATACAGCAAATGGTGTAATCCACTCTTGCCAGTGGATCCTATGTACATTCCAGGTCTGAGACGCACCGCCTCTAATCCCTTGAGAACTTTGATGTCTTCCGGTCTGTAGTCAGTGACCACGTCGACCCCTCCTGAAGACCACGTTCGTGACGAGACGCTCACCGAGTTTTTCGTTCAACTTCTCTGCGATTTTTTTAGACATGAAACGCGCTTCCGTCAACCACAGATCGTTGTCACACTCGAAGAAGACCACACCGTTAGTGAACCCTGCAAAACGGCAGTGGTGTGCCAAAGACTCACCGAGAACGCTCGGAAGATCGGAGAGCACCAATCTCAATTTCAATTGTTTGAAGAGCGGATCTGACTTGCTGAGGTTTTCGAACACATCACTCAATCTCTTCATAACCAATTTTCCTCGACAGTCTTTATGAAATCTTCGAACTTACTTGCCAGAAATTTACCCAGCTCGGTGTTGAAACGACGCCAGCCATCGAGTTCGTTCACAGGCACGATGCCTCTACTTGTGTGTGTCAAGAACATCTCGTCTGCCCCGTAAAGTTCCGATGGTTCAACCCATCTTTCTTCAACGTCTATAGCTAGATTTTCACAAAGTTTTATGGCATTGAGCCTCGTTATGCCAGGCAATATACCGCTGTCGAGACTTGGGGTGATGACCTTGCCTTTCTTAACGATGAAGACGTTGCTGAAAGTTCCTTCGCACACCTGACCGTGACTCCCCAGCATCACAACATCGTACGCATCGCCTTTGCTTCTTTTGGCTAAAAGTATGTCTGTCCTACCAACGACCTTCAGATCGGAAGGGGTGGAGGATGGATCTATCTTCCTCACGTTGCTGACTTTCACTTTGACAAAATTCAAAGGTTGTAATCTTAATTCCTGCAAATAGACGATCAGTTCGCAACCGGTTGGTTCATATTCGAAGGCACTGAACCGTCCCCTCGGTACAACGATCACTCTGATCGAAGACTCTTTTTTCAATTTTTCGACGCCTTCTCGCAGTATCTCTCTGAATGTTGAATAATCCATGGAAAGTTCAAGACCAAGATGAGAAAGAGTCGTGAGCAATCTTTCATAGTGGTAACGCGCGGCGAAGAGCCTCAAATCGTAGGTTCGCAGAGTTTCGTACGCAATCCCACCGTACAGAAATCCTGGATCGTCTATGTTCAATTGAACTTCATCCTTACTGAGCCATGTTCCTTTCCAGATCAACAACTTGTGACACCACCCCTACACCGTTTGGCTTTCTGATCACGACTTTCGTCAAACTTCCAGGTTTCATGGAGACGAGCTCGTGACGAACATAATATTCATCGTAACCGTGGCTGACCCCGTTCTTGCTCATCTCTACGAGCACGGTTCTGATCTTTCCAACCGACGCGGCCCTGTACTCCATGGCCGTTTTATCTGCCAATTCTTTGAGCAATTTCATGCGTCTATCCTTCTCTTCGGACGGTACCTTCTGTGGCATTTTAGAAGCGGGGGTACCGGGTCTCTCGGAGTATTTGAAAGCGTGTACCCTAGCGAATTTGACTTCGCTGATCAGTGCGAGGGTTCTCTCAAAATCACCGATGGTTTCTCCCGGAAAGCCCACTATGATGTCGGTCGTTATAGAGAAGTCTGGATCGACACTGCGCAAGCGCTCGAACAAAGAAACAGCCTGCTCGACGGTGTACTTTCTATTCATGGACTTCAATATTCGGTTGGAACCGCTCTGAACAGGTATGTGCAGATGGGGGCACAGTTTATCTCGATACTTGAACAAGTTCACCAGATCGTTCGAAACGTCCTGAACGTTGATCGAACTCAACCTGATGCGAAAAACATCGTTCACGTTGTTCAGGATGTACTCGATGAGTTCTGCAAGGTTCGTACCTGTGTCTTGACCATACTTTCCAAGGTTGACCCCGGTGATTACGATCTCTTTATAACCCGATGCGACCAAATTCCTCACTTCTTGAAGCACGGATTCTTTGTCTTTGCTTCTGATCTTTCTCCCCCTCGCGATGGGTACCACACAGTATGTACAAAATTCATAGCAACCATCTTCAACTTTCACATAAGCCCTGACGCGTTCAGCTAAGAAATTTTTCACCGGTTGATCGATCTGGTAATCTGGTTCCGATACGAAGGTAATTGGCTTTCTCGTTTCGAACCAGTTGTTTATGTACTCTGTCAGTTTCGTTTTCTCTGCGTTCCCAAGCACAATATCGGCTCCGCAATCTGCGAGTGATTTTGGATTCAAATGTGCATAACATCCAACGGCAATGACAACGGCTTTTGGATTCAACCTTTTGAGTTTTCTCAGAACTTGACGGGATTGGCGCTCAGCCTCAGTTGTTACCATGCATGTGTTCACAACGCACACATCGACGTTGATGGGTTGTGGTGAAACAACGATCCCCGCGCGTTCTAGTTGTTCTATTATGAGTTCCGTCTCGTACTGGTTCACCTTGCAACCTAAAAAAGCTACGTAAGCTTTCATAGATACCCTTCCATAGCCGCCCTGATGACGTTGGATCTCGTTATCATGCCGAGGAGCCGACCGTGTTCATCCACCACGGGGAGGATCTTCACGTTGTGCCTGATCATGAGATCAGCAACGTGCACCAAGGATGCGTTTTCATTGACGACCAGTGGTGGATGAGCCATGAACTCACGGATGGGTTTGTCCTTTATTCTGGATATCGTTCTGAAAAATTGACTCATGTCAGGAATGAACGTCGTTGATTGAAGAAGGGAAAAGTATCCAGGAACAGCTGCACGGATTATATCACTCTCACTGACGAAACCTATGACTCTCATGTCCTCTGCAACGATCGGTAGCCCGCTCAAAGATTGTGTTGCCAGAATCTTGATCACATTCTCAACTGTTTCATCCTGTGTGACTGCCGTGACGTCCCTAGTCATGACATCGTAAACCCTCATTCCACCACCTCTGTCTCATCTGAGGCGCTCCACTTTGCACAACTTCATCGCTTCGTTTATTTCCTCATAGTCTGGCATCTCCTTGGGTAGTTTCTTCGTTTTCGCGAGAGCAGCGGCGTAACCGAACTTCGCTACTTCCGCCATGTCGGCTTTCTTATCGGTCAACTTTTTATACACCATCGAAGCAACGTAAGCATCACCGGCACCCAGCACGTTCTCTGGTTCAACTTCCTCGTCCGTGGTGATCAACCAAACCCCGTTTTGGGTAGCAACCACATCGCTTTTGAGTTGGAAAGAAATGACGGCCAATTTACATCCCTTTTTCACAAGATTCGAGGCGGCTTCCACATAATCTTCGAGGTCGTTCAAGCGTGTCCCAAGAACGATCGGATTACCCCTAACATCGGGTTTGATGACGTCTGGAACGCTCACCTGCAGAGCCGAGATCAGATATTCATCTATCATGTCGACGAAGACCATTTTTCCCCTTTCCTTAGCCATCTTCGTCATCTTTCCGTAGATGTCTCCTTCAAGGTTGGGTGGCAAACTACCGGAGAGCACAACGATTTCCGCACGCGAGAGGAAAATCTCGTAACGTTTCAGGAGCAATTCGACTGCGCTTTTGTCCACAGTCGGTCCCGGAGAGTTGATAGCCGTCATCGTGTGGTTCACAGGATCTACGATCACGATGTTTTCTCTCGTTTCGTCATCTATGTGGACAAAACTCGTACTGATGAGTGGGCTGATCTTGTTCAGTTCTGTGAGTAGCACACGTCCCGTGTGTCCTCCCAGTATTCCGATGGCGACGGAGGCCACCCCGAGTCTCGACAACGCGATGGAAACGTTTATACCTTTACCCCCGGGGCTCATGATCATGTGACTTTTATCCTTTATCCTGTGGTAATCGTTGATGGTGAAACCTTCGATTATGAACTCTCTGTCCAGTGCGGGGTTCAACGTTACGGTTACAACCTTCACGTTTCACCTCTCCAGTACGAACGCTTTCGCTGATCCTCTGTATTCGATTCTACCATCCTTCATGGTCACAAACTGATCTGCGAACGGAAGGAACCTCGTTTTCTGTCTGGTGCTGAGGATCACGATTCTGTCCTCTTTTATGTTCAAAAGTTCCTTCAAGACAGGTGACAGAGTGTCGTCGTCCAGATGGTCCAGTATGCAATCTAACACCACGATGATAGACTTTCTGACGATCGCCGTGAAGAGTAGGAGCATGATTTTTTCCATGGTGTAGAACTGTCTTATGGGGGTCTTGAGTTCACGCTTGAGGAACTTCAGAACACCGAGTCTATCGAGTTCCGAGGCAAAGTCCTCCAGGGAAGCCTTCGATTCGGACAGTGTTATTTTGATGAATTCTGCGAATGTGAGTTCATCCATCGCCTCCACGAAAGAAGGCTCCACGTAGGAGACCATCTGTCTGAGCAATTTTTTGTCATAAACTTGTACAGGCTTTTCGTTTATCAACAGCTCTCCAACCCACTCGACGTTCTCATAGATCTCCTTGTTCAGTCTAGACAGGGATCTGAGCAGAGCGGATTTACCTGCACCTCTTGGACCATATATGACCGTCAGTTGTCCTGCCTCGAAGGAAAGGTTTATGTCTCTAAGCACAGGGACGTTGTCTATGGTCATGGAGAAGTTCTTCAACTCAACGCAACTACGACTTCTTGTTGCTTTCTGGCTTTCTTCCATTTTCATCACCGTTTTCCAAAGACATCCTCCTGAAGACTTCCTCTTTGGCTCCCTCTTGTCCGTCCTTCAAGAGTTTCAACAGCTCGTATTGAGACAAAGTCTTCAGATTCTTTTTTGACTTCTGCATGGTATCACCTCGCAATTTGATGACTCACATGAAGATATTAAAACTCGTCAATTACCTCACCTTTTAGCTAAGTTTAAAACTGACGTTTCCTGTTCGTTGGCCTGCTGATCTGCAAAAGTTTCATCCTGTAATAAAGAGTCCTGACACTCAAGCCGAGTTCTTTGGCTGTTTTTTGGACATCCCAGTCGTTCTGCTCTAAAGATTTTGTTATTAAACTTTTCTCGTACTGTCTCAGTGTGCGCTTCAGATCTTTCACTTCACCTGCGATCTCGTGAGTTTGGTAACTGACCTTCAACGGTGGAAGATGGTGAGCCCTGATGAACCTCTCACTGGGTTCCATGGTTATCATGGCCCTGCCGATTATGTTCTCCAGTTCTCTCACATTCCCCGGCCAATCGTAGGATATCAACTTGTGCAACGCTTCTGGAGATATTCCCTCCACTATCCTTCCATATTCCTGATTCAGCTTCTTTATGATGTACTGCACGAGTGCAGGTATGTCCTCTTTCCGTTCTCTGAGAGGTGGTATGTGTATTGGGAACACGTTGAGCCTGAAGTACAGGTCCGGCAGAAACGAGCCGTCTTCCACCATCTTTTCCAAGTTCATGTTCGTTGCGGCTATGATCCTCACATCTATCTTGATCGGTTTTGTTCCACCGACCGGTGATATCTCCTTCGTTTCCAAGAACCTCAGAAGTTTGGGCTGTAATGAGAGAGGCATCTTACCGACTTCGTCGAGAAACACGGTGCCTTTGTGTGCTTCTTCGAGTAAGCCTTTCTTACCTTCCCTGCGTGCGCCGGTGAAAGCACCGGGTGCATAACCGAACAGTTCTGACTCCAGCACGGTTTCTGGTATCGCTGCACAGTTGACGCTCACGAAAGGTTGGTCTTTCCTGTCGCTTGCGTTGTGTATCGCGTGTGCGAGCAACTCTTTACCTGTACCACTTTCTCCTCTCAGCAGAACCGTTGCAGGCGTGTGTGCCACCTTCATGGCTTGTTCTATCACGGCCTTCATCTTCGCACTCTCGGCCACGATGTCTTCGAAGGTATATCTGGCGCTGAGACGTCTCATGATCCGTCGCATTTCTTCGAGTTCCCTGCTCAGACGTACGATCTCCGACACATCGTGTATCACACCGACACTACCTTTGAATTCACCCTTGACGAACAGAGGTGTCACGTCCACCACAACTTCTTTGCGCGTTGGACCCACCAGCAACCTGGCCCCATAGATGGGCTGTTTCGTTTGCGCAACTTTCATGTGCATGCTTTCTCCTTCTGCGATGTCTATCGTGGCGGGTTTGCCTATCACTTCCTGTGCTGAGAATCCCGTTATTTTCGTGTAAGCCTTGTTGACCATCACGATCTTTCCTTCGGCATCGGCAACAGATATGGCATCGTTGGTGGATTCTATGATCGCTTTCAAGAGTGCTTCCATTTCTCGAAGGTTTGTGACTTCTTCGACCATCTTCTGAACGCTCGTGATGTCTCTGAATATCGCTACGGCACCTATGACGTTACCTTGTTGGTCTCTGATGGGTATCCTCGAGGTTATTATTTTGACTTCGCCTATGTTTTGAATGTGATCTATCTCGGCCTTGCCCGTTTGAACAACGATGTGCAACCTCGTGTTCGGTATCACGTCGACCACATGTTTGTTGATAGCGCTGGAAGGTGGAATACCGAGTATGATCGAGGCTTGTCTGTTTATGTAAACTACCTTTCCATCTCTGTCCACTATGATGATGCCTTCAACTATGGAGTTGAGGACCGTTTCGAAAAGTTCCGCCCTCGTCATAACACCACTCCAAATAAATTTTAACTATTTGATCAACATTCGCGTTGAAAACTCGCACGTTTTCAAAAGGCCCCTGGTAATCTATAGACAACGTTTTGAGTGCATTTTTGAGCGTTTTGTTTGGTCTCGAAAAGAGTCTTCTGAGGAATTCCTCATACCTTTTCAAATCGAGCGGCGTCCGTTTCCTGACGAGTTCGACCATGGTCGAATCCACCTTCGGAGGAGGATCGAAGCAAGTTCTTGGAACGTGGAAAAGGACGCGAACATCGAAATAAGTCTGAGTTAAAGCGGTGATGAACGTCAATCTCCGTTTATCACGACCGTGAGCGAGCTTCTCTGCGAACTCTTTTTGGACGATGAAGATGCACCTTTTAAAACCCAGTTCGATCACCTTACGGATGATTTTCGACGATATCTGATAAGGTATACTTCCGTAGCACAACTGTGCTCCTTCGATCTCGTTTGGCGACACTTTCAGAAAATCTTTCAACCTCAGCTCGACGTTCCCAGAAACGTTCCTTTTGAACTCTTCAACCAATGTCTCGTCGATTTCATAACAAAGCAGTCGACAACCGAGTTTGGCGGTGAAACTCGTTAAAAAGCCTTTTCCGCATCCTATCTCTACGATTGTATCTTCTCTGGAAGGATCCAATAATTTTGAAAGTTCCTGGCCCACCCACTCACATACGAGGAAATGCTGGCCGTACCGTCTCACTGTTCGATCAAGATCTCAGCTTGTCCTTCGATGGCAGTAGAACCGTCCATCTTCAAAACGTTCGTTTGAAGGATCGCTCTTTTCTTCTCTTCCTTTTTTTCGATCACACGCACATGAACTTTCACAGCTTCACCAACGAACACGGGAGCCCTGTAAGTCAGCTGCTGCCTAACCAAAATCGTTCCTGGACCTGGGAAATCCATACCAAGGACCTTCGAGATCAGCGAGGCTACGAGCATACCATGACAGATTTTTCTTCCAAAACGTGTGTTCTTTGCATACTCATCATCCAAATGTATGGGATTCTTATCGCCCGTGATCTCCGCGAAGGCTTTCACCATTTCTTCTGTGACCATGAACATCGTCTCGTACTCTTGGTTTACTTGTAAAGTTGAGAATTTCACTCTCATCCGCTCCCAAGTTACATATTACCACGTTGCGGAGTAGAATGTTATTCGGAGGTGCGATCTTCTGGAGAGGAAGATATACCTAAAGAAAATGGATTTGGATCAAGTACTTAAGCGTTATCTAGAACGATTGAGGGACGTTGGTTTTTTCGAACGAAAAGTGGAAAGAGTCAAAACGAGGGACGCGCTCGATAGAACGCTCGCTTCAGCGGTTTTTGCGCATAGAAGTGTACCACACTACAATGCGGCAGCCGTGGATGGTATCGCCGTTCGGAGCGTCGATACGATCGGCGCCTCCAAGCACGCACCGAAGAAGTTGGCGAAGGATCGATACGAATTCGTCAACACGGGTCAACCTATCCGCGAAGGTTTCGACGCGGTGATAATGATAGAAGATGTTCATTTTTTGCAAGATTCTTCAGTTCAAGTTTTTGAACCTGTACCACAGTTCCACAACGTCAGGGTGATCGGTGAAGACGTCGTGGAGTACGACATGTTGTTTCCAAGATACCATCGCCTTGCCCCACAAGACCTGGCTCTGCTCCTCGCCGCTGGGGTGTTCGAAGTCGATGTGTTGAAGAAGATGAAGTGTGTGGTCGTGCCAACGGGGGACGAGATCGTCGATCCAACCGCAGAGCTCAAAGAAGGTCTCATACCTGAGACCAACTCGTCGCTCGTCAAAGCTTTCTTGGAGAAGCTGGGAGCAGAAGTGGAAGTTTTTCAGATCGTCAAGGACGATGTGAGAATGTTGGAAGAAACCTTGCACACGTTCTTACCAAAGAGCGATATGCTACTCTTCATAGGTGGTTCTTCCGCCGGGGAGAAGGATTTCGTCTATAGGTTACTCGAAAAAACGGGTGAGGTGTTCGCGCACGGTTTAAACCTTCGTCCTGGCAAGCCAACCGTTCTATCCATCGTGGAGAAAAAGCCAGTGATCGGGCTACCTGGCTTCCCCTCGTCGTGTTTCACGGTGCTTGAGAGGATCGTTCAACCGATCATCGATGAATGGTACGGTCGAAGGGATTGTGAAGCAGATTTCATCGAAGCCGAGTCTGTGAGACGTGTGCACTCTTTTGTGGGTGAAGACGAGATCGTGAGGGGTGTGGTGGCGAAAGTCAAAGAAAGGTACGTCTTCGTTCCACTTAAGAGAGGATCTGCGGTCATGTCATCGCTCTCGAGGATGAACGGCACACTCGTTGTTCCAAAAGGTGAGGAAGTCATAGAGGAAGGACAAAAAGTTTTGATAAAACTGGAGAGTTCCAAGCGCTACATCGACGACATGGTGCTCTTCGTGGGTAGCAATGATCCACTCGTCGATCGGCTCGTTGATCTGTTGTGTGAGCGAAAGCTGAACCTCACGGTTGTGAGCGTGGGTAGTTTGGGTGGTGTACGGGCGATCGCGAGGGCACAAGCCCATCTGGGTGGGATACACCTGTTCGACCCAGAGACTGAGACTTACAACTTACCTTATCTGAGGAAAATGTTGAACAATTTCGTGCTGGTCAAATTCGCCAAGAGACTTCAGGGCATTGTCGTGCAGAAAGGAAATCCCAAATCGATCAAGACACTGTACGATCTCACTAAAAGCGATGTGAAGTTTGTCAACAGACAGAAAGCCTCAGGAACTAGGATTCTTTTGGATTATTATCTTGAGAAACTCGGAATAGAACCGAGCAAGATAAATGGTTATGAAAACGAGGAGTCAACGCACATCGGTGTTGCCTTGAAAGTGAAGAAAGGTCTGGCAGACGCCGGTTTGGCGGTGGCCTACGTTGCGAAGTTGATGGATTTAGATTTCGTGCCGATCTGTTGGGAAGATTACGATCTTCTGATTCTACCTGAGTTCTTCGAAGATGAACGTTTCAAGATCATACTCGATGTGATAACATCCAAAGAGTTCAGAAACCTCGCCTCTGCCTACGCGGGGTACGATGTATCCGAGGCGGGAAAGATCATCTTGGAGGGTAGAGAGCTATGAAGGTGGGTATAGTCGTGATCGGCGATAGAGTGAGCAAAAATCTCATGATCGACAGGAACGCCGAGACGGTCGAGAACCTCCTCAGAGACATCGGCGGAAGGATCGAAGCGAAGTTCGTTGTGCCGGATGAGATGGACTTGATACGTGAAAAGCTACTCTATCTGTGTGAACACGGTTTCGATTTGGTGATCACCTGTGGGGGTACGGGTGTTTCGCCCAGGGATGTGACACCCGAGGCGACACTCTCGGTGGTGGAAAAAAGGCTCTATGGCATGGAGATGGCCATGATGAACGAAGCTCTGAAGCATACACCGACGGCCATGCTGTCTCGAGCCGTCGTGGGTGTGAAAAAAGAGACTCTGATCGTCAATCTACCTGGCAGTCCAGATGCAGTCAGAGAGAATTTAAAAGCGATCTTACCGGCGATACCACACGCCATCGAGAAGATCAAGGGTTCCACGAAAGACTGTGGTTCGAAATTTTGAGGCGCTCGTTATGGGTGAGATGAGATTTCTCAAGCTCGCTACACTCCAACAAGTCTATTCTGAGTATCTTCGGCTTGTGAACCCGCTCGATCGGGTTGAGCAAATCTCGGTGCTCGAATCGCTCGGGTTTGTGAGCGCTGAGGACATACCAGCGAGGCAAGATCTGCCAGGTTTCAATAAATCCTTGGTGGATGGTTATGCTGTTAGGGCGAAAGATACAACCGGTGCCAGTACGAGTTTTCCAGCAGTCCTGCATTTTGCTTTCGAAGTGAAAGTTGGTGAGGAACCAAAAAGGCCTCTTGGTCAGAACGAAGCGGCTTGGATCGCTACCGGTGCAATGTTGCCGATCGGTGCCGATGCCGTCGTTATGGCCGAGCATACCCAGAGGTTCGGAGAGTACGTGGAGGTCATGAAGCCCGTGGCAGTCGGAGAAAACGTTTTCAAAAAGGATGACGATGTGAAGTTGGGTCAGTTGATAGTCACGAAGGGTGTGAGGATCGGACCTGGTCATCTTCAGCTCATGTTTCAACTTGGGATCCAACGGTTGAAAGTGTTTCGGCGCGTGAGTGTCGGAGTGATATCGACTGGTGATGAGATCGTTGAACCTTTTGAGCAAAATAAATCGATCGCTCAGGTGCGCGACAGCAACAGCTATACACTCGAATGCTGGTTGAAATCTTTAGGGTTCAGAATAGAACGTGTAGGACTCTGCCGCGATGACGAAGAGATGCTGTTCAAGATGTTGAAAGATTCGATGAAAAATCACGATGCGATCGTGATCGTCGGTGGAAGTTCCATAGGTACGAGAGATTTCACAGAGTCTGCGATGAATCGGTCGGGAAAACCTGGTGTGATTTTCCACGGGATCCTCATGCAACCTGGTAAACCGACGGTGCTGGGCTTGTTGGACGGAAAACCTGTGGTTGGCTTGCCAGGTAATCCAGTTTCTTTCACCGTGAGCGCCAGATTCGTGTTGTTACCCATCCTCAGAAAGTTGGAAGGTGAGATCGACTTTCTTCCAAAACCTGTGGGCATGGTGAAACTGGCGAGGAACGTGTCCTCCAGACAAGGTAGAGAACATTTTGTCAGAGTCAGGCTTTTCGTGAGAGACGCCCAAGTTTGGGCTGAACCTTTGGAGAGCGAAACGGCACAAGTTTCGAACCTTGCCATGGCCGACGGTGTGATCAGATTGCCGGCGAACATCGAGGGACTTTACGCGGGAGATTTTGCGGAGTTCTATCCTCTCTGGTCTGGGTGGTGATACGATGATCAAGCAGCTCATAGCTTTGGGTTTGTTTCTCGGAGCCTACTATGTGATATTGAGCAAAACTCAGAGAACATCGGTGAAAGTATTCTTGTTAGGTTTGATCGCAGCCGTTCTGAAACTCTCTGAGGGGCTCACGGTTGAAAATATTTCACGTGTCGTCGACTTCAACACGATCGGTTTGCTCCTCGGTATGATGATCATCGTGGCCGTGATGAAAACCACAGGTTTTTTCCAGATGGCCGCCATATACGCGGTGAGACTTGGACGGGGACAACTGAAAAGGACTTTTTTGATGCTCATGATCTTCATCGCCGTGCTTTCGGCTTTTCTGGACAATGTGACCACGTTGCTCATATTCGCTCCCATCCTTTTTCTCGTCTGTGACGCAGCGGGTGTTGATCCGTCGAGGATGCTCGTGCTCGGTATAGTCGCCTCGAACATCGGTGGAATCTCGACCATGATAGGCGATCCTCCAAACATCATAATAGGTTTGGCCGGTGGCTTGAGTTTCACAAGCTTCATCACACATCTGGCCCCTGCAGCGTTCCTCCTCACGTTGATATCGGCGCTGTTGTTGACCCGTGACATACATGAAGAGAAGGAATCTCTGGAAGGTTTAAGAAAGCTCGCAACCACCAACCCGATACAAGCTATCACCGACAAAAAAACACTCTCGAAGCTCATCGTCGTCTTCGTTGTCACCATCGTTGGATTCGCTTTTCATGAGAGGTTGAAAATCGACATAGCGTTCATCGCACTCGTTGGTGCCTCTCTTTCGCTCATCCTCGCTGGAAAGAATTTTGAGGATGTTGCAAAAGAGGTCGAATGGGACACGCTCTTCTTCTTCATGGGGCTATTTTCACTCACGTACGTTGTGAGAGAACTCGGCCTTCTGAGCAAGTTTGCTGGACTCGTTTCGTTGATACGCTCACCCCTTCTTCTGACTCTACTTCTCGTTTGGCTCGGAGCCATCATGTCGGCTCTGCTGAGTGCCGTACCGACCACCGTGGTTCTCGTTCCTGTGGTGAAACACCTGGTGGAGCTCGGCCATCCGATTCAACTTTGGTGGGCGATCGCCCTTGGTATAGGGATCGGTTCGAACACGACTCCCATGGGCGCAGCCGTCAACATAGTGGCCATTTCCCTGCTGAAGAAGTTCACAGGTAAAACTTTGATGTTCAAAGATTTCTTCAAAGTTTCTTCTTTGATAGTTCTGATCGGTCTGATGGTTTCCAGCCTTTATGCGCTCTTGTTGAGTTTCTCAGGATGGTGATCGAGTTTGGAAAATCTGCTTCAAGAGTATGTAGAATATCTCAGATTCGTACGCAGAGTTTCAGAGAACACCGTGATCGCTTATCAAACCGACGTGGCACAGTTTTTACAATTTTTGCGTGAAAAAGGTATATCCTTGAACTCGTTCGGTGTGAAGGACGGTGAAGACTATTTGAAACAAATTTCTAAGGATCGCGATAAACCCATGAGCGTTTCAACGCTGGCGAGGAAGATATCTTCGTTGAGAAATTTCTTCGACTATCTCGTGTTGAGAAACTACGTTTCAAACAATCCTTGGACAAGGGTGAAGAGCCCGAGGCTCAGAAAGAGGATGCCAGACTTTCTGACCAGGGAAGAAGTCGGAGCGATGTTGAGAGCTTCGGAACGGAACGAGAGGGATCATTTGATCTTGTGCCTTCTGTACTATTGTGGCTTGAGAGTGAGCGAGCTGTGCAATCTGAAAGTGAGTGATGTTTCTTTCTCACCAGCGTTCGTGAAGATCTTGATGGGAAAGGGGAGGAAAGATCGAATTGTACCACTGAACATCGATTTGTCCAACAAATTGAGACATTACATAACCGAATCACAAAGAACGATGGAACAATTCCTTTTCGGTGGAGAAGTTAGGATACATCCTAGTACTGTGTTCAGGATCGTACGCAAATATGCCAACCTCTGCGGTATAAAGAAAAAAATACATCCACACACGTTGCGCCACTCTTTCGCAACACACTTACTGCAACGAAAGGTGAACGTGAGGGTCGTTCAAGAACTCTTGGGTCACGCGAATCTCTCCACCACGAGTACGTATCTACACCTGCTCGATGAGGAAAAGATTGCTGCAGTCAACTCTTTGATAGAGGAGGAATGAACCGTGTCTGGAAAACTCACCGTCATCGTTGGACCGATGTATTCAGGTAAAACCACGGAGCTGTTGTCCTTTCTGGAGATCTACAAATTGGGTCGAAAGAAAACTCTACTCTTCAAACCGGCTTTGGATGTCAGATACGGCGTTGATGTTGTGAGGACGCATTCCGGTTTAGAAGCTCAAGCTGTGTCGGTGGAATGCTCAAAAGATATGCTTCCTCATCTCAGAGAGAAGGTGGACGCCGTTTTCATAGACGAAGTGCAGTTCTTCGATAAAGATCTGGTGAGGATAGTGAGGAAGCTTTTGGATGAAAACGTCAACGTCTTCTGTGCGGGGTTGGACATGACCTTCAAGCAGAATCCCTTTGAGACCACTATGCTACTCCTCGCACTCGCCGACGAGGTGATCAAGAAGAAGGCGGTTTGTCATTTGTGTGGAGAGCACAACGCCACTCTGAGTTACAAGATTTCCGATGGTGATGCAGAGATCGATGTGGGTGGCAAGGAGAAGTACATCGCAGTCTGTAGAGACTGTTACAACAGCTTGGTGGTGAAGGGCCTTGGAACGAGTTTTAGTGGTTCCAACGAAGGTGATTGAGAATCTCGTTGATAATGAGAGCGGTATTTTCCCAATAGATCTCGAGCTTCTGCGCGATTCGATAGAAAGATTTGGCTTTTTCATCGACAGGAACGTCGCAGAGTTCGATGAAGCGAATCGTCAAGTGATTCCGTACGTTTTGATGAACCAAGAGGGCAGATTTCTTCTGCTGAGGCGTACCAACAAACAGCAAGAGAAAAGGTTGCACGGCAGACTGTCCATCGGGGTGGGAGGACACATCACACTCCAAGATGGTGACACTCCCTGGAAGGCTTTTTTGAACGGGATGGAGAGAGAAATACACGAAGAAGTCGATGCGAAAATTCGTAAGATGGTCTATCTTGGCCTTCTGAACGATCTCAGTTCCCCCGTGAGCAGGGTTCATGTGGGCATCGTTTATTTGGCTGAAGTGGAGTTCAGAAGTTTGAACGAACCTGACATGTTCGAGTGGTGGTTCAAGAGCCTTGAAGAAATCACCCAGTGGGAGGAAGAGCTGGAAGGATGGTCGAAGCTGACGTTGGATTTTCTGAGAGGGCTTACGCGAAACTGAATCTGTACTTGGACGTGGTTGCGAGACGACCAGACGGCTATCACGACATCGTGGGTCTGTTTCAAACGATAAGCCTTCACGATGAATTGTTGTTCTTCGAAATCGAAAAAACCAAAGGAATCATCGTCGAATGCAATGCTCCTATAGAGGGTCAGAACTTGGTGGAAAAAGCCTACAGAGCGTTCAACAAGTACCATCCTACGGATTTCGGTTTGAAAGTGGTTTTGAAGAAACGCATACCCATAGGATCGGGCTTGGGTGGTGGAAGCTCAGATGCTGCAGCGACGCTCAGATTCCTCGCCAAAAAATTGAAGGTGTCGAATCTAGACTTGCTTCAAATCGCTTCAGAAGTTGGTTCGGATGTTCCGTTCCTGCTCTTCGGTGGTACGGCCATCGTTGAAGGTAAAGGTGAAAAAATCACACCGCTCAGTCCTATAACTGGTTACACGGTGGATCTGTTCTGCCCAAACGTGAGTGTGAGCACCGCGATGGCTTATCGGATGCTCGAAGAGAGAAACTTCAACAGAGGTCCAAAACCTGTAGAAAAGCTTTATGAAGCTTATCTGAAACGCGATTTCGATGCGATCAAAGCTTTATCTTACAACATTTTTCAAGAACTGGTCTGCAACATGCATGAAGAGATAAAACGAACGCTTTTGAAGGCTTGGACTACGAATCCAATCGTCGCACAGCTCACAGGAACTGGTAGCTGTGTCTTTTCCGTTCGTGAGAGCGGAGGGAATCACGTTTTTTGCTGAAGACCGATCAGTGCGGCGCCGAGTGCACCTGTTGTGATCGGATTTTTGGGAACGATCAGCTCAACACCCATCAACTTTTCGAGTGCCCATTTCAAGCCTTTGTTCAGGGCAACCCCACCGGTCAGAACGATCGGAGGTCGTCCTTTGACCCTCTGATACATAGCGTATATCCTTCGAGCGATGGCTTCGTGTGCGGCGCGGATTATATCCTGTTTGTGATAACCTTTGCTCCTGAGTGAGATGATCTCACTCTCCGCGAACACCGCACAAACACTGCTGATGTTGAGTTCTTGTTTTGACTTCAAAGATTCTTCTCCCAAGGCTTCTATGGGTGTTTCCAGAATGGAAGCCACGATCTCGAGAAATCTGCCCGTTCCAGCCGCACATTTGTCGTTCATGACGAAATCGACGACTTTTCCATCCTCCAGTCTGATCACCTTGCTGTCTTGTCCTCCGATGTCGATGATCGTCCCAACGTTCTCGTACAGGTAACTGACACCGATGGCATGACAAGTTATTTCAGTCACACGTTCCTGTGCGAAATCGATCGCGTCACGACCGTAGCCGGTCGCAACGACGAAGACGTCCTCATGGGAGATCTTCAGTTCCTGCGAACTCTTCATCAACAGTCGTTTCGCAGACTCCTTGGGATCGGCACCCGTTTTCAAAATTTCCTGTAGAAGTATGTTTCCAGATCTATCGATGGCAACCAATTTCGTGCTCGTAGAACCGCTGTCTATACCTATGAAATACGAAAAGTTCAACGCAGGCTTTGAAAATCTCTTCAAACTCTCCAAAAGAGCTCCGATTCTCGTTTTTGTTTGTTCAAAACCTCCAGATGAGAAATTTTCTTCAACGCTGACGAAAGGAACTTTCAACTTTTCCAAGATTTGCCCATCGAAATGATAAAAGTCGCAGAACTTCGCGGTGTGCAACACAACAGCAGAAGGTTCGAACGATTTCACAAGTTCGCTCAATTTTCTGTCCGAGCTGAACCTTCCGCACACGAGTTTTTTGCTCAATATCCTTGAAGCGATCGATTCGAAGACGTTGCTTTTCATTTGAATATCCGACAACAACGCGTACGGACCAGAACACGTCGCATTCAGCACACACGCTCCAGAGTCCTCTATGAACTTGACCAGCTCTTCGCTCACCCAAGACCCCACCAAAAGCACCTTCAATGTGTCTTTCTTCGTCGAGCCGATCCATTCTTGGTTCGAAAGACTTTCAAAGAGTTCTTTTGCCTTGTAAGGATCTTCAAAAAGTGCCTTTTCCAAGTTTTTTGACGATTCTAGAAACCAAGAATGTGTCTCTTCAAGCTCACTCACCGGCACTTCCCTGTTGAAAGTTTCCTTCAGTTTTTCCCAAAGTTTTCTCAACTCGTCTGCGAAAGCGCGTAGGACTACTTTGTCATTTTTTACAGGAACGTGCAGATAGAAAGATCTGTTCGTCTTTTTCAAAAAGTCGTACGCTCGGCGCATCGAATCACACGAATCGACCCAAACGAGCACGTCGTTCGGTTCAACGGAACAAACGGCACTCCTGCAGAAAGAGCACACGTTAGGATGAAGTTTTTGAAACTCGATCGAGTTCGGTCGGATTCTTCTGAACGGTACCTTCAATGCATGGAAGAATTCGAAAGGAACAAGTGGACAGTTGTAGACTATCATCCGATCATCTCCAGAAACGCTTGGATCCGCGTTTTGTACTGTTCAAAAGAAGCGCTGGTGTGATCAACACAGTCTCCATCGAGCGATAGGAAAGGTATCCTCACCTCATCGAAAGCGTTCTTCAATATTTCGACTGAACCGGATGACTGTTTGCATCCAAAATGGTTGAAGTGGATCACTCCATCCACCTTGAAATCGAAAGCCAACCGCAGGGCGAACTTCGCCCTCGTCTCGACGTCTCCGAGCAGCGGATTGGAAAGTATCTTTTCGGCCAAACACTTGAACGGATGCGCCACATCTATCTTCCAGTTGAGCCAGTCCCATGAAAGTTCGCTCGCCACCACCGAATATTGGCTATCTTTAGAGAAGATATCGTTCAGAACGTTGTCGTAATAAGGGCTCAGGTGCATCCAAAGAAACCTTTTCTTGAAGGTAGGTGCATTCGAGTCGAGTTGTTTTCGAAGCGCTCGCACCGCTTTGAGCATGTGCACATCTGGTCTAACGTGCAATGCATACAACAAATTCACATGTTGATAGAGATGTAATCCGACGGGATTTTCGCAGAGTTTTGGATAAAGCTCTCGCAAGGTTCCAAAGATCTCTGATTCAATTTTCAACTGTTCCTCAAACTTCGAGTAGTTGAAACTTTGATTCAACTCGTTTTCCAACTCGTGGACGATTCCTTCCAACTGTTGAGACACGCTGTGAACACTGGATTGATCGAACGTTCTTGGAACATCAACGATCAATGGGTCTAAACCATGGATCTGTGCGATCGTTTTGAAGATCGGAACGTTTCCATCGCAGAGCGCGTTCGTGGCTGCAACGACCTTGGCGTTGCTCACCATCTTCAACAGATTCAGGCCCAACCCCGCTCTGTGGAACGAACAAGTGTTTTTCGATATGCCCATCGCTTCCGCTCGGTTCAGGGCGAGATCCTCCAAATGCATCGCAGCCAGCATTCCAGCCAACCCTTCGGCCGATACGCATTTCAGATTGAATCCTGCCATGATTTCTACAGGGAAGAAGAGATTGACCAGAGCGATCTTTCCACCTTCGAAAGCTGAGCTGACGATGGAGAGGGCTACTGAATCCACCCAGCTCGCAAAATCGTTTTTGATGTTGGCGACCACTCGGCGCCTCGCCAGTTCGAGTTTTATTCCTAGTTTGAGTATCTCCTTTGCGAGTTTCGGTCTTTTCCAAAAATATCTCACGAATTTTCCGTATGCGACGCTCTTTTTGCTCATATCTTCAACACTCGAAAAGCAGATCTTTGAATGAAACGCCGTTGTCGAGCTTATCTACGTTGAAGATATCGGCCACCGTTTGTCCGAAATCCGCGAAAGATTCTCTCACACCAAGGTTCACATTTTGACAAACCTTCGATCCGCACACCAGGATGGGAACCTTCTCGCGCGAATGGTCCGTTGAAGGAGTGGTCGGATCACAACCGTGGTCGGCCGTTATGAAGAGAACATCGTCTTCCTCCATCGCATCCCATATTTCTGGTAATCTCCTGTCGAAATCTTCCAACGCCTTCGCGTAGCCCTTCACATCGTTTCTGTGTCCGTATTTCATATCGTAATCGACCAGGTTGGTGAAGATCATACACCGTTGTCTTTTGTTCTTCATCAACCATACAGTCTTATCGACACCGTCCATGTTGTCTTCCGTCTTGAAGCTCTCCGTTATCCCCTTCCCGGCGTAAAGATCGTATATCTTACCAACGCCATACACAGGTATCCGATTTTCCGTGAGCACATCGAGCAAGGTTCGGCCTTCGGGTGGTAGAGAATAGTCGTGCCTCCTTGGTGTTCTCACATAGTTTGGCCATTCACCAGTGAAAGGTCTCGCGATGACCCTGGCCACTTTGAAACCCATTTCGTCGAGCAAACTTCTGGCGATCTCACAGTATCTGTAGAGTTCTTCAACAGGAACGATCTCTTCCTTGGCGGCGATCTGAAACACGCTGTCTGCGGACGTGTAGACTATCAAGGCACCGGTCCTTTCATGTTCCAAGCCGAGTTCTTTTATGATTTCCGTGCCCGAGGCCGGCTTGTTACCTATCACCTTCCTGCCAACCCTTCGCTCGAATTCCTTCACGAGTGCTTCGGGAAAACCGTTGGGAAAGAGATCGAACGGCTTCTTCAACACGATACCTGAGAGTTCCCAGTGTCCCGTGGTGGAATCTTTTCCTGCACTCTTTTCTTTCATGACACCGAAGGCACCGATGGCCTTCATCTTTGGAACACCGAGTATGTCGTCCAGATTACCCAACCCCATCTTCGCGAGGTTCGGTAAGTTCAGCCCACCGACAGCCTTCGCCGTGTTGACGAGCGTGTTGCTACCTTCATCTCCATACAGATGCGAGTCTGGAAGCTCTCCTATACCGACGCTGTCGAGCACGATCGCTATCACTCTCATCCCCAAACCCTCCTCACGCGAATCCTCCTTTGACCTGGTAGCAACAACGTCAGCAAGATGACAGCCAGGCAGAACCAAACGATGAGATCACCGTACTTCGTGTAGAACGTTTCTCCTCTCTTTGGAGAAAGTTCTATCTCCATGGATCCGTAACTCCTCACGGGAAGGACCTTGGTGATCCTTCCGTATGGGTCTACAACACCGGTTATACCTGCGTTGGAAACCTGTATGATCTGTCTCCTCGTCTCTACGGCCCTGAAAACGGATTTTGAGAAATGTTGCTTCAAAGCCGTGTTGAAATCGAACCAACCGTCGTTGGTACAAACGACGAGAACCTCTGCACCGTTTTTCACCAAGTTTCTTGAAGGCTCGCTGAAGTAAGATTCGAAGCATATTTGAATGCCGAGCGAGGGATAGTTTTCCAAACTCACTGGCAAAAAGTTTTCGCCAGGCTCGAGGTACGATAAACCTTTCAAAAAATCGAACATACCGAAGATTTTCTCGTAAGGAAGCATCTCCACGAACGGGAACAGCTTGACCTTGGAATAGACCTTTCTCACATTAGAACTTTCAACTAGAAAGATACTGTTCTTCGCACCACCGTTCGTTGATATCGCTCCAAAAAGGATCTTCAGATTGTTTCTGTTCGAAAGTTCGAGCATTTTTTCTCCGACAGGATTCTTCGTTGGATCCGTTGGGAACGTATCTTCCGGAAGGATGACGAGATTGTTGGAAAGTTTTTCCAAATGTTTTTCGATCTCCGAGTAGAGTTCCAAAGACGAAGAGCTGTACTTCTTTTTGGGAGTAACGTGAGTTTGCAGTGCGACTAGCTTCGTTTCACCCTTCTGTGGTGGGGGTAAAAAGCTTTCCACCACGTGTGAGACAGAGATGATCAGTAAAACGACGAAGGCGATCCTTTCTATGGGTTTGGAACTCTTCTTCATCAGCATGTAGAGCGCTCTGTTCACCAGCACGATGAGGAAGGTCAAACCATAAGAACCGATCAAAGGTGCTAGCTGTAGCACGCCGACTTCCCTGTAGAGGGCATCCGCCAAGGTCCCACCGGTGAAACCCATTTCGCCAAGGCCCCTCAGATAATCCATCAGTGTGTAGGCGGAAGCGACGAAGAGTAAGTCGAGCCAAGGCCAATTCTCGGTCGATCTTCTACCGAGAGAGTAAATCAAGCCGAACGCTGCGAAAGGTAAGGCTTCTATAGCCAACATGATCAGAAAGACAAAGAAACCAAGCCATCCTGGAAACCTCGAGAATGTCCTCGGTAGATTTTCAACCAAGACTGGTAGAACCCAAAACAGATTGATGGCACTGAAGATGTAAAAGTAAAGAAACCCGTACAGAGCACTCACAAGGGGATTTTTGTCCTCCAAGGCTAAGAATAAAAAAACTAGTCCGAACCAAACGAAGAAGCCAAACAAAAAACCAGGCATGGAAAGAGCAGTCAGAACACTAGAAAGTACCAAAAGTAAAAGGCTCATTCGTACACACGCTCCTGAAGGACGAATCTCTCCAAAGCTTTCGCGACACCGCATTCATCGTTGCTGTCAGTCACATAAGTTGCGATCCTTTTGATCTCATCCGGTGCGTTCTGCATGGCCACAGCTATCCCAACCATGCGCATGATCGATTCATCGTTCAAATTGTCACCTATGTACATGACTTCATCTGGTCTAACTCGATACATTTTCAAAAAGAACTCCAACGCTCTTTCTTTGCCGACGTTTGGTCCGAAGATCTCCACGAAAGTTTCCCCATCTTTCCTCTGATTCTCGATCGGAGTGTAAACATCACGGAGAGATTCTTCAACTTGTTGAGTCAACTTGTTGACATCTTCGATTTTTCCAACCAGCGCGATTTCGACCACACTCGGTCTGTGCTCGAGTACTTTCAGCAAATCTTTCACCATCCTGATCCGGTGCGAGTTGAGTTGAAAATACTGGGCGAAGGCTCCTTCGTAAGGTTTTTCCACGAGTATATCCTTCTCTGCGAAGAAAGATTCGTAGATCGCTGGATACACACCGTTCAACCTGCACAGTTCGACAAAATGGCTCGCCACCTTGGAATCGAGCTCGATTCGCTGGTAAATCTTCATGCTCACTGGATCTATGATCAAAGCACCGTTTTGAAAAACGGCAGGTATCTGGATTTCAAGCTCTCTCAAATAATGTGAAGCCGAGCCAAAGCTTCTGCCGGTGAAGATCGTAACATGTACACCGAGTTCAACTGCGCGCTTCACAGCTTGTTTGTCCATCTTAGAGATGTGTTTTTGATTGTTCAACAACGTTCCGTCCAGATCTATGCAGACCAGCTTGATCAAACGAACCACCCATGAAAGTATAGCAAAAAAGGGAGCTTTCGCTCCCTCTGGTGCCGAGGGCGGGACTTGAACCCGCACGGGCCGAGGCCCACATGGCCCTCAACCATGCGTGTCTGCCAATTCCACCACCTCGGCAGCCGTCAAAATTTTACCATGTGATCGTTGGTAATGTCAATCGGCGCAGATGTTTCCTTTGCCCGACGCTTTGGCCTTGTACATACGTTTGTCCGCCAAACTTATGAGGCTTTGCAGATCGTGACCGTCTCTGGGAAACTCTGAAATGCCTATCGAAGCGCTCAACGTCAACGTGATCTCGGACATAACGAGCTTTTGCTTCAAATTCTCTTGGAACCTCTTTGCAATACGTAAAGCACCTTCCAAGTCGATGTTTGGAACTATAGCGAGAAATTCATCACCACCGTAGCGTATCAACACCGTATCTTTCCTAACGCTTTTGGAAAGCCTCATTGCGAATTCTTTCAAAACCAGATCTCCCACAATATGGCCATGTTTGTCGTTTATCTGCTTGAACTCGTCCACATCGAACATGAGTACACAGAAGTTCTTGCCGAGGATGAACGTGTGTTCTCCGAGTTCTTCCAGAACGCTCCTGTTGGACAAACCGGTGAGTGCATCGGTCTCGGCCTTCGCTTTCCAAAGATTGATCTTTTGCACATGTTCTGTGATCTCTGTCAAAACGAACATCGCTCCTCGAACTTCTCCATTTTCAAAGTGTGGTACGGCGTGGATGTGAAACCACTTCTCTTGGCTTTCGTCACCGAGCTTGGAGGCCCTACTTACATCGCTTTTCTTTTTTTGAACTTCTTTTGTGAGCTGTTTCAACAATTCCAAAACATCCGATTTGACGATTTCAGAACTACCTTCACTGAAAAACGTGTTTTTGAACGCTTCGTTCATGAAGGTTAGCTCCAATTCCTCAAAGATTGCGATCGGTGTGGGGATAGAACTCAAAATGGCATGAAACTTCTCTTTTTCTTGCTGAACTTTGTTCAGAAGTTTTTCTTTTTCTGCTTGGTATCGATTCATCATCCGAAGGAAGAGGATCAGTACCAAAAAGAAGCTGATTGCGGAAACGCCTTCCACCTGCCAAAAGTTCATCCGAACGCGTTTGATCTGCTCCGTCAGAGTTTGACTGTACAGACCTGTGCCTATGATCCAGTTCCAAGGTTTAAAAACGCGAATGACAGTCAGTTTCCTTTGAATCTTTTTCTCGCCGTACACGTACCATTCGTACTCAACGTGATCTTTTCCCTGCTTTGCTCCCTGAACGATGCTACTGACCGCTCTGGAAAAAACGATGTTGTCCGACTCCAAACCTTTCTGACCCTCGAGCTCTGGATAGTATGGATGGGCCAACAATACGCCGTCGGTATCCAGAACGAAGAAATAATCCTTTCCCTCTGGTCCATAAAAGGAACTTTTGATTAGTCTCAGCGCCTCTTTCTTTGCCGATTCTTCGGACATCGCTCCTTCGGCACTTTCAGAATGGTACAGCTCCACTAAATTCAAGATCATGTCCAAATACCCTCTTAGACTGTTCAGTTGATAGCTTTGCACCAGTGTGTCCAGTTTGGGAAAAACGAACATCATCGGATAGACTAGAAGCGCGAAGAACGCGGCGGCCAAGATGAAGGAAATGACGTAAAGGTTTGGCTTGAATCGCACCTGAGACACCTCTTTGTTCATGTTTTCTTTCTTAGATTAGATTATACTAAATTTTTGGTATCGCTCTCCGTTGGGGGTGAGGTTGTGTACTTTCTGGGCGTCGATGTCGGTGGCACTAAGACACACGTTTTGATCGTTGACCATGAAGGAAGAACGGTGGCTTTTCAAGAAGGGCCGGGAGCGAATTATCAGGGATTGGGTGTGGAGAAAGCTTACAACAATTTGATGGAAACGATCTCGAAAGCGTTGGAAAAGGCTTCTTTGAGTCTTCAAGATATCGAAGCGGGCTTTTTCGGTGTGGCTGGGGCGGATTTCGACTACGAGATCAAGATCGTTCGAACGATCCTCGATCGGATCGGTTTGAGGAGATACGCTTTCGACAACGATGGGAGGATCGCTCTGAGGTCTGGGACCTTGGACGATGTGGGTATCCTCGTCAGTTGTGGCACTGGTGGGATCAATTACGCCTGTGATGGGAAGAGAATGGAGAGGATGGGTGGTTTTTCAGAGTTCTTCGGTGAACGCTTGGGTTCTTACATCATCGCCGGTTTGGTTGCCTCGTCGATCGTCAGGGGAAAGGACGGTAGGTCTGAACATACGAAGATGATCCAGATGTTTGAATCTCAGATCGGTGGGAAAATAGAAGATATCATGCATTACGAGTACGAAGGCGACTACGAAAAGATGAGAGAATATTCCATCTTGTTGATCAAGACACTCTTTTGTGCGGCGAACCAACATGATTTTGTCGCGTTGAAGATACTCTGTCGGATCGTAGACGAAGTTGTGAGCGTAGTGAAGGCTTTCAGAATGAAACTCGATTTCACCCCACCCATCAAGTTGGTTCTGGAGGGAAGCTTCTTCAAAAACGCCGATCCGATCCTTTTGGAGATGATCCTCAGTGCGGTTGGACCAGAGTATCGGATCGTTGTTCCGAAACATCCACCTGTGGTTGGGGCGGTCCTGCTCGCGGCGGAATTTTCGAATCACAAGTTCGATCGACACTCAATCGAAAGGTTGATCGGCTTTTGGGGGAATGAGCCATGAAGATCGCGGTGATCGGTGCTGGTAGTAGTTACACACCGGAACTCATCTCGGGTTTGATGTGTGTGGCGAAAGAGTTGGATTTGGATCAAGTTTGGTTTCACGACGTGGACGAAAGAAGGTTGCACATCATGCACAGCTTTTGCGAAAGGCTCATCAAAGGTTGTTTTGCCCTCTTCAAAACCTCAGATTTTGTCCAAGCTGTGAGAAGAGCAGATTATGTGATTTTTCAGTTCAGACCAGGTGGTTTGAAGTCGCGAAAGCTCGATGAAGAAATTCCACTCAAATACGGCCTCATCGGTCAAGAGACTACGGGTGTTGGAGGGTTCGCCGCTGCTCTCAGAGCTTTCGGTGTGATTGAGAATTATGTGGATCTCATCGATAAAAACAGTGAAGCGTTGATAATCAACTTCACCAATCCTTCTGGTCACATCACCGAGTTCGTACTGAACTATCTTGGATTCGAAAGGTTCATAGGCCTATGCAACGTTCCTATCAACGTTTTGAAGCATATTTCCAAACTTTTTTCGTGCAACGTGGAAGATATTTTCGTCAAATATTATGGGCTGAACCATCTGAGTTTCATCGAAAAAGTGTGGTTCAAAAACAAAGACGTCACCAACGAGTTGTTCAACAAGGTTTCACAGCAGAGCGAGCCAGAGTTACCTGCTTGGTTGATCTCTTCACTGGGTCTTTTTGTGAATCCCTATCTGCGTTACTATCTCTCCACACAGACTGTGCTGAACAAGTTGATGAAAGAAGGGACACGGGCCCAAAAGGTTCTAGAGATCGAGGAGAGACTCTTCCAACATTACGAGAAGTTTGACAGCATACCTGAAGAGCTTTCACTCAGGGGAGGTAGCCTTTACTCGACGGCCGCCGCGATGCTCATAAGAGATCTAGCGTTGTCCAACAATTCTGTGCACATCGTCAACACCAAAAACGATGGGTCGATCCAAAATCTTCCGAGCGATTATGTGTTGGAAATACCATGTTTAACGAAGTCTAAAAGGGTGCTACCCGTAAGCTTGGGTGAAGCGGATCAATTCGCCGTGGGGTTGATCCACACGATCAAGATGTACGAAAGACTCACCATAGAGGCTTATCTGAAGAAATCTAAGTCCATCGCGATGAAAGCTTTACTTTTGCATCCACTCGGTCCAAGGTCTCACAACGTCAGAGAGCTCCTTGAGGAAATCCTTGAAGCGAACAGAGAATACGTTCGATTGTCATGAAAAGAGGTGTTCCCTTTGCTCCAGATCACCGGAGGGACGTTCAAAGGTAGAAAGATCCAGCCTGTACCGGATCCCAAGACGCGCTACACCAGTTCGATGGTGAGGCAAGCGTTGTTCAGTATGGTGGACGTGACCGACAAAAGTTTTCTTGAACTTTTCTGTGGCAGTGCGGTGGTCTCGCTCGAAGCTTTGAGCAGAGGAGCAAGCAGAGCCATCGCCGTCGATGTCTCAAAGTTGGCGACAAAAGTTGCCAAAGAGAACGCGAAGAAATTGAACGTGGAGCTCAAGGTGCTGTGCATGGACTTCAGAAGGTTTTTAGAGAAAAACACGGAACGTTTCGACATAGCTTTTCTCGATCCACCCTACGGGCTCGGACTCGTTGAGGAAGCTCTGCGTTGGCTCGCCAAGAAGAAAACGGCAGAGATCATCGTGGTGGAAAAGTCCAAAAAAGAAGATGTGATCGTTCCTGAGGAATTCGAAATTCTCAAACGTAGAGTCTACGGTGATAGCGAGCTGATCATTCTGAGGCACATCCGAAGTACCTCGGTGTGAGGAACGGTGGCAGTTCCCCTGTTTTCAATCCGAGTTTTTCCCGCACACTCGACGGAGTGGCGTTCAGCATCTCGAAGCACAACGAGCCGATCCTCACACCCCAGATTCCTTCGGCTTCATAAAAGCTCACAGGCTCTTTTGAACTGTAGATGACGTTGACACCGTCGTTCGCCACCCTTTTGAGCACGTAGTTTCCATCTTCGATGTCGATCCTGTACCAAACAGACTTTTCCTTGCCATCGACCTTCTCCCTGAAACTCAGCGCGTTCGCGCTCACCTGTGCAACGCAGATCGATTTATACCAAAAATCGTGCCTCATGGAATCGAGGGCCATCATCAAGTCGAGGTCTCCCTCCAAACTCTGCGTTGTCTGGAAAAGGTGCGAAATCACTGTGTTCAAACACAGCGCCGTTATTCCCAAGAAGGTCAGAGAGACGAACAGATAGATGATCAACTGGGTGGTGACGAAACTCAAGCGTTTTTCCCGTAAAGCAGTTCGTACACCTCCGCGTTCAGCACGGCACATCCAGCTGCACCTCTGACCGTGTTGTGCACCAACGCAACGAACCTGAGCGATCGTTCAGACACCTGAACCAACCTTCCCACACTCACCGTCATGCCTTTGCCGAGGTCTCTGTGGAGTCTCGGTTGTGGGGCATCCTTGTATGGCAGATACATCAAAGGATGTTCAGGTGCTGTGGGCAAATGGTAACTCTTCAGTGGTTTGAAATCTTCGATGAACTTCACGAACTTTTCTAGCTTTACCTTCTCACAGGTTTCAACGTACGCGCTGAGCATGTGGCCATCTTGAACCGGTACTCTGTTACACTGTGCAACGATTTCGAACTGTGCGAAGTTCAATCTCGATTCTTCCAATTTACCCAGAATCTTCTTCGGCTCGGTACACATCTTTTCTTCCTCGTTCTTTATGTGAGGTATCACGTTGTCGAGTATGTCCAGTGAAGCTACTCCAGGATAACCTGCCCCAGATACGGCTTGCATCGTCACAACACTGACGAACTCTATCCCGAATAGATCCATGATGGGCTTCAGCACCATCACGAGGCCCGTCGTGGAGCAGTTTGGATTGGTTATCAACCTGCCTTTCGTTTTCTGACTTTCTATAAGTTTTATGTGCTCCAGATTGACTTCCGGCACTAAGAGTGGGACGTTTTCATCCATCCTGTGGCTCGCCGCGTTGGAGAACACGGTATAGCCTTGTTCGACGAGGCGTGTTTCTATCGGCCCAGCGATGTCCGAAGGTAGAGCCGAAAAGATGTAATCGCAATCGAACGACGAATCAACGCTCACGACGGTCATATCGCGAACTTTTTCTGGGATCTCACAATTTAGATGCCAGTGCACCACCTCGCCGTACTTTTTTCCGGCGGAGGATTCGGACGCGGCCAGCACGGCTATCTCGAAGAACGGATGGTTCGCAAGCAGCTGTATGAACCTCTGACCAACTGTGCCGGTGGCTCCCAAAATGGCCACTTTTTTCTTCATGTTTTCAACCTCCTCTCACGCTTGTTTCGAATAGAGCAACTTCAAAAAAGCCTTCGTGGCTTTCGCGCGACCCATCGTGAACACGTGGAGCGCTGGAGCGCCGGCGCCGAGGAGATCTTCCGCGAGTTTCGCCGTGAACTTCACACCGATCTTGAATTCTTCCTCGTCGCTCTTCGCCTGTTGCATCTGCGAAACGAATCGTGCTGGAATCGTGACGAAGAACTTTTTTGGTATCGAGTACACGCTCTTCAGGTTGGTGATTGGTTTTATACCGGGGATGATGGGGACATTTATGCCGAACTCTCTGGCCATTTCGACGAACCTTTTATAGATCCCCACATCGAAGACCATCTGTGTGATCACGTAATGAGCACCTGCGTCTATTTTTCTTTTTAAGTTTTTGAGATCTTCTTCCATGTTCGGTGCTTCGAAGTGCTTTTCAGGATAACCGGCCACGCCGATGCAGAAATCCGTGGGCTCGTTCCCCTCGCTCGGATACAGATAGATCCCCCTGTTCAAATTGGAGATGTGGCGCACCAGTTCGTCTGCATGCTTGTAAGAACTTCTGTCTTGTTGCTCGCTGGTGGGATTTTCGTATTCTCCCCTGACGGCGAACACGTTCCTTATGCCTATGAGATGCAGATCTATCAGGAGGTCTTCTATTTGATATTTATCCATACCGTAGCAAATCACGTGTGGAACGACGTCTATTCTGTATCTGTGCAACAAAGCCGCTGCGAGTCCAACCGTTCCGGGTCGTTTCACTTTGGTCACCTTGATGATCTGCCCGTTGTGCTCGATGTAAGTCACTTCCGGTGCGTGTCTGGTGACGTTGATGAAGGATATTGGAAACTCCATCAGTTCGTCGACGGTTCTGAATATCTCTTCCACGCTGTGCCCCCTGTTTGGTGGGAGTACCTCGATCGATAGGAAATGCCCTTCTTTCAACTTATCGACCAGTTTCATCTTCATCACCGTCCGTATCGAACACGATCTTGAACTGTCCTTTGACTCCCAGCACGTCTTCGAAGATGACCACCACACCTAGAACATGTTCGTTGATGGCTGTTTCGAGCAACGCTGTGACATCCCTTTTGCTCTTCACTCTGTTGCAGTAAGCTGTTGCGAACGCATCGGCGATGGCGCTACTTTTGGAAACGACAGTGACTGCGTCCGCGTTGCCGAAACTCAGAGAGTGTCCCACCTTTCCCGAAGAGGTACACACTCCCCAAGTTCCCTCTGGCAGTTGCAGTCCCACCTTTCCGGACAGGGGGGAATCTCCAGCGTAGATCATGGAGATCAAAGGTTTTTCACATTTAATGAACACGTCTCCGCCGTTCTCCACAACGACCTCTCTGCATTTGAACTTGTTCAGCAAGAATTCTCCCACCTCATCCGCGAACGCCCCGGCCACCGCCGCAGTCGGACCAACGTTCGCAAAACTCGCCGCTTCGATCATTTTCATGGCGATCTTCGGTCCACGATCGATCTTCACTGGTTCCAGTGAGGTGAAGAACTCGGCCGAACTTCTACCCACTTCCAACAACTGCTGATAGAGTGCTTTCAAAAGTTCGAGCACAGCGTTCGGCATGCTCGGTTCGAACTCATCCACACCGATCCAGAGGTCGGTCTCTCTGTACTGAACGACGAAGGATTGGAACCTCCCGCTGCACCAGTCTCTGTAGAACTTCTTCATAGAGGTGGGAGTTTCACTCCAACGGGACACACATCGCTGCAAAGGCCACAACGAACACAAGCATCTTCCTCGAATTTGAGCGCATCGTTCACCATCTTTAAAGCGTCGTACATGCACACGCCCACACACATGCCACAGTTCACACACGTAGGTTCCTGAATTTTGAACCTTTCGGCTTCTTTGATCTCTTCCAGGGTTTTCACAGAGCGATCTTCGTTGAAGAGTTTCACCGGTTTTGTCAGCAGAAAGCGCCCCTCAACGATCCATTTCCTCAACACATCGGCTATTTCTCTGGCCATGGCCACACTTGAGATGGATGAAGTTTTCACCTTTTTGCCGTCTATCTCGATCCAGCCAGATTTCAGTTCCGCATAGCTCACCAGTCTGAGTACAGGTCTTCCAGGTTTGCCGTAGTCCCTCACTTCCGTGGTTATCTCCTCGTTCGATTTGCTCACGAAGTGAGCGATCTCCTCGTTCAGCACCGGTATGGGAACACCGATACCGACGAAGAGCGTCACACCGTAGTTCTTGAAATAGGCCGCCCTGAGGTATCTTGGATTCATCCTCTTCGCATCACCGATGACGACGAGTGTTCTTGCAGGGGAGATCGGTATTCCATGTTCGTTCACCTTCACATCGTTTCTGAACTGCGTGCCTGGCCAAACCACATAGCCCTCAGCACCGCACAGGAAGATCTTCGTTCCAAGTCCTATGGTGAGCATCTTGGGATCTTTCAAAAGTGGGCTCAACTCACCAGAAGTGGAATAGGTGACGTTACCGAACCTTGGCAGTAACTTGCCCATGTACGTGTAAATCGTTCTATCAGAACTGTTCGTGGCTGCCGAGTAATTCTGATAAGCGTTCCTCGGGTTGAACATGAAAAAGTCGTTTATAGTTTGCTTGTTTATGTACCCCTCGAACTGTTTTCTCGGATAGCAATCGGTGCCCTTGCCTTCGGCGTTGAGTTTGAGATTCTCTCCCCTGATCAGCAACTCTATGATGTGAGCACCACCGAAGGTTTTGTCTTGCTTCGATTCCTGCGTTGCTCCGATGTAACCATCCACCGCCGCCAACCCTCCGTAGACTTCCACTCCCTCTATCTCTATCCTTTCCATTCTCATCGGAGGTTTCGTGTGTCCAAAGTTCACAAAAGCACCACTGGAGCACATCGGTGCGAAAGTGGCTGTCGTCACCACATCCACCTTCTTGGCGACTTCCTTCACACCTTCCTGCTTGGCCAGACTCACGACCTCTTCGGCTGTGAGCACCACCGCCTCACCCTTCAAAATTTTTTCATTGATTTGCTCAATCGTCTTCATTCCGTTCACCCCCCGAAGAATTCTTTATGGATCGCTCGCAACGCCTTGTCTCTGTCGGTGATGTTCACGATGAAGTACATCGTGACTTCGGATGCACCCGCAGAGATCATTTGAACGTTGATCTGTTCTTTGGAGACGGCTGAGAAAATCTTTGCCGCGATGCCATGCTTTTGGAGCAACCCGTTTCCCACGGTCGCTATCAGTGAGATATCGGTTTTGAAATCGATCTGCTCTACTTCTGGGATACTGAGTTTCGAGACGATCTTTTTAGATCTTTCGAGGTCTTGACGCGATATGAGTACGTTTATGCTCGTTTGGGACGTCACCACGGATTTTATGTTGATGTTCTCCGCTCCGAACATCGAAGCGATCTGACCGAGCAAACCTGGTACTCGACCCACGTTGGAACCTTTGAACTGCACGACCGCTATGTCGTCGGTGAACGAAATGCTCTTGACTATGTCTTCCGTAGTCGAGCCGTTCGCAGTTATGATCGTGTCAGGTTCATCGATGCTTCTGAATTGATTTATGTTGAATATATAAAGCGGGATACCTTTCTTTCTCAGAGGTTCAACCGTCGCGTGGTGTAGGATCTTCGCCCCAAAGTAGGACAACTCCGCTGCTTCATCGTAAGAAAGATGCCTCACAGGTTTGACGTTCTCAACGTGCTTCGGATCACACGTCATGAAACCAGAGACGTCTTTGTACAGATCCACCCTCTCCGCATCGAGACAATACGCCAAGCACGTGGCCGTATAGTCGCTACCACCTCGACCGAGTATGGTGAACCTACCGTCGTGTAGTCCGTAGAAGCCAGCTACGACGTAGTTTCCATCTTTTTTGAAGAATTTCAAGGCGTTCTCGCGTGACAACTCGAGGTTCACCGTGGCGTTGCCGAACCTCCCATCGGTGATCAGTCCAAACTGTTCTGGGAGTGCCTCTTCGCAAGGAAAGCCATTCTCTCTGAAGAATTTCGTCAGCATCAAAGATGAGCATCTCTCACCGTGGCTGACGATGAAGTCCTGAAATTGCAACGGCACTTCACCTAAAAGTTTCGAACCGAGCAGAGCGTTTTTGATTTCGAAGACTCTGGACTTGAGTTCTTCATCGTCTTTGCCCAAAAGAGAGCGATACTTTTCGTACAAAGAATTCAAAAATCCATCCACATCCAACTCATCGATCTTGGACACGGCATCTATGAGCTGGTTGGTAACACCGTAGGCGGCAGAAACCACCACGATCAGATTTTGTCGATACATCCTCACAACTTCCAAGATCTTGAAAAGATCGTTTCGGCTTTTCAGATTGGAACCACCGAACTTCACAACACACCTTTTCAACTCTTCTCACCTCCAATGAGGCTTTTACACAACTTCAACGCCTCGAGGGCATCCCTGGCGTAATAAACTCCGAACTGTTTGGCGAGCTGTTCGTTCATCGAGGCTCCACCAGCCATCACAAAAACTTCCACACCGTTCTGCTTGAGTAGGTCCGCCGTTTCTTTGACGAATCCAACCGTTGTGGTCATCATCGCCGAAAGTCCAACGATGTCTGGTTTGAAATTCTTCACAGCTTCGAGCACTTGGGCTGGTGGAACGTTCTTACCGATGTCGATCACTTCGAAACCCCCACTGCGCAACACGGTCGCGACGATCTTTTTACCTATATCGTGTATGTCATCCTGAACGGTGGCCAGAAGCACTCTGCCAAGTTTCACTTCCGAGTCACCCATCAGTTCGTTCAGACGATCGAAGATCGGCTGTACCGTCTCGGCAGCGAGCAACAAGTGTGGTAGGTAGATCTTTCCTATGGCGTACAGCTGTCCAACCCTTTCCATCGCCTTCGCAAGTACGTTTTGACTTATATAGAGCGGATCTTGTGTTTTCAACATCTCTTGAACGAAATTCATCAACTGTTCTCTTTGACCTTTCAGTATATGACTGACCAAAGGTTCCTCCTCGAGTTGGTCCAGTTTCACCAACTGTTCTCCCCTGAGCGTGAGGGCGCCTTTGAGCACGTTCATCGTCGTTGCCTCTTTGCTGTTCAGTATGGCTCCGTTCAGTCCAGCTTCAACACAGAGGGCGAGGAATGCCGAGTTGACGTTCTCTCTCTCGGGCAAGCCAAAACTCAAATTGGACAGACCAATGCAACTTTTCAAGCTAAGATTTTTCAATTTCCTTATCGTCTCCACCGTCACCCGATGATCCTTCTTCGCTCCGATTGGCAGTACCAGTGGATCGAAGAAAACTCTTTCTAATTCAATACCTTCGGCTTTGAGAATTTCTGAAGCTTTCTTTGCCAACCTCACTCTGCCTTCGCTGTCTTCAGGAATTTCTTTTTCCATGCACAGCACGATGAGCATGCCACCGTAACGCTTGAGCAACCCGATACGCTCGAGCAAATGTTTCTCATCGCACGTTGCCGAGTTCAAAAGTGGTCTACCCACGTACTCTTTGAAACAGACTTGCAGAAAGTTCAGCGTTTGAACATCTATGGAGAGTGGCAAACTGGCGTACTTGTCCAACTCTACGATCAACTTTTTGAAATGTTCCTCGTTCAAGACTTTTTCAAGGCCGAGGTTCACATCTATGACCGCGCAACCTTCCTGCTCTTGCTCTTGAGCGAGCTTGACGATCTGCGAGAAATTGAGCTGTCTTATTTCTTCTTGAAGCTTCTTCTTACCAGTTGCGTTTATGCGCTCTCCGATCAACAAGAAAGGATCTGTAGGTTTCAGAACGGTCCTGGATGATAGGAACTGTCGTTCATCCACGTTCCTATGGATAGGTTTTCTTTCCCCAACGTAACTCTTCATCAACTTTATGTGCTCAGGCCCAGTGCCGCAACAACCGCCGATTATGTTCGCCCCAAGCTCCACGAAATCTCTCATGTAAATGGCGAACTCTTCTGGACTGGTTCTGTAGACGAGCCTGTTTTCAACGAGTGTAGGCTTTCCAGCGTTCGGTTCCACACACAGCGGTTTTCGGCAGAACTTGGCCAACCTGGAAAAAACGGAAATCATCTGTTTTGGTTCTAAAGTACAGTTGATGCCCACCACATCGACGTCCAGATCGTTCATCAGCGTGGCGAAGATTTCCACGGAAGTTCCAGTCACAGATTTACCATCTTCTTCGAAGGTCATGCAAGCTATGATAGGTATCTGTTTCGACACGTCCCTGACGGCCAAAACGGCGGCCTTGAGTTCTTTAAGATCGCTCATGGTTTCGATGATTATTCCATCCACGCCTGAATCTATCAGAATGCTTGCTTGCTCTTTGAACACATCGTAAGCTACATCGAAATCGAGCTCCCCGAAAGGTTTCAACAGCACACCGGTCGATGACATGTCACCAAGAACGATCTGGCCATTCTTGCACACGGATTTGGCTATCTCGACAGCTCTTCTGTTGATCTGCTCGATGGCGTCTGCAAGATTGTACTGTGCCAGCTTTATTCGATTGGCACTGAACGTGTTGGTGAGCAACATATCGGCTCCAGCTTCGATGTATTCCCGCTGGAGTTGTCCAACTTTTTCAGGATCCTGTAGGTTTAATGTTTCGATCAACTTTCCTCGAAAGCCTCTCTTGAAGAGCTCAGTACCGTAAGCTCCATCCAGAAAGAGCACTCTTTCTCTCAAAAGTTGAGAAAATTCGTTTCTATCCATCGTACCACCCGATCATGCAGGTTGTCGTCTTTCTTGGAACCATGATACCGCTGTTCAGCACTTCCACGCCATCGACCTTCAAAAGTTCAACGATGTATCTGTTCCACCTGATGTCGACCTCACCGTAGCCTGGAGAAAATCTCATCGTGCCCCTGCCGAATTTATTTCTCAACTTTTCATCGAACGATTCGTTCAACGCCTCGAGCGCTTCTGAAGCCCACGCGTCCAACACCGCAGCGTCGTGCGTGCGACCTCGTTCCAAAAATGAATTGATCGATTCATCGATGCTCTTACCCAAAGTTGAAAGAAAAAGGCTCACTCGTTTCACGTTGAGAAAAGAATTCGGTATCAAAGACGGGGGGAGTTCTTCCACAGGACGGACGGTATGATGGACGGTGGGTGAAACATTCCTCAATCCTTCCAGGTACAGTTCGTTGAGGCGCACCAGAAGGTCTGTCTCGTTGACGATGTTCTTGTAACGCGCTTTGAGTCGTGCGAGGAATAGAATTTTGTCCGGCATGTACTCCTCAACGCTTGGGAGATAAATTTCGACCAATTCTCATCCTCCTTGCTAGCTGAAAATCATACAATCGTTGGGCTCGATAATGTATGAAACTAATGCAAACGCAAGTTGAAGGTTTTATTCAATCACTCGACTCGCAGCTTTCCTGAGCCTGTTCATCACCGAAAAGAGTATCCCTTTTTCAGGTAAACCCACCACGATGGCCACATCGGCCAAAACGGTGTCTATGGATCGGAGTACTTTGAAGAGGTTCTGCGCGATCGTGTAAGGTTCTGAAAGCTTTCCCATTATTATGAGACGTCTTCCGTAAAAGTTTCTGGCCATCTCTTCGGGGCACACTATGGGTGCGTCGGGATACTCCATCAAGACTGTGTCGAGCTTGTTTTCATCTATCACCAGCACTATCGGTTTGTTCGGTGCATAGTGTCGATACATCATACCGGGTGAGAGGGGTCTTTCCGGTTGGCTCTTTCCGAGTAGAAAGTCTGGTATGCGCAGATTTGGCACCACTTTCCTTATTTCTTCGACGGTGGCTGGGCCTGGTCTGAGCAGTGTGGGTTCATCCCGAGAGAGGTCTATCACTGTCGATTCGAGGCCGAGCGGTGTTTCACCACCATCGATGATCGCGTCCACCAGTCCATAGAGATCGTCTATGACGTGCTGTGCGCTCGTGGGACTGGGCCTTCCAGAAAGGTTCGCACTCGGTGCAGCGATGGGTACTCCGCTGACCTCTATGAGCTTTTTGGCGACAGGATGGCTCGGCATCCTCACGGCAACGGTTTCGAGCCCTCCTGTGACTTGTTTGGGCACTTGAGGTTTCTTTTTGAATATGAGCGTGACTGGTCCAGGCCAGAACGTTTCGATGAGTGGCTCAGCTTTGGTCAAATCGTCTTCCACCAAGAGATCGAGCTGTTGGAGGTCGGATATGTGCACGATCAGAGGGTTGTCCGGTGGCCTTCTCTTTATCTCGAACACTCGAAGGACTGCCACCTTGTCGAAACAGTTCGCACCAAGTCCATAGACGGTTTCCGTTGGAAAGGCGACTGTGCCACTCTTTTTTATTATTTCCGCAGCCTTCTTGATCACTTCCATACTCGGATTGATCGGATCGACCTTCAATATCAAGCTCAAATCGAACACCCCTCATCGTTTTCAAGAACATTTTAACCTGTGATCCTTAGGAAAGACTCGTATGGCTGTAGAAGAGTTCATCGGGAGGCAAGGTATGTTCAACACGAACTTCCAGATTTTGAAGGTTGGAATGGATGTTGCGATGCTCAGGCAGAGCGTCCACACTCAGAACATAGCCAACGCGGAGACGATGGGTTATCGTCGAAAGTACGTCGTGTTCGAAGAAATGCTTAAGGAAGCCTCTAAGCTTCAACTCGCCACAACGCACGAGAAACACTTACCTTCAGTCCGTTCCCTTCCCCGACCGAAGATCGAAGTTGACAAACAAGCTTTCTACCGTAACGATCTGAACGGTGTGGACATCGATTACGAAGTGACACAGATGGTCGCCAACGGTCTCAAATACGAAGTGCTGGCGAGGCTCATGTCGAAGAACATAGAGTATTACAACACGGTGTTGAGAGGTGTATAATATGAACGAATTCACCATCTTCAACGTGAGTGCGTCTGGCATGACGGCACAGCGTTTCAGGCTCGACATAATAGCGAGCAACATAGCGAACTCTGAAACAACGAGGACTGAACGTGGTGAACCTTACAGAAGAAGAATACCGATCTTCGCCGAGTACTTCGTCGACAAAAATAAGACATCGGCAGTGAAGGTGGTACGCATAGAAGAAGACCCATCACCGTTCAGGCTCGTTTATGATCCGTCCCATCCGGACGCCGGTGAAGATGGTTATGTGAGATTTCCAAACGTGAACGTACTCAGAGAGATGGTCGATCTGATAAGCGCTCAGCGTGCCTACGAAGCGAACGTTTCAGCCTTCAACGTCACCAAATCCATGATAAACAGCGCCCTACAGATCGGAAGGGGATGATCGCATGATAGATGGTATCAGTAACATCGGTCCTGTCAACGTCCAGAGGGGTCAAGAAGAAAAGACAACTAAGAAGACCGCAGATTTTGCGGAGATATTGAAGGAAGCATTCGACAAAGTGAATCAGGTTCAGAAGAATGCCGAGAAGATGGCATCAGATTTTGCACTCGGCAAGATCAGCAACATACACGAAGTCATCATTGAAGCTGAGAAAGCTACGATCGCCCTGAGGCTCACCACGGAGGTTCGAAACAAGATAATCGAAGCCTACAGGGAGATCATGAGGATGCAACTTTAGTTTATAATTGATTTGGGTGCCGGGGTGGCGGAACAGGCAGACGCTGCGGACTTAAAATCCGCTGGAGCGAGGCTCCGTGTCGGTTCGAATCCGATCCCCGGCACCATTTTTGTAACTTGACATGCCTTCAACCTGATGATATACTCCTATCAAACAAGGCTCGAACGGGGGTTTCTATGGAAACGGTGAACATCGTTCAGCACGGTGAATTTGCATACGCTTATTGGTGGTTTAGGGGAAGGCCCTCTTCCGGGATTCCCCCTAAGCCACTTGGCACATAGAGGGGGAATCTTAAAAGAAAAGGTGAGGAAGAGGGCATCCAAAAAGGATGCCCTCTTTTTTTAAACGAACATTTCTGGAGGTGTGGGTATGTTGAGGAAAACTTTAACCGCCTTGGGGATCTTGTTAGTCTTGTCTGTCTTGAGCTTTGGAGCCGTCAGAGTCGGCATCACCCAGATCGTGGATCATCCAGCTCTGAACGCGGTCTTCGATGGGATCATCAAAGTGCTCGAAAGTGCAGGTTTCAAAGTTGGGACTGACGTGATCATCGATAGGCAGAACGCACAGGGGAGTGTACAGAACGCCGTGGCCATAGCGAGGAAGTTCGCAAGTGAGAGAGTCGACATCGTTGTGGCCATCACAACACCGAGTGCTCAAGCTTGCGTGCAGGTGATAACCGACAGGCCCGTGATCTTCTCCGCAGTGACTGACCCGGTCGGAGCTGGACTGATCAAACAGCTCGGAAGGAACGATTCTAACGTCGTTGGTATTTCTGACATGGTGCCAGTTTCTACGCATCTGAGGCTCATCAAAACGGTCTTTCCAAACGCGAAGAAGATCGGAGTGCTCTACAACCCTGGTGAAGCCAACTCCGTCACTCTGACCAACATTGCGAAGACTGCAGCTCCCGCACTCGGACTGACCATCATCGATATGACTGGTACTTCCTCCGGTGAGATGGTCACGGCGGTCAACAGCGTGGGACCGGACGTGGATGTCATATACATCGGCACCGACAACACCGCAGCTTCTTCCATCCAAGCGATCGCAGCGGCCGCTTTGAGGTTGAACAAACCCATCGTTGCAGCGGATGTGGACATCGCACGCGGAGGAGGTCTCATAGGCTTTGGTTTTGACTATTTCCAAGTGGGTGTTGAGAGTGGAAAGCTGTTGGTCGAAATCCTGAAGGGTAAAAAGCCGAGCGAGTTGGAATCGCGTCTTCTTGGACCTGAGTCGCTCATGTTGTACATCAATCTCGATCTTGCACAACAACTGAAGGTGAGCATACCCAAAGAGCTCGTCGATAGGGCCAACATAATCGTTCAGAACGGCCAAGAGGTGAAAAGATGATCCCCATTCTGGAACAAGGGCTTTTGCTCGCCTTGGCCGCCATGGGTGTTTACATATCGTTTCGACTCGTTGATCTTCCCGATCTGACGCCCGACGGTTCCTACATCATCGGTGGGGCCGTCGTGGCCTCTCTCCTTCATTCCGGCCATGGGTGGGTCAGTGCAACGATCCTGGCTGCACTCGCCGCCAGTGCAGCCGGGCTTGTAACTGCCTTGATCACGACTAGGTTCAAGATTCATTCACTCCTCGCCTCGATCATGGTCATGACGGCACTCTACTCTGTAGCGATAAGGGTCATGAACTCACCGAATCTGCCTATACCGCGTTTCAGTACCGAAAGGGTGCTCGCATACGAACAAGTTGTGGGCAAAACTCCTTTGGACGACATACTCGGTGGGACTGAAAATTTCCAGTTCGAGGCGCGTGGAATGAAGGCTGTGAGCATCCCCTTCAACAACAAGGCTGATGGTCACGATCTGCTCATGATCGTTTCACTGCTGGCAGTCGTGACGTTCGTGCTCTGGTTGTTCCTTCGAACGGAACTCGGCACGATGTTGAGAGGTTATGGTCGCAACAGGTTTGCCGTGAAGGTGCTCGGCGTGAATCCCAACCTTTTCGCCTTGATGGGATTGACCATGGGCAACTTCCTGGTGGGTCTGTCTGGAGCCTTGTTCACCATGTACAGTGGCTTTGCTGATGTGAACATGGGTGCCGGCACTGTGGTGGTGTGTTTGGCTTCGGTCATACTGGGAGAGATCATCTTTGGTTCGCGCGATTTTGCGTACGGTCTCTTCTTCCCCATAGCTGGTGCTGTAGTCTATCAAGTTCTGCTGACACTCGCCATGAAGTACGGCTATCGCATCGGTTTCAAACCGAGTGATATGAAACTGCTCACGGCACTTTTCGTTGTGAGCGTCATAGCGGCGAGAAGATTGAAGAAGAGTGAGGTGACTGTATGATAGAACTTCAACACGTCACGGTGATCTACAACAGAGGCACACTCGATGAAAAAGTCGCCCTGAACGACGTTGACCTTTCGATCGAAGAAGGTCAATTCGTCGTGATCGTTGGTGCCAACGGCGCTGGGAAGAGCACGCTCATGAAGGTGATCGTGGGGGAAGTGAAACCGACCTTCGGTTTGTGCCGAGTCATGGGACAAATTCTGAAAGAGGAGAAGATCTTCAAGTGCGGTAGCATAGTTTGTCAAGATCCGAACTTGGGGATTTTTCCAAATTTGAGCATCGAAGAGAATTTGATGCTCGCAAGGAAGAAAGGTTTCAGAGGCCTTGGCTTTGGACGCATAGATGAAAGAGCGATTCAGTTGCTCAAGTCGACGGGTTTGGGACTCGAAGAGAATTTGAAAAAGAAGGCTTCGAAGCTTTCTGGTGGACAGAAACAGGCTCTCGCCATGGTGATGGCCGTATCTTCGAATCCGAAGATTTTACTCTTGGATGAGCACACCGCTTCGCTCGATCCCAAGAGTACTGAGAAGATCATGGAGCTCACCGAAAGGATAAACGAAGAGCTCGGTACCACCATCTTGATGATCACACACGATATGAACATCGCCGAGCAATACGGTGATCAAGTGATAGTCATGGAGGATGGGAGGATCGTTGCACGAATCGATAAATCGAAACAAAAAATCCAAGCAAGCCAGCTCAAATCGATGATAAAATCCAAAATAACAACCATAACTTGATGATAAGGAGCTGATTGAGTATGCTCAATTCCTCTATCCTCCTTTCAGCCGCCGAGAGATTCGGCACACCTTTCTACCTTTACGATGTCGATTTCATCACCGAACGTGTCGAGAGAGTGTATCGATTTTTCAAACAGTTCGACTTCCATTTAGCTTACGCGGTCAAGGCCAACTTCAATTTGGATATCCTCAAAAGGCTCAACGAACTTGGAACCATGGTGGACATCGTTTCGTTCGGCGAGTACGAGCAGGTGAGAAAGGCCGGATTCACTCCAGATAGAATCGTAGTGAATGGAAATTGCAAAAGCTCTGGGGAATTGAAGCACTACGTTTCAGATGGTGTGTTCTGTATCAACCTCGACAGTTTTGAAGAATTGCTCCGTCTTGAAAAGCTCGCCGACAAACCAGTCAGAGTGGCCATAAGGGTCAATCCGGACGTCGATCCAAAAACCCATCCCCACATCGCCACGGGTTTGAAAGAGAACAAATTCGGTGTGGACTACGAAACTGCGGAAAGAATGGTTCAGCTCATCTCGAAAAGTCGTTTCATCCGTTTGGTGGGACTCCACTGCCATATAGGTTCTCAGATAGTCGAAGTTGGTCCGTTCAAAGAGGCGTTCGAATCGATGAGAAACTTCGCCTCGAAGTTGGGGTTGAACTTGGAACTCGTGAACCTCGGTGGTGGCTGGGGCATCGACTACGGTGATGGAAGACAGTTGGATTTGAACGAGTACGAGAAAGAGATCTTTCCCATACTGAAAGGTTTCGGTGCCAAGGTTCTGCTGGAACTCGGTAGATGGATCGTTGCTCCTGCAGGTTTTCTCGTCACGAAAGTGGAGTACGTCAAAAGGACGAAGAACAAAACGTTCATAGTCGTCGATGCCGGTATGTCGCACCTGATCAGGCCGGCACTGTACGGCGCCAAACACAGGATAGAACCGCTCTATCCGACGAACCACAGACCGACGATCGTGGCCGACGTCGTTGGTCCAGTCTGTGAGAGTGCAGACACCTTCGCGAAGGGTTTGAAACTTCCCGAACCAAAAGAAGGAGAGCTCGTCGTGATCAGAGACGTTGGCGCTTACGGTTATGCCATGTCATCGCACTACAATTTGCTGAGGAAAGCTCCCGAGGTGATCTATTCGAAAGAAAATTACCTCAGAGCTTCCTCAGCTTGACGGCCGTCCCGTAAGCGAGTACCTCCGCGGCCGATTGCATTATCGAAGCACTGCCGAATCTGATACCGATGATCCCATCGGCACCGAGTTTCTCAGCCTCGGCGATCATCCTGTTCAAAGCGATGTTCCTCGCTTCCGTGAGGAGCTCCGTGTAAGATTTGATTTCCCCACCCGCCAAAGTTTTGAAAGCTGCCGCAATGTCTTTGCCTATGTGTTTCGAATAGACCACGTTACCCATGACCATCCCGAGTGTCTCGACGATCTGATAACCTTCAATCCTCTCGGTTGTGGAAAGAAGCATTCGATCACCCCCATCAGAACTCTTTTTTCAAAAAACTCACATAACTCAGCAACATCAAAGCGATTGACAAGCCGAGCAAGACCAATGTGTATGGAACATCCATCTTCCCGTTCGATAGAATCTTGCCTCCAAGGATGTACGAATAAGTGTTCATGAACCTCAAAGGTTTGAACACCGCGACCACCGTGGTACCTGCGAGCGTTCCAATCGCACCAAGTATGGGCTTCACTTGATCGTCAGACAGAACCGAGAACAATATGGTCACAGCGAGCCAGAAGAGGGCACCAACGATCGTGTGGATCGAATAAGCGAGGAGGTACGTGTAATCTAGATTTTTGGAAGCAAGCAATGAATAGAACGCCGGAAGGATTGAGAAAACGATCATTTGGAAAAAAACGACCAAACTCACAGTCAATACCTTACTGATGAAAACCTTTTCCCTGCTGCTTCGAGCCAAGAGGAATTCTATCGTACCGTTCTCTATCTCTCTCGCGAAGATGGGGAAGCCCATGATGATGGCGAATATGGGGACGAACTGTCCTAAATTTTTACCGAACCACTGTGTGTAGATGTAAAAGTTCCATTCTGAGAGCTTTTCCACAAAACCTCTGGGCAAGAACCTCTCCAGAAACTTCGGCATGTTCGGTATCTGTGCATACTCGTTCAACATCTCCAGCGCGAATTTATGCAAGGGAGCAACCATGAAGAAAAAGCCTATTCCAAGAAAAAGAAGCACGAAAGTTCTCAGCTTCATATCGCCGAACTCTTTTTTGATCATTCTTTCACCCCTTTCACGAGCGCTTCGAAGATGATGTCAAAACTCGCAGGTTGTGTTTCACCTTTCGCTTCTTCTTTCTTGACCAAGTACACATCCTCGCTCTCGGTCGATTTGTAAAGATAACCACTCACCTTTTCACCCTTCGGTACAACGCAAAGGGCGTATTTTTCCTTCAGATCGTCCAAGTTGTCGAGCTCCACGATCCTGCCAGAAACCATGATGGCCACAGTGTCGGCCACCCTCTCCACCTCTGAAAGTATGTGACTCGTGTACAGAACGGATCTGCCATCGGCGGAAAGTCCCCTGATCATCTCCAACACTCTGTTGCGCATGAGTGGGTCCAAACCCCATGTAGGTTCGTCCAACAAGTACAGTTCGGCTCTCTGAGCCAAAACGAGTGAAAGGTAGGTGAGCGTGGTCATACCGTGAGACAGGTTCGCGATCTTTTCTTTCAGAGGGATTTGGAATTCTTTCAGCAACGAGAAAGCTTTCTCCGCATCGAAGTCTTTCGTGATCTGTTGAGTGATTTTCACCATCTTTTCTACAGTCGTGTAACGATACAGTTCTTTCTGCTCTGGAAGATAACTGAAAGAACCGTTCAAAAGGATAGATCCTGAATCGGGTTTTCTGAGACCGAGGATACACTTCATCGTCGTCGTTTTCCCAGCTCCGTTTGGTCCCAACAGAGCGAAGATCTCACCTTTTTTAACTTCAAAAGAAACGCCATTGACGGCTCGTTTGTTCTTATAGCTTTTCGTCAGATTCTTCACACTCAGAACCATTTTTTCGCCTCCCGTAGATTTGTTTCAGCAAGCGAACCAACTTTTCTTGCTCGATCCCGACCCTCTTGCACTCTTCGATCGTTTCGATGAATCTCTGCAGGGTCGCTTCAATGAACCTTTTTTCGTCGAGCTTTTTCACGATGTAACCTTCACCCCGTACAGGTTCGATCACACCTTCCGCCATGAGCTCTCTGTAAGCTCTCGCCACGGTGTTCACGTTGACGTTCAGATCTTCTGCGAGTGTTCTTATCGAGGGCACGAAATCTCCCGGTTTCAACCGACCGGTGTGTATGAGCAACTTCAGCTTGTCTTTTATCTGTTTGTACACAGGTATGTGCGAGTTGAAATCAACTTTGAACCACAGAATAATCACCACTGTAATAGTACAATATTACAGCATGCATGTCAACTGAAACGGGCGTTTACTTGATTCTGATGGACCCAAAGTGATAGTTTAACAGTTAAGAAATCTTCTTTTACAAAGGAGGGTTTGGGATGCTGCGAGTTCTTGGAGACGTTTTTTCAAGGTTCGCCAAGAAGTACCTACCTGACGCTCTGATCTTCGCCATGATCCTCACACTACTCACCTTCGTTCTAGGCATCGTGATTCAAAAGAAAAGCCCCATCGACATGATCATCTACATGGGAGATGGATTCTGGGCACTGCTCGCTTTCGCCATGCAGATGTGTTTGGTGCTCATGACTGGTCACATTCTGGCTCAAACCAAACCCATGGCCTTGATCCTCAAAACGATCGCTAAAGCCGCCGATACACCGTTCAAGGCCGTCGCACTTGCATGCGTTGTCATGATCGTCACCAGCTATCTCAACTGGGGTTTTGGTTTGATCTTCACGTCCCTGTTGGCGATAGAGATCGCTAGGAACATGAAAGGTAAAGGTTTGCACTATCCTCTCTTGGTGGCTTCCGCTTATTCTGGTTTCCTAGTTTGGCATGCTGGTCTTTCCGCTTCGGCACCGTTGCTCGTCAACACGAAAGGTCATTTCCTCGAAGCCAAGATCGGTTTGATCCCAGTTTCTCAAACCATCTTTTCACCCATCGCGTACGTTCCGGTGATCGTTCTGCTCGTGACGTTGCCCTTCATCATGGCCGGTATGCATCCGAGGAAAGAACAGGTTGTGGAAGTCGATCCTGCAGCGTTCGGTGAAAAGAAAGAACTACCAAAGAAGAAACCAACAGAGATGACGCCCGCTGAAAAGATGGAAAACAGCTTCATCCTCTCGCTCATCATAGGTATCATCGGTTTGATATACATCTTTTACTACTTCTTCGTCAAGAAAGGATCATTGGACTTGAACATACTCAACTTCATCTTCCTCATGCTCGGCATCATCCTGCACGGTACTCCTAGGAACTTCATTGCGGCAGCCATCGAGGCTGGAAAGACCGTTTGGGCCATCGTCGTACAGTTCCCGTTCTACGCCGGTATCATGGGCATGATGACGAGATCTGGTTTGGCAGCGACCATTGCGAACTGGTTCGCATCTTTCTCGAACGCCAAGACGCTACCTCTATACACCTACTGGAGCGCAGGTTTGATCAACCTGTTCATACCATCCGGTGGAGGTCAATGGTCCGTCCAAGGGCCCATCATGGTCGAAGCTGCGATGAAGATAGGTGCTTCCGTTCCGAAGGTGATCATGGGTGTGGCTTGGGGAGACGCTTGGACGAACATGATTCAACCTTTCTGGGCTCTTCCGTTACTGTCTGTGGCGAAACTTGAGATCAGAGACATCATGGGTTACTGTGTCGTCGCTCTGATTTGGAGTGGTATTGTCACGAGCATCTTGTTCATGGTTTTGTGAAGGAGGGGGATCTGTGAGAAAGGTCTACATCGTGGGAGCCAAGAGGACTGCGATAGGTACCTTCGGCGGTACTTTGAAAGACATTCCGGCAGTACAGCTCGCCGTCACTGCGGCGAAAGCAGCGATGGAACAGGCGAACGTCAAGCCAGAATGGATCGACGAAACGATCGTTGGAAACATCCTCATGGCCGGCCAAGGCATGGGGCCTGGCCGGCAGGTTGGTATATACTCGGGCGTTCCTGCAGAAAAACCAGGTTATACTGTGAACATGCTCTGTGCCTCTGGCATGAAATCGATCATGATCGGTGCGACGGACATCATGCTCAACGAAGCGGAGATCGTACTCGCCGCAGGCATGGAGAACATGTCCATGGCGCCATATTTGTTGCTCAAAGCTCGCTTCGGTTACAGGCTAGGAAACGGTGAGATCGTCGATCACATGGTTTACGATGGCTTGACGGACGTCTTCAACATGTACCACATGGGAGTCACAGCGGAGAACTTGGTCGAGAGGTACGGTATAAGTCGCGAAGAACAGGACCAGTTCGCCTACAAAAGTCAAATGAAAGCCAAAAAAGCTATCGAGACAGGTAGGTTCAAAGACGAAATCGCACCGATCGTCATAAAAGACAAGAAGGGCGACAAAATCTTCGACACCGACGAACATCCAAGGTTCGACGTTACGCTCGAATCTCTTGCTAAGCTCAGACCAGCCTTCAAACCGAATGGTACGATCACTGCGGGTAATGCCTCTGGTATAAACGATGGAGCTTCTGCGGTGATCTTGGCTTCTGAAGATGCTGTCAAGAAGTATGGCCTCAAGCCTTTGGCGCAGATCGTTTCGTTCGCCCAGCACGGGGTGGATCCGGCGATCATGGGTATAGGACCAGTTGGAGCGATCTCGAAGGCTTTGGAGAAAGCCAAGCTCAAGCTCAAAGACATAGGCCTAATAGAGCTGAACGAGGCGTTCGCCGCACAGTCCATCGCCGTTCTGAGGGATGTGAAGAAGGAGCACGGTGTGAGTGACGATTGGCTCGAAGAGAGGGTGAACGTCAACGGTGGTGCCATCGCGCTGGGTCATCCGATCGGTGCGAGTGGAAACAGGATCGTGGTCACGTTGCTCTATGAAATGAAGAAGCGCGACGTTGAGTTCGGTCTTGCGAGTCTGTGCGTTGGTGGAGGTATGGGCACGGCCGTCATCATAAAGAACGTTCAGGAGGGTTGAGACATGAAAAACAAACTCATCAGTGTCGAGAAAGCCATCGAGATGATACCAGATGGTGCCGTTTTGATGATCGGAGGTTTCTTGGGTGACGGCACACCCGAACTGCTCATAGATGGTCTCGTCAGAGCGGGAAAGAAGAATCTGACAGTGATCTGCAACGACACCGCCATGCCTGAAAAGGGTATAGGGAAACTCATCGTGAACAGGTTGGTCAAGAAGGTCATAACATCGCACATAGGTACCAATCCTGAAACTCAAAAACAGATGATCGAAGGCACGCTCGAAGTCGAACTCGTCCCACAAGGAACGCTCGCAGAACGTGTCAGGGCGGGTGGATTTGGCCTTGGAGGAGTTCTCACACCCACGGGTGTCGGAACGATCGTTGAGAATGGAAAACAGAAGATCACCTTGAACGGCAAGGAATATCTGGTTGAGACCGCCTTGAAGGCAGATTTTGCCCTGATAAAGGCCAAAAAGGCAGATTTTCTGGGGAACTTGTTCTTCAACTACACTGCACGGAACTTCAACCCGATCATGGCCTTCGCGGCGAGTGTGACGATCGTCGAAGTCGAAGAGTTGGTACCAGTTGGAGGTTTGGATCCCAACGAAGTGCACGTGCCACATGCGGTTGTGGACTACATCGTGAGGGGGAATGCGAAATGATCCAAGATCCCAAAGTTTCAAGGACTGTGATAGCCAAAAGGGTTGCACTCGAACTGAAGGATGGTGACATCGTCAACCTTGGAATAGGCATTCCCACCTTGGTGGCCAACTACATCCCTAAGGGGGTCACGGTGTTCTTCCAATCCGAGAACGGAATCCTCGGCATGGGTCCAGCGCCGGAGCCAGGTTATGAGCATCCAAACTTGAACAACGCGGGAGGTAGCCCGGTGACTTTCATACCGGGTGCCGCAGCCTTCGACTCCGCAACGTCTTTCGGACTCATTCGAGGAGGTCACGTGGACATCACCGTGCTTGGAGGCCTTCAGGTGGACGAAGAAGGTCATCTTGCCAACTGGATGATCCCAGGCAAATTGATCCCAGGCATGGGTGGCGCGATGGATCTGGTCACCGGTGCCAAGAAGGTCATCGTGGCCATGACGCACGTTGAAAAAGGAGGAGTTCCCAAGATAGTCAAAAAATGCTCGTTGCCGTTGACTTCGGTCAGAAGGGTGGATCTCATAGTCACCGATATGGCCGTGATCGAGGTCACTGAAAAGGGTTTGGTGCTCAAAGAAGTGGCACCAGAAACCACGATCGAAGAAGTGCTCAAGTTCACCGAGGCAAGGCTGTTGATTCCAGAAACGGTTTCCACGATGCCAATAAGTTTGTAATCGTTTAGATCTCAACCGAGGCGGGCGCAAGCCCGCTTCTTCATTTGTCGTTGGTTCTGCATTTTTCAAGATTGTGAAAGTCAAAAATCAAAGAAGTCTTCTTTGCACATCCAACACTTTTGCCAACTCTTTCTGTGAAATGAAGTTCATCAACAGCAAGATGTTCCCCAACGGAACTTTTCTGTCCAAGTTGCTTTGAAAATTCAACGCAACGGCGAGCTTTGCGTCATCCAACAAACCTAGAGCCGTGAGCATCTCACCGAGCTTAGGTTTAGCCGAAAATTCTACCAGTTCTCCTCCACAATTCTGGCACTTCTTCTCCAAATGGTACTTGATCGACGTTGCAGAGTAGTAAACTTCTCCACAGTTTTTACAGACGCATCTGTAATTCACACCCTCGTCCCCCCAACGAGCCCTCATAACTTATATTATAACGAAAGCGGGCACGAGCCCGCCTTTTCAAAATGTCAGGTTTTTAACCTGGCACGTCGTACCAATACGTTGCGTAGAAACCGAAAGGTATTCCATCCCACCACGTGATACCTGCGATCGCACGTTTGCTCGGTGTTTTGAGTGTTTGGGTGAAGATGTAGCCATCGAACCTCTGATCGTCTTGAGTGTTGTTGGGTGTTTGAGCGAAATCGACGGAGAAAACTATTCGATGGCCGAGGCTGGTCGTTTTACCGGTGTAACCTGGTCCAGTCATGCCTGCGATGTTGTCTTGGGGATTTTTCAATATCATGTAAGTCAGATTGTACTTCTTTCTATCCGCAGTTTCGATGTAACCGCTCCCACCTTTGAAGAACACGAGGGTGGCTTCCCAACCATCCCAGTAAATCTTCCATACAGAACCGTAAGAACCAAGCACATCAACCTCTTGTACCGTGGTGGTCAACAAGGGTACGAACGGGATGTTCGGCTTGATCGGTTGAAACTGTGCAAAACTCAATGTCACGACCATGAAGGAAATTGCCAACAGGAATTTTTTCACCTTCATCCCCTCCTCAGGATGGATGATCCCATTGTAAAGTATTTTTGATTAGAAAAACATTAGAGTTTGTCTGGTTCAAATCGCTTTTCTCAGTGAAACTGATTGTACAATCACAGTAGAGGTCGAAATGGAAATTATTTGAAGAAAGGCTGTGAAAAGATTGTATGCAATTTCAAACATGTTTTCCAAGTGTTGAAAGTCCTTTCGGTATCGTGATATTCGGAGCTTCGGGTGATCTCACCAGCCGAAAGTTGATACCTGCACTGTGCCAACTCTATACGTCCAACATTCTGAGACGTGATTTTTTCATTTTGGGTGTTGCGAGGACCAAGATGAGTGACGATGAGTTCAGATCGCGCTTCAAGTGTGATGGAGAATTTCTGAAGCGTTGTTACTACACGAGCGTCGTTTACGATGATCCGAGCAGTTATTCTTCGTTGATCGAAAAGTTGGATTTTTTGGAAAAGCGCCACAGAACGAATAGAAATAGAATCTTCTATCTCGCCGTGCCACCCGAGGTTTATCCCCACACGGTCGAAAATCTCGGTCGACTTGGCTTGAACCGTGAAGAGCACAACTTTTCGCGCATCGTCGTGGAAAAGCCTTTCGGGAGAGACCTCTCATCGGCACTTGAACTTGAAAAAACTCTGCAGAGATATTTCTCAGAAAGCCAGATCTATCGGATAGATCACTATCTTGGGAAAGAGACAGTTCAGAACGTTCTGATCTTCAGATTCGGTAACTTCATCTTCGAAGAGATCTGGAACAACAAGTTCATCGATCATGTTCAAATAACGATCGCTGAAGATATAGGTGTGGAGCATAGGGCTGGTTATTTCGAATCTGTAGGTCTCCTGCGCGATCTGTTTCAAAACCACATGCTTCAGATGCTCTCGATCGTGGCGATGGAACCCCCCTCCTTGATGGATGCTGAAAGTTTCAGGACTGAACGTGTGAAACTTTTAAAATCGATCAGGCCGTTGTCTGTGAAAGATTTGAAGAGTGTGGTGGTCAGAGGTCAATATTCTTCAGGGACTGTGAATGGGAAAGTCGTGCGGGCCTACAGGGAAGAGCCAGGCGTGGCGAGCGATTCGAACGTGGAAACTTTCGTGGCCATGAAACTGTTCATAGACAACTGGCGCTGGAGCAACGTGCCGTTCTACTTGAGGGCTGGGAAAAGGTTGGCGAAGAGACTAGCAGAGATCGCAGTCTTTTTCAAAAACATTCCCCATTCCGTGTTTCCCAACATTCCTGCAGGAGCTATAGAACCGAACGCGATCGTTTTCACACTGCAACCAGACGAATCGATCGTGCTAAAGTTCAACGTCAAACGTCCTTGTCCCACCATCTTCTTGGAACAACTCGATATGCGTTTCAAATACGAAGACTATTTCGGTGTGAAGCTTCCCGATGCTTACGAGCGGTTGCTCCTGGACGTCATCTTGGGCGATTCCTCACTGTTCGTTAGAAAAGATGACATGGAGGTTTCTTGGCAGTTGCTCGATCCAGTCCTAAAAGAATGGCAGGAAAAACCCAAGTTGTACGAGCCCCATCTCTATCCTGCGGGAAGCTGGGGGCCGAAAGAGGCAGACGATCTGATCGAGAGAGATGGTCGTAAATGGCGAAAGCCGTGATACACGTTTCACAGCAAGATTTCTACGATTTTTCCCTCATGCTGATAGCTTCAAAGATCGAAGAGGTTCTATCGCGAAAGCCCAATCTCAAAATCGTTCTGGCTGGGGGTAGAACCCCACTACCGCTCTATGAAAGATTGATCCAAATTGACCTTCCATGGGACGAGTTTGAATTCTTCCTGAGCGATGAAAGGTTCGTGCCTCTCGATTCGAACGACAGCAACTTCAAAGCCATCAACGAAGTGTTCTTCAGCAAGTTGAACCCTTCGCCACGGGGTGTTCATTTCTTCAGAACAGACCTTGAACCGGCTGAGGCCTTAAACTCGTACACCGAACTGCTCAGAAAGCACGCACCTGAAGGTTTCGACCTTGCCATCCTTGGGATGGGCGAAGATGGACACGTGGCATCGATCTTTGAACTTGACGATTCTGTCTGGCGAGAAGATGTCGTGTTCGTTGCACCGTCTGGAACACCGAAGGTCCCACGGATCAGTCTGACGTTAAAAACGCTCAACAGGACAGACCATGTGATCTTTCTGATCGCTGGCCAAGAGAAAAAGAAAAAACTTCACGAAATGTTCAGCGGAAAGATTCTCCCAGCCGCTTTCGTGGAAGGTAGGAGAGAAACCGTCTGGCTCGTCAGCGGTTGATTCGATTTCCCCCAAACCGTTTCTTTGACGACATGTCCACATCTTTTGTGAAAGTTCCACACTTTGCAGTGATTTTTCAGCTCAACTTCACCATGGCAACTGAACTGTTCTTGAAATTCTAGTCTGCCAAAATGAATCTTGGAATGTTTCTGAACTTATTTTGAAGCTACTGAGCGCTGGCTGTAGAAAACGTTCGAAGCTTCGTTGAGGTTTGCGATCTGAATTTAGACTTTTTTGGTCTGTTCATCTTTACAAAGATTGAGATCGATGGTAAAATATCAATAAGAAAGGGAGCTTTGCGCTCCCTGATTTGGTGGGCTCGGGAGGCTTCGAACCCCCGACCACCCGGTTATGAGCCGGGCGCTCTACCCACTGAGCTACGAGCCCGTGACCACAGTTCATTATACAGCTTGCCCTTGCGAGTGTCAAGGGCTTTGAGGGCGGTGATCACCTTGGAGACCGAGGCTCTAAAGCTCGACCCGATCCGAAGACTCATGAAGCGTTATCCCCGAATCGTCGTGATCAAGGCTGCCTTAATGATACTCCAGTCTGGGCAGAAGATGAGTGAAGAAAACATAGAAAAAGCTTTGAAAGAGATATTGAGTGATGAGGAAGAAAGCAGGGATTGATCCCTGCTTTCTTCGTTGTGCGAAGGGAGGTAGGCGGATGCAGGAAAAACTAGAAAAGTTGTTGCAGTTTCTCAAGAGCAAGGGAGCACGTTACGCGGATATTCGCTATGAAGAACATGTGAGACAAGAACTGTTCGTCGAAAACGGTGTACTCAAGAGCTTCTCTAACAGTGTCGATGTGGGTACGGGTATAAGGGTGTTGTATGAGAACGGCTGGGGGTTCGCAGCCACGGACGAACGGAGCGAGGCTGCTCTCGAAAAAACCGCTTTGAAAGCTTTGGAGATCGCTATGGCCTCGAACAAGAGAGCGAACAAGCAAGTTCAACTCGCACCGGAACCTGTGCACAAAGCAGCTTTCAAATCCCCTGTGATGAAGGATCCTTTCTTGGTGAGCGAGAATGAAAAGATAGAGATTTTGAAGATGGCCACGTTGAAGATGAAGGAAAATCCGAAGGTTGTGCGCGCCACAGGTTCGATGAACTTTCGAAGGATCGACAAACTGTTTCTGAACACGGAGGGTTCTTTGATCAGCCAGGAGATCTACATAACTGGTGCGGGCATAGAAGCGAACGCTGTGGGGGAGGGTGGTTTTCAGAAAAGATCTTATCCTGCAAGCTTCGGTGGAGACCACGCCACGAGGGGATGGGAGTTCGTGGAAGACATGAAATTGCTCGAGCACGCACCGAAGGTTGCGGAAGAAGCGGTCATGTTGTTGGACGCACCAGAGATAGAACCCGGTGAGTACGACGTCATCATCTCTGGTAATCAATTGGCTTTGCAGATACACGAATCTTGTGGTCATCCGAGCGAGTTGGACAGAGTGATGGGTTCTGAGTTGAGCTTCGCCGGTGGAAGTTTTCTTGGACTCGACAAGCTCGGCAAGCTCAAATATGGAAGTGAGCACGTCAGCATCACGGCGGATGCGACCGTTCCAGGTGGACTTGGGAGCTTCGGTTTCGATGATGAAGGTGTAAAGGCTCAAAAGAGCTACATCGTTCGGAACGGCTTGTTCGTCGGCTATCTGATGGACCGACAGACTGCCGCGGAACTCGGTTTGAGGTCCAACGGTGCGGCGCGCGCGGACAGCTGGTCCCATCCACCGATCATCAGGATGACGAACATAAACCTCTTGCCGGGCAAATACACCCTGGAAGAACTCATCGCAGGGATAGATTACGGTTTTCTTTTGGATACGAACAAGAGCTGGTCCATAGACGATCTGAGATTGAACTTTCAATTCGCCACGGAGATCGCTTACGAAATAAAGGGTGGAAAACTCACAGGAAGGATTTTCAAAAACCCCGTGTACTACGATATCACACCGAACTTCTGGAACAAGTGTGACGGTGTAGCGAACGAGTCTTTCTGGCACGTGTGGGGCGTGCCGAACTGTGGGAAAGGCCAACCCATGCAGGTGATGCACGTGGGTCACGGTGCATCTCCAGCCAGATTCAGAAAGGTGAAGGTGGGTGTGAAAAGATGAGGGGCGAAACTTTCTACAGAAATCTGTTCAGGTTGATGAACGAACATTTCATCGGTATGAAATTCCTCGCCGTGGTTTGGGAGCAAGACCAAGCGCTCACACGTTTTGCGAACAGTCAAATCCACCAGAACGTTGCCGAAAGGAAGATTTCTCTATCGGTTCTCGCCACCAAGGATAACAAGCTTGCGCTCGTAACGAGCAACGACTTGACGGTGAGTGGTTTGAAATCGCTCCGTGAAAAGCTCGAGAAGATGCTCGAGGTCGCAACGCCTCTGGACTATCAATTCAAGCTTCCTGAGGTCTCGGTTGGTTATCCCGTGGAGAACGTGGATGAATCTCTCAAGAAAGTCTTTGCCGAGCAGAGGGCGAGCGTTTTCGATAGGATGTTGAAGATCGCTGGAAAAGATGTGCTCATCTTTGGTTACGTGAGCGACAACGTCACGGAGAACGTGATCATGAGTTCGAATGGGACTTTCTTGTATCAATCTTTCGGTGGTGTGAATTTCAACGTGGTGGCGATGCACGATTCTGGCAGTGGTTATGCCTCCGGTGTGGCGAGGAACTATGAAGCTCTGAACGTGGATGAGAAGGTCGAGCGCGCGGTGAGGTTCGCGAAGATGTCGAAACAACCTGTGGAGATAGACCCAGGGAGTTACACCGTCGTGCTGGGGCCCGAAGCGGTGAGCGATCTGTTCATGTATTTTGGCTGGCTCTGCACGAATGGTTACACGCACGAGCTCAAGATAAGTCCATCAGCGAAACATCTCGGCAACAAAATAGGGCCAGATGAGCTGAACGTGTTCGACGATCCAACGCATCCGATGCAGATACCTCTGTTTTATGATCTGTGTGGAAAAAAGAGAGAAAAGATGCCCATCATCGAAAACGGGATTTTCAAAAATGTTTTCTATGCCCACGGCGCAGCGATGAGGTTCAACAAGAAACCCACAGGTCATTCCTTCAGCTTGGACGATCTAGATTTGAGCACGCCGGTCAACCTCGTGGTGGAAGCTGGTAGCGTTCCAGTCGAAGAGATCATCAAAAGCACTGAAAAAGGTATCTACGTGAACAGGTTCCACTACATGAACATAGTCAATCACCAAGAGGCGATCTTCACAGGTATGACTCGAGACGGTACGTTCATCATCGAAAAAGGTCAACTCACCAAGCCGATAAAGAACATGAGATTCAACGTAAGCTTCTTCGAAATGACGCAGAACATAGAAGCGATATCTAAAGAGCTCGAATCGGTAGCTTCAGAATACACCCCACAGGTCGCACCGTACATGAAGATCAAAAACTTCAAATTCACTTCCAAAACTGCATGAAAATTCAAAAAAACCGCCTCGAGCAAAGGCCCGAGGCGGTTTCATTGCCTTTCAAAGATGCAACTTCAATTCGATCCAAACACCGTCCACCAAGCGGAATCTCCCCAAAAATCTGAAAGGATCGTGGAAGTTGCGTCAGATTCAATCTCTCCAATAACATATATTTCATGACCGTTCAGTGTGACTGTGGCTTCGATCGTGATAGTTTCAGTTGCCGGTTGATCGATCCTCACACCGATTTTGAATAAACCTGAAAGATGAGACAGATCGATCTGGCTGGTTGTGTAAGTTAATTCTTCTAGTATTGAGCCAAGTAAGTTGTAGATCGTCACCGAAGCGTTGGTGGTGAGGTTTGTGTTCAACTTCAATTTGAACTGTGAACTGAAATTATAAGTTTTCGTCGAATCGTTCGTCAAATTGACGATCTCTTCTATTTGCCTTTCTTCTTCCATTCTCCAATTGATGGCCCATCCCATAGGTCCTGAATAAGGAGCCCAGCATCTTTCCCAGCTGTCTGGCCCACCGAGTATCAATTGATATTGGCCAGCATCGATGTTGGAAAAGCGTGCCACACCATCAAAATCAGTTTTGGCATAGTAATCTCCACCGGCACCGTTTAGACGTTTCAACCTCACAAAGACCGTTGGAATGCGCCATTCTTCATAAGCGTCTGTCACTACGACATCGAAGGACAATCCGCCTGAAGATGGTAAAGATGCTGTTGAAGCGTTCTTTGCGTTGATCAAGCCATAACCAGAGCTGTAATCGAAGCCAGGTTCATCTATGTCGAAAGCTGTTTGTTGGATCAATCTTCTAATTTGCCATGGTTTTGCGTTGGGATACTTTTCCAACAACAGTGCGATGACGCCCGTCACGTGTGGGGCAGCCATGGACGTACCTTCATAATAGTCGTAAGTTCCATTGTTTGCAGACGAAACTACGGAATGACCTTCATAGCCTACAGAATTTTGTCCAGCTACTGTTGAAAGCACCTTCACCCCGGGTGCTGCCACCGTTATGGCATCGCTCCTGCTGGAAAACCACACAGTTCTGTATTGACCACCGTGGTATTCCGCCGCAGCAACCTGTATCACCCCAGGATAGTTCGCTGGATAGAGAAAGTGCTGAATTGAATGATCGTTCCCTGCCGAAACGACCATGATCACCCCACGATCCAATGCGTAATCGAAGGCCAATTTCAACGTATGACTGTAGCCCCATCCTCCCCAAGAATGGTTCATCACGTTCGCACCATGATCGACAGCCCAGATGATTCCTTCGGCAACTTCATCGTCACCAACGTAAACGTAATCACCTGTGATTGGATCAAATTCGAATATGACTATAGGCATTATTTTAGCGTCGGGTGCCACACCCACGATGCCTTTACCATCACGTTTGGCTGCTATGGTCCCCGCCACGTGAGTGCCGTGCGCACCACCGAAGGAAGAATCAGAGTTTGGAGGTAAGATTTCATCACTTGAAGGTTTATATCCTCCCATGACTTGACCGACGAGGTCAGGATGGGTACCATCCACCCCTGTATCGACTACGGCCACTGTGATGTATCTTCCGGTGAGTTGTGGCCAAACTTGAGGAGCGCCGATCGCTTCTAAACCCCAAAGTGCGTGGCTGAATTCTTCTTCACCTCTCAAAGAGGTGGTTTTCACTGTATCTATACTCTTGATCGTTGTATCATCGACGGGTAAAGGTTTGATGAGCTCTCTTTTGTAGCTCGGTTCGACGTACTTTATGCCGGAAATGTTGGCAGACTTGATCTTTTCGTAAGCTTCTTCGACGGTTCCATTGAACTTGATGGATATCATATTGATCTGGGGAAGATCCACCGCGATGGTTCCTTTCAAAAGTTCTACAACTTTCATCGCCGCCGATCTATCTTCGTAACCTACGAGCACCTTACCTTCGACGTATTCGCCATCCTTCAACTGGCCGAAGACTATCAAGTTCGTTTGTTTCGCTGACGTTGGCTCATTTTGAACTGGTTTTTGGCCGCTCACACTGTTAATTGGTGCAACGCATGAAACTAAAAGCAGAACGGCGAAAACGATCGATAGAAAGATCACACCGAATCTTTTCATCTTTCACACCCCCCTTCTCAGTTAGAACCGGTGGTGAAAGTATGATAAATAGCTGGTTCTACACGGAACGGATTAAATATAGGAGCATAGTCTGTATGAACGGCGTAAGCAACGGCGAGGAATCTTTTATTTTGATCTGCCAAGCTCAGTCCATTGTAGAGCAATCGAGCCACTAAAAGTTCGTTTCCCCAAGAATAAGTCTTGTTGGCTTGAAGTTTGTCGAAAGGATATGGAGAATCTGCAGCAAAATCTACCCAGTACGTGTTAGGATTCTTCTCTATATAGTAATCACTGAATTTCACCTGAACCGTTGGGTTAGGATTGGCTGGTGTGGCTGGAACAAAGAAATAGTAATATGGTATGCCGTTAATGATATTTACCAATCTGTAGCGTCCCGCGGTATTAACCGTCAGATCGTACAACCAAATATCCCAGAAGTATTCCAACGAGCGCGTCGTATCGTTGGCTGGTGGAACGTAGGCTTCAAGGCCTTTGAACCGCCATGCGAAGGTTGGATCTCTCGAAACGTTCGTTGCACCGTTCAGAGGACCGATGTATTCGATCTGAAACATTGGAAGGGGTGTGACGGAACCTATCACAGTTTTCGTAGCTTCATATCCATCGTACACCGATGCGACGGCATACCAAGTTTCCTTGCCAACGCTCAAGAGGGGTGAAGAGTCTCTGAAAAAGTTTCGTGATGAATCCACAGTTGCTATCGGAACGAAGTTCGTCCCATCGAAAGATCTGTAGATCTTATAAGCTTTCGGTGGGGTTGTGGAGGAAAACTGAGTTGAACTTGCATGTGGCAACCATCTGACTTCGATCCACAGGTTCGTTTTGTCGTCTGGTGAAGCCATCGGAGCGAACTCGAAATCTTCAAATTTCAAAGGCTGTCTTGGTATATTGAACTTTTCAATGGGTGGTTTACTGTAAAACTCACTGGCACCGTTTTTCGTGTAGGCTATCAAATCTGGTTGTATAGGAGGTCTGCTACTTATCCTTTCTACAAGGTATGGATTGACTGAAACAGCGTTCCTCACCACGTTGAGCCATACTATTTTTTCCACTTTGTTGTCGTTGTGATCATAAACATCTACGATGAGTGGTACAAGCCCATCGAACTCTTTCACACTGAGAAGTCCTTCAAGTGAGGATGAATAACTGATTAACCTTGGAGCTGTGAAGAAACTGGTACCAGGTACCCCACCCACTTTTGCGTAAATGGTGTTTATTCCTTCGTTGAATTCGATCGGTGTTGCCGTCACACTGACGTAGATTGTATCTTGAGTAACGTTGTTCGGATCGATCTCGGTGGTTTTGCTGGCGTTGGTGTAGATTTTGACGTTCACCGATATAGGAATTTCCGTTTTCGTTTCAGCGTAAGCAGCTTTTCTCAAGGTGGTGGTCAGCTCAAAAGTTTGATCTTCTTGTAATCTTACACCGAAGATCACAGTCTTTGCGTGTGTTGGTTTGCTGATGAACACGTTCAACAACTCTTGAGCCGAATCCAACCTGACGAGGAAGGAGGCTTTTCCATCCGCATCGGTCGAACCAAAACCACGAACGTTTCCCGAATCATCCTTGACGATGACCGTTGCTCCCAAGACCGCTGGGCCAGAGTTGAACTGTGTCACGTAGATCGTGAACGTGCCAGATGGTTTAACGATCACTCGAAACGATTTTGTTATTTCCTGACCAGCTTTGGTACGGGCAGCGATTGTTATGTTGAATGTGCCTTTCGAATCTGGCGTCCAAGAGTAAACACCGTTGGACACACTGCCAGGTCCTTCTTTCAAAACGATCGTTTCTACAACTTTGTCTGGATCGTTGAGATAATCGGCGAGGTTCACAGTTACGGACAATCCTTTCCCTGTGACTCGATCTGGTATGTCTTGCCAGGTTGGAGTTGCTGGGATTGTTGGAGTTGCTGGCGGAGTTGGACCAGAAGGAGTCGGTGCAGTGGCAAGACAAGCAGATAGAATTGCCAGCACTGAAACAACCACACTCAGTAAGATGAGCTGACGTTTCAAAACCATCCTGAAACACCCCCCAAGCTTCAGGTTCATCTTTGTTTAATATTATAACCACAATACAGCTTACAAATTCATCTCTTCATCTATAATGAAGCAGTGTGAATCTTCATTCGGGTCTTGAAACGTGCCGTTTTTGATGGTATCATTAATACCGTGGTCGGGGCGTAGCGCAGACGGCTAGCGCGCCTGCCTTGGGAGCAGGAGGTCGCTGGTTCAAGTCCAGTCGCCCCGACCAATTTTTATTTGAGCTCGATCAACTCCTTTTTCTTTGCCAGCGCTTCGTCCACATCGATTTTCAAGATCTCGAACTCGACGTCTTTCAAAAGTGAAAGGAATATCCTTCTGTACTCGGCGTTGTTGAACATACCTCCAAAACCATAGACCTTATCGGCGTTCGTTGCGCCCAGCACTTGCTTGACCCTGTCGACGAGTAACTTGATCTCTTTCTTCATGATCCTTCGAACGAGCTCCGTGTCGGGCATGGCTTTCGCGAAGGAAGCTATTTTTTCTTTGAAATCGCTCAATCTTTGGAGGTTCGCAAGCTGTGGAAGTTCATCGTAACCGAAGTGTTCAAGCAACGAATTGAACACAGGATCAAAGCCTGAAAGTCCATCGAAGTACAATAAAGCTTCAATGATGATGTTTTTGACTATGCTGAACGCACTGCCTTCATCGTCGAACAGATGACCCCAACCACCGCTCCTGATGAATTTCCCGTTTTGGTCCACTCCCACGACGATCGAACCTGTACCAGCTATGGCGATCGTGAGAGGTTGACCAGAATAACAACAAACGATCAAACCTTCAGCGTCTGAAAAGATGGAATTTTTTGAATGAGGAAATATTTTCTCGATCAATTCACGGAGGATCGCTTTCCTTTGGGGATCTCCAGCACCGGAGAATGCGGCTCTGACTTCATCGACTGGGCCAGACCAACTCTTCACTTCTTTGACGATCCGTTCCAATTCCAAAACGTTCACAGCACTTATGTTGACACCCTTTTCGAACGTTTTTCGCTTCAAAGTCTTTCCATCCTTCACCAAGGTGGCTTTCAAGCTGGTCCCACCGCCATCGAGTCCCAGCACGATCATGTGCATCCCTCCTTTTCAAACGTTCCAATCGCGAGTATAATATCAACGGAGGCGTGTCCGAACTGGCTAAGGAGCCGGTCTTGAAAACCGGTGGGGGCGAAGCCCCCTTGTGGGTTCGAATCCCACCGCCTCCGCCAGCGTTCAAGACATCTATGGGAGGTTTTGCGCATGCCTTTGGTGAGTTCGAAGGAGATGTTCGAAAAGGCCTACGGTAAGTACGCTATAGGTGCTTTTAACGTGAACAACATGGAAATCCTTCAAGGTGTGATCGAGGCAGCCAAAGAAGAGAGAGCACCCGTGATCCTTCAGATCTCTGCAGGTGCCCGCAAGTACGCCAAGCAGACCTATCTGATCAAGCTCATACAGGCCGCCTTGGAAGATGCTCCAGATATTCCCATCTGTGTCCATCTGGACCACGGTGATTCGTTTGAACTGTGCAAAGCCGTCATAGATACAGGCTTCTTCACCTCCGTCATGATCGACGGTTCGCATTTGCCCTTCGAGGAGAACGTGAAGCTCACCAAGCAAGTCGTCGATTACGCCCACGCGCGCGGTGTCGTGGTGGAAGGGGAGCTCGGCAGGCTCGTCGGTGTCGAGGAACACGTGGTGGTTAGCGAGAGGGAAGCGTCTATGACCGATCCAGAAAAGGCCGTTGAGTTCGTCCACAGGACGGGCGTCGACTCTTTGGCGATCGCGATCGGTACCAGCCACGGTGCTTACAAGTTCAAAGGTGAACCAAAGCTAGATTTTGAACGACTCGGAGAGATCGCCAAAAGACTGCCAGGTTTTCCTCTGGTACTCCATGGGGCTTCGAGCGTTCTCTCAGATTTGGTTGAGAAGGCGAACAAGTACGGTGGAAAGCTCGAAGGTGCACAGGGCGTGCCAGAAGAAATGATCAGGAAGGCTACAACGATGGGTATATGTAAAGTCAACATCGACACCGATCTGAGACTCGCCATGACGGCGACCATCCGTGAGGTGTTCGCGCTGCATCCTGAAGAGTTCGATCCGAGAAAGTACCTCGGTCCGGCGCGCGAAGCGATAAAGCAAGTGGTCAAGCACAAGATGAGGAACGTTTTGGGATGTAGCAATCAAATTTAAAAGAGCTTGGCTGTATCGCTCCAGAGACCTTCGAGATCGTAGAACTCCCTTCCGTGCGCCGTGAAGATGTGTACGACGATGTCTCCAGCGTCTATCAACAACCAATCGTAGCCTTCACCTTTGTCGAAGTAGATGAGATTGTGGTTGTTCTCTAGGAAGAACTCCACCACCGCATCTCTCAAGGTGCTCATGTGCGTCTGTGAGTTTGCCGTCGCGATCACGAAGAAATCCGCAGGCATTGGGGTTTTTCTCATATCTAGTACCACAGTGTTGATCGCTTCTTTTTGATTCATCACATCGAGCAATCTTTTCAAAATCTCCATCTCATCACTCCACGGTCACACTCTTGGCCAGATTCCTCGGCTTGTCCGGATCGTGTCCGAGCGCATCGGCTATGTAGTAAGCGAACAGCTGAATGATGGGTCCCATGAGGATCGGATAGAGTTGTTCAGGAAAACTGTTCACGCTGATCGTATCGTCCACGATGTCGTGCACATCGTCACAATCATCACTCGTGAGCGCTATCACCTTCGCCTTGCGCGCTTTGCATTCTATGATGTTGTTCTTCATCTTGCTGTAGAGTTTGTCCATGGGGACTATGGCGAAGACTGGGAACTCTGGACCAAGTAATGCGATCGGACCGTGCTTCAGTTCTCCCGCTGGATAGGCGGTGGCGTGTATGTAACTTATCTCTTTGAGTTTCAACGCCCCTTCGAGTGCCGTTGGATAACTGTAACCTCTGCCTATGTACATGAAATGTTGAAAGTCTTTGTATTTCAAGCTGATTTCCTTTACGAGTTCTGATCTGTTGAGCACGGCGTCGAGCACTTCGGGGAGGCGCAACAGACTGTCCAAAATTTTCGCGCATTCTTGGTTCCATTGGTCCTTGAGTTCGATCACTTTCAAACCGAGCAGATGTAAAAGTACGAGTTGCGTCACATAACTTTTCGTTGCGGCAACGCTCATCTCCGGTCCTGCGTTGAGTAACAGTGTGCGATCCGCCTCACGCATCAAGGTGGAACCAACGACGTTGGTGATGGCGATGATCTTCGCTCCTTTGGACTTCGCCAAGCGTATCGATTCGAGCGTGTCTGCCGTCTCACCGGACTGGGACACCGCGATCACGACGGTGTCTGAATCGAAGTTGGGTTTTTTGTATCTGAACTCGGATGAAACTTCCGCGTCCACCGAAACGTTCGACATGTTTTCGAGAAAGTATTTGAACGACAAAGCAGCGTAACTACTCGTACCGCACGCAACGACCTTCAAGTTGTTCGCTTTTTTCAGAAGATCCTGAAGGTCCTCTATCTCCGGCAGGTTCACCTTGCCAGATCTGATCCTTCCCGTGAGCGTGGCTGTAACGCAAGAGGGTTCTTCGAAGATCTCTTTCAACATGTAATGTTTGTAACCAAACTTCTGTGCCGTCTCGTACGACCAGTCTATGCGGACGATCTTGCGTTCCTTCTTTCTTCCCAGAACGTCGAAGATCTCGAAGCGATCCACGGTGATGTAGAAGATGTCACCATCTTCCAAAAAGACCATGTCTCTGGAGTATTTGAGCAAGGGTGTCACGTCGGAAGCGAGTCCGGCGATCTCGCCGTTGGTGGTCAAGATCAAAGGAGAACCTTTCCTCGCACCGACGATGGTGTTTGGATGGTCCACGTGGATCACCGCGATGGCGAAACTTCCCTGCAACAATTTGACGGCTTTGCGTACGGCATCCAGGAGATCGCCATCGTAGTATTCTTCGATCAGGTGTGGTATGACCTCCGTGTCGGTGTCGGATACGAACTTGTGTCCAACTTCTTCGAGTCTTTTTCTGAGTTCTTTGAAATTCTCTATGATCCCGTTGTGCACCACGCAGAGTTTGTTCTGACAGTCAGTGTGTGGATGGGCGTTGATGTCGTTCGGCTCTCCGTGCGTTGCCCAGCGTGTGTGCGCTATGCCGATCGTTATCCTTTCACCGATCATCTCGGCGAGTTTACTTTTTAAAGTTTCCACCTTACCTTTGTTCTTCTCTATGAAGAGTGAAGAGTTTTTGAGGAAAGCAACGCCCGCAGAATCGTAGCCTCGATATTCCAACCTCTCGAGGCCTTCCACAAGATCGGATAGGGTCACATCACCGACCAACCCCACTATCCCGCACACGTTGTATTTCACCCCCGATCGTCTCGACCAAGTTCATCTCCACACCCTTCAAAGCGACACTGATGGCGTTCTTTATCGCCGTTCTGTCTGAAGAGCCGTGTGCCTTCACCACGAGCCCGTTCACACCCAGTATGAACGCTCCACCGTAGGTTCTAGGATCGAGCGCGCCCATCATCCTGCGGAGGGATCTTGAAAGTAACAGTGCGCC